>CAZTCS010000008.1:0-54020 GCA_964611995.1 uncultured Sediminibacterium sp. | reverse complement strand
GTTTGACTAATGTAAACAAATTTTTAATAAAAATGCAATCGCTTGCATAAATTTCTAAAAAAATTGCTTTTTTACCCATTTTCGTCCGTCCGTCATAGCCGGGTATAGCATTTTTTTCATTCCCATATCTTCTCAGACAACTACTCCCTGCTGATTTATTCGCCATTTTCCCCCTTTCTTATTTACCGACCAACTTATACCCCTGATCCGGGCAACAGCAGCTTCCATTTTTGTCTATTGTAGCAATTGATTACTCCGATTTTGGGCCAAAAAGCACAGAATATGTCCATTCTTTGCATATTTTAACCTTGCTCATACCTATTATAACCCATTACCCCTCTCCGAAATCTGTTTACACAGGGTTATACTCCCTCCTTTATTTCGATTTTACAAAATATGTGGAGGTTGTATAAGATCGTTTTATTGGGTCTGGTGACAAATAGATGACCAACCTGAAGGATTTTAGGCTGAAATAAGCCTCTTTTAAAATCTTTGGTGCAGCTTTTCATGCATCGGCAAACGCATTATGATTGATTTCTTTGTAAATTGTATTCAGTATAAAACGACCTCGCAACCGATTGCAAATGAAGCCCAAAAAAGAGACTACGATCTATGACATAGCGGCACACCTTAACCTCTCATCAGCTACGGTGAGCCGCGGATTACAAGATCATCCTGCGATTAATAAGAATACCAAGAAACGCATTCAGGTTGCCGCCAAAGAACTCGGTTACCGACATAATAATTTCGCCAGCAACCTCCGCAAACAAAAAACCAATACCATTGGCATCATGATGCATGAGTTGAACAGTAACTTCATGTCTTCGGTACTTGCTGGTATTGAAAAGATCACCACCGAAGCCGGTTACGATATCATCATTGCACACTCTTCTGAAAGTTATGAGAAAGAAGCAGCCAACGCCATGAACCTTTTTCATAAAAGGGTCGATGGACTAATCGCCTCCCTTTCCTTCAACACCAAGAACCTGGAACATTTTGAACCTTTTAATGAAAAAGGTATTCCCATCGTATTTTTTGACCGTGTGGAGGAACAAAGTGAGAATACCAAGGTAATTATTGATAACCAGAAATGCGGCTACGCTGCAACCGAGCACCTTATTGAGCAGGGTTGTAAAAGAATTGTACTCGTAACCGCCAACCTGCAGCGAAATGTATATGCCCAACGCCATAAAGGTTATGTAGACGCTTTGAAGGATCACCATATTCCCTTTGATAAAAGCCTGGTACTCATTAAAGACCTTAGTGAACAGGGCGGTAGAGAAGCCGCAATGGAAATACTAAAAATGAAACCACTACCAGACGGCGCCTTTATTACCAACGATTTCTCCGCAGCCGTTTGTATGAAAACACTCAAAGAAAATGGTATCCGTATCCCGGAAGATATCGCCATCGTAGGTTTTAACAACGATGCCATCAGTAAAATAATTGAACCCCAACTAACCACCATTCATTATCCCGGTATCGATGTAGGAGAAATTGCCGCCCGCAACCTCATCAACCACCTGAAAGGTGTTTCTAATTTAAAACACACACAAACTATTGTGGTAAGGTCGGAATTGATTGTGAGAAAATCTTCGTTGAAGAAGAAGAAATAAGACTTTGGCTGCAAGCTACAAGCCGCAAGCTGCACGCCTTGATTGGAGGTCATTTTAGGTTTTCTGCTATTGATGGAATAAGTGAGGAGGCCTGCGAATTTGATAATTTAAAATGCCCTGGTTAATGAACTATTATATTGCTGTAAATCCATAGTTGCTATTAATAGAACGCAGATTATCATGATTTTCATGATTTATCATGATAGATATTGAGAATCGTAATAATTCTTGTTCCTTCATACTCGACATCTACAGCTCTTTATCAAATTTTCACGGACTTCAATTGCTCAAAATATTATACAATTGCCCAGTTGCTGTATCTATAAAAAATACTTCGCCGAATTAAGTACTGCTTTTACAAATGTTTCGGGGTCGGAAATACCTTGATCTTTGGCTAGCTTTTTTAGTTTGTTTATTTGCTCTTCTTTTGTTTGTGGCTTTCCTTTGATAGCTGGTGGTACTATTTCCGATTCGTCAACTTCTGCAAGTTCAATTTTAGTAGCGGTCCATATAGAATTCATTCTTGGTATTGCCAACTGCAAAATCATACCAGGTAAACCGGAAAAACCCTCCGGACCTCCTTTTATTACCAACTCTTCTGCATAAAAAGCCACCACATAAAGCGTATCATAAATGCGTCCTACTGCTTTGCGGCAGTTATATCCGGCAATGATCCTGGTTTCTTGTCCTATTTTCCATTGAACGGGAGGAATGCTATCTTCCTGGATAAAGGCTTCGTTGATTATATGCTTTTTAACGACACGTGATCCCTTACCATAATGACTGTATATGATGTTTGAATTATTTGCAAAAGATATTGTCTGGTCCTCTTGCACTTCGGAAAAACGTGGTCGTTCTTTTCCAGCTTTATATAACGCCCGATTATCTGAAAAAGTAAATTCATAAAAAGATATTAGCGATTCTGGCATTTCCATTCCATCAGGTATTGGAGAATTAGCGCGCATTAACTGTTTGCGTAGGTTATCTTTTTTTTCAAACGATATTTTTCCTTTGGTAACAAAATCCTGCGCACAAATTGCGTTAGCTGCAAATAGCAGTATAACAAATGTGCCTATGCTACATATTAATTTCATATTTGGTTACAATTTGGTAGAGAAATTCCAAATAAAGGATAATAGTGCATACCTCGGTATATAATTATTCGATGATTCATAAAAACCATTCCCATTAATACTCCTGTAGAATCCGGTATATTGATTTAGGATATCAAATACGGATAAATTAAGTATGGCCTTATCATTTTTTAAAAACTTCTTTTGCAAGGAAGCATTCCATTTAACAATATTACGCGCATTTCCGAAGGATCTGTTAGCTGGCTGAAATTGCATATTGGCATTGGTTTCCAGCTCTATCTTCCAAGGTAAATAAATAGTGGCTTTGGGGGTATGAGTATGTGTAAACATTTTCGTTGCACCGATATTACCAATACTGGCATTACTCGTTGTAAACCTAACATCAAAAGAATACTGGAGCATTAATTTATTGTATTTGAAATACGTCAAATTGGCTCCTACGGATAAACCCTTCTGTCTGGTAATGATTTCCTGATCATTCAATATATGTAAATAACCATTGCTTGATACATTTATATGGATACCTAAATTTAAAGATTTTGTTGAGGCCTTCTTAAAGAGCGTTTTATTGAAAAAAGCAAAGAAAGAACCAGAAGGGAGGTTGTTTCGGTTGATATATTGCGTTACAGATCTGTTGAATTGGTCAACGGTTTGCTTACTTGTAAAAGCATTCATTGTTTGTCGCCAATTAGCTGATACATTCAAACTATTTCCTTTGAAATCATATTTTGAAAAACTGAGTGTCAGCGAATGATTAAATGATGGGCGAAGGTTTGGGTTGCCAATATTGGTATAAAGCGGATTACTATTATCCCTTAACGGTTGTAGTTGTTCTATAGAAGGCTGGCTGGTATTTCCGTTGTATTGAATCTCTATTCTGTTATGTTCATTCAGCGAAAGACTTATCCTTGCGGTTGGAAAATAATTGTTGAACCTCCTTATTACCGTTTCTTTAAGGTTCAGGTTCACCTGTTCCAGTTCACTAAAATTAATTTTACTGCCCCCTGAGATGGAAACTTTTTTGGTTTTATACTGTATTGTCAGCCCAGGTATATGTGACCGGATATTAAAATGATAATTATTACTCAATGTATCAATCGGATCATCGTATTTACCCATCACACTTTGGCCAAATACATTGCGGTTCCTGTCGTTGGCAATGGAACTCCAGGTATATTCTGAACTGAGGAGTAATTTTTTGGAAATTGGTTCAGTGAATGTTAACCTGGCCCTGGTTTTATTTGTTTTTCCCGAATTATCCTGTAACTGATTCAACGTGTCTGCAGTCGGGTTGTTATTGCTGTAAAAGAAATTGGTTGTTTCTGCCAGCTTGGTAGATGTTCTCTCCTGGTTATCTTGTTCGAAATATAAACTAGCCACCCTGCCTATTTTACGAAACCTTTTTTGCCAGATAAAGTTACCAGCTACCGATTGCTGTTTGCCATTTGTGGTAATTTGCTGGTTGCTTTTATTCAGAAAATTACCCATACCATCTTTTGATTCCTCATAATCATAGCTGGCACTGCTTGTTTCTCCTGATAGTCCGTTCAATGATATTCTTACTGTTGAAAAAGAATCAATTTTTGTTTCATATGCAGCTATCGCATTGTGTTTATTGTTTAATGATACGGAATTGTTATTGCCCTTACTTGCCCTAATACTATTATCGGGTAGTAGCTGTGATCCACTATGTGTTTCCCACCCTATTGACTGTACCCTGCCGTAGGAATAATTAAGATTGATGGATTGTTTGTCTTTATTCCATTTATTTACATATTGCGAACCCATATTTGTACTGGTTGGAATACCTGAAGAATATCCTTCATCAAAATCCATATCATACATTATTTCATCTTCATCCTCTATAGAAATCCTACTCTGTGTATTAGTGAAGAATTTTGCTCTGTCATCGTAACCCAATCCCATTCTACCTGTATTAGAAGAAATTCCAAAAACAGCCATTTTTTCTTTTCTGTTGAATTTATTTACCATGCCTTCATGACTGTATAAGCCATCCCCATTAGAGCCTACGGATAATTTTCCGAATAGCCCTTTTTTACTGTCTTCTTTAAGGGTAATGTTCATGGTTTTATTTGTTACACCATCATCAATTCCAGAAAATTCTGCTTCTAAAGATTTTTTATCAAACACCTGAACCTTGTCAACCGAAGATGCTTTCAGGTATTGAGTAACTAATGTAGGATCGTCGCGAAAAAATTCATCTCCATCTACCAAAACTGTGTTTACTACTTTTCCCTGTGCTTTAATTTTTCCATCCGGACCAATTTCAATTCCCGGTAACCTGCGTAGTAATGCTTCTACATTTGCTCCTGGTGCTACCTGAAAACTATCGGCTTTATATTCCAGTGTATCTCCCCGCATCCTGATCGCTTTTCCTGCCCTAACTGTTACTTCCTCCAATAAGTGATAGCGAGATGTCATAATAATTTTACCTAAATCCAAAATGCTTGTTTCTGTAAGGTTTATGTCTACAAGAAAATCAGCCATCTCAGGATAGGTAACCATGATTGTATAAGCACCCTGTTTGAGGTTTTCTAACTGAAATTTTCCTTCTATGTTGCTGCGTATGGAGTTTACTAATGTGGAATCGGTTTTACTAATTACTGCAACCACTGCATATTTTAATGGGAGTTTCCCCGTTGTATCCGTTACCAAACCCTTAAACCCTACCTGTTGCCCATATAACATTGCTGTACTGATTATTACCAGCATCAGGGTGAACTTTAATCGGAAAATAGGTTGTTGCAGAAAGCAGGTTTTGTGATATGAATATAATAATAAAATATATAATAAAAAGTTATATCAGAAAATCGCTTATGGCAGATCGTATTTCGTGAATGGTCAATTGTGAATGGTGAATAAATTAATTCGAAACGGTTCAAATTTTTCTATTAATAGCAAATAGCGCATTAGCGGGAATCTACTATTTCATTAACCAGCTCATTTTAAAATATGCTCCCTCTATTTATTCCATTAATAGCAGAAAGCCTAAAACAAGCAGCAATCAAGGCTTGCAGCTTGCGGCTTGTAGCTTGAAGCCAAATTTCCCCTTCCAGTACTGGCTTGCAGCTAAAAATCACAGCTCATATGAACCATCACCCTATTCTCTGCCTTAACCACACCGCCCATCAGATTTTGATTTAGTGGTGTTTGCCAGTTGGCGCCGAATGATAGTTTTCCTGCTCCTGTTTCAATACCTATTGTTCCCATCATCAGATTACCACCCGATATATTTACGGCCAGTTTGTTATCACTGTCAAGGGCCGATTGCTCATATTGTATACCGGCATTGGGTGCAAGCAACCATTTAGCTTTTATCCGGAACTTATAATACATCTGCAAACTACTACTCCATTTATTGCCGTATTTGTATTGATAACTGTTTACAGTGTTTAGCTTATACATGGTATTCGCATTCAAACCAATATCATTTAAACGTATATCATACATAGCATGCAAACTAAAATCAGTACTCCCCGTTCCCAACTGAAACAGGTTCGCATTCTGTGCAGTTGCATTTTTATCTGCTGGGTTGTATTGTCCGGTAGCGAATTTTATGGAAGTACCCACCCAAAGACTTTGTACCAATAATTTGTTTTGGTGCTTAGTTCTTTTATTGATCAGTTCATAATACCCAGACAGGTTTATATCTCCCAATCCTTGTTTTGTTTGTTTCAACCCCTGGTTCAATTTTTCATTCAAGTGATAGGGCAGGTTGACCATTACCCTGAAGCGTTTAGAAAAGTTCCAGCCGGCCCAGCTTTCAATGGTTCGGTAATGCTCCTGGGTGGTGAGGTATGACACCGTTCCCCCTGAACCTATATGTGTTTGTATTGCATTGATTCTGTATCTGATGCCGAATACCTTTTGCTGAAAATCTGGTAGTATCCCTATATAGGCGTTACCTACCCCACAACCACAAATATCACAGGCGTACGTTTTTACCTTGCCAGCTACTAGTAGTATCATGATTAATATTATTATCCTTCGTTTTTGTATCATGGCTCCGACAATAATTTATTGGTGATAAAACTGCGATCGTTCAATGTTTGCAAAAATGCAAGCAGTGCTGTTCGCTCTTCATTTGATAAACCGATTCCATTCTTCAACAATGGGTCGAGGTTTTCTGTTGATTGTACGCCTTTGGTATAATGATCAAGTACTGCATCAAGTGTAAGCAACCTTCCGTCGTGCATATAAGGGGCGGTGTATGCCAGGTTGCGCAGACTGGGTACTTTAAATTTATAGCGATCTGTTGCTTGCTGGGTAACCATAGAGCGTCCCTCATCGTTTACCAGTGATGGTGGAATGCCATTGTTGCGAAAGGAATGATCGGTGAACAATGGTTCAGTATGACATGCACTGCATTTGGTTTTGAATACCGTATACCCCTGGTTTTCAAGCGGAGTAAATACTGCCTGCTTTCTCATTACACTATCGTAACGGGCATTACTACTTACACACATCAACATAAACTGTGAGAGTGCTTTCAGGAAACGTACCCCGGTAATTTCATTGTCACCATAAGCTTTTGAAAACAGAGATGGATATACATTACTTGCTTTGAGTTTCTTCAATACATTTTCCATCGTCTCATCCATTTCCAGTTGATTGGTTATGGGTGCTATGGATTGCAGATCGAGATCGAATATGCCGCCATCCCACATAAATGAACTGCTCCAGGCGAGGTTCATGATCGGTGGACTATTACGCGTACCCATTCTATCATGTATGCCGTGGCTTAAGGTATGTCCGTGGTGGGTAAAGGCAGATGTTTGAATATGACAGGTTCCACAACTAATGGTATTGTCTGCAGAAAGTATCGGGTCGTAAAATAATTTCCTGCCCAGCTCAAATGTTTCTTTTTTAATGGTGTTGGTAGAGAAATGATAGGTGGGTGAAGGAAATCCTTCAGGCTGTATAAAGCCCGCGAATGTTTCCCGGATCACCTCCTTGCTGCACGCTATTAAAGCGGCAGCAAGGAAAAATCCGATGATCAACTGATTTCGTTTCATGGTTTTAGTTTTCCGTGTGATCGTGTGTAAACATTAGCGATGCATTATTGGCTACCGGTGTGCCGGCAGTTGCGGAATGTATCATGGCTACGGATGCGAAACTCATGTTGGTATTGCCATTGAATGCTTTAAGCAGATCGGCAAACAAATGAATATTAGACGGCTTGTTGGCCTTCACTTTTGCAGTTCCACGATCCATTAGATTTAAAGTAATTTTTCGCAGGTTATTTACTGTTGCGGTACTGTAACCACCAAAGCCACCTACATGGTAGGCAAAATTTCCTCCGTTGGCTGCTGAGCTGGTGCCTTCTACTTTAAAGAAAATATACCCACTGTTCCATCCCCAATACATATCGGAGGCCAGGGCTGTTGGGTCGAGTACGCCTGTTCGTTTCGATACATCCATGGTGTTGCGCAGACTGTCTACACCCAGCGTAAAACTGAGCGATATGTATTCGCCCTCTGGTACTTTTAAAACTGGTTTGGTTGTTGCTGACTGAGATTCATCAATCAGAAAATAGCAACTGTCTTGCGGAACGATATAAGTACTACCATCCGATTTCGTTAAGCTGAAATTACTTACATAATATTTCAGCTTTGTTACCTTGAAACTTTCGCCTGCTGCATTGGTATAAGTACCCGTGTTTAATTGCAGATCAGATGATCCGGCGATATTATCAAATTCAATAGAGAGATTTCCTGTAAGATTATTATTGTAGGGGTTGTCAGCTTCTTTTTGGCATGAGGCAAAAAGAATTACTGACGCAAAAAGTATGCGTTTCATTTTATACTATTTAAAATAAATCAATAGAATATCGAATCGTTACAACGAACGATTAAAATGTGGGGCTATCAATGGTTGGGAATTGGGAACTTGCGGATGGGTTTGGGGCCATAGTCCATGGACCATAGACCATGGTCCATGGTCCATGGACTAAAAGCTCCTTCAACACTTGATTCGCCTGATATGTACCGTTATACCGTGGGTGGGTGAAACACAGACTTAGCAATGCCTGAAAGCTTTCCTGGCTGGTAGTAATCGAAATAAGTTGATCTTATTTGTGCAAGTAATTTTAGTGAAGGATAAAATGATTTGGAGGAGAGTACCACTTCATTTTTATTGTCTATCCTGCGTTCCGGATTTTGTTGGTCTTTTTTTTCTTCCGCTTTCAACTGCTTCATCATCTGGCATTTACCATGACAGGCAAGCTGCGGTTTTGCTTTGTTTTCGCAGTTTTTTTCGTAGGCTGCTTTATTGGTATAATAGCTGGTAACAATTGCCGCACGGTTGAATAACTGACAACTAAATGACAGTAATACTATTGCCGTAAAGAATTGTTTGAGGAACAAAAAGAAAATTTTTGCAAAGATAGTATACTACTATTGGACAAGTAGAAACTAATTAAAATATTTTCTTCTCTTTCGGTTTCACAAGTGACCGCAAGGGCGGAGGATGGAACACGGATCTTCATGATTCTCATGATTTATCATGATAGATCTTGAAAATTATGAGAACCTGTGTTCAATTAACGTTCATGAAAAAGAGCTTTTGGAAAGTTCAAAAAATTTCTAAAAGTCAGTATCCTAAATGCGCGAAATCGATTAATGATTTTTTTCGTAGAAATTAAAAACAATTGGTGGGAATAATAAACAGGAAACAGGTTGCTCGTTTCTGTTGAAGCTATTATATGTAACAGGCTTTTTGGAATCCTTTTGTTGTTCCGTTATTAAGAATATGGGTACCACCACCTCAAATAAGTTCTTTTGTCTAACCCAGCCAGCGTCCGTTTCTTTAATTGCTTTTTTTACAATGCCTGAAACCTCACTATCTACAATAAATAAAGTTGATACATTTTCAATTCCAGTGGAGGATACTGCTATTTTGAAAAACAACAGATGATCAGATTGAATATTTATTTTTGAACGAATCTTTTTCCAAATATGTTTACTTAATGAGTCTGGTCCACCAGCATAAACCAATGTAGCAGATGTATTCAACTGCGATTGGGTTTTACCAGGAATCTTAAAAATTATTATTACTAAGATTACTACACACAGGACCTTTTTCATAATGCTAAAATTATACATTACAGACAGTTTTTAAAACTATAAAGTTCCTGGTGAGTAAGTATATTTCCTTCAATATTACTTGCTTTAACTGATATTGCATTTGTGCTCAATTGGCAGCATTGCCTTATTGCAGTTTGCCTTCTCATTGCTTCTGCTAAAAAATACTGTTCAGCTCTATAACACTACTGAACTTCATGGTTTGCTTCTTTCCAGTATCGCGACATGAGTGAATAAACTTCGTCACCCTTATTTCCGAAAGTACTTAAGCGAAAAAAGATATCAGCATCATACATGTTCTTATTCAAATTCATCAACCCTTTCACTATTGGATTATACTGTTCCTGGTAAATAGAAGGGTCTTTGAATTTTATTGCCAAAACCCGCTCCCATACTGGTCCGGGAAGCTGGCCAACGGTTGTTCTCACTTCTGTAAACTTTATTTCCGCTACATTCTTCCATTCCATAAATCCAGATGAAACACCTCCGGGGTTATATGCAAACCCATTTTCATTTATTACCAATACATCAGGATTTTGAACCATCATTTTTAGTGCCATTACCAATACAACACTACCAATACCCCCTATTATTATCAAGATGAAAATACTTTCCCCCTCAATTTTTATAGGTTCTTCTTTAAAGAAAAAAGCCCAAGAAGTTATCGACATCAATAATAGTACTGCTGCTAATACAATAAAATGACCAGCTCTATTATTTTTTATAGTGAAATTGTGCATGCTTTTTTAAAAATTTACGCCAACTATTGTGAAGCTTTATTAATTAGAAAAATGTGTAAAAAAGTAGGATCTGACACGCAATAATAAAGCGTATATCTTTCGTACATCAGCGTCGGTTGTACTTACAAATTTCAAAAGCGCAATAGTGTTCTTCTTTTTGTCAACAAAGAGAATAAACTTGTTCATAGTGATACTCCGATTGTCTTCCGGAACAAATGTTATTCCCTGATTTTCCATTTGGCCGCTGTCCTGAGCATTAAGGGAAGTAATAGGAAACCTAAATCCAGATTCATTCTTATCTAAGAGTGAGATATCGCCCTTGGTATTAATCGAAAAAACAGGTTGTACTAAACCGTCTTTGCAGTTTTTAAGCATATAATTTACCGAATCAACCATTTGTGCTAATACTGATGCTGGTGTTTTATGCTGCGCTGACAGTTGAACACCCACTATCAATAAAACCCATAGTATTCTAATACATTTCATAGTAATAAAAATGGTTTATCTTAATTGTATCTTCTTCCTTACCTATATATTAGGGGAAAATTAAAGCACTTTACTGTTAATATAAACGATAAGTGCTGAAGTAATAACATCTACTTCCTGCTCATCTACCCATAATATGACTCCGTCGGTAAATTTTGAGTAGTCAATCAGCGCCTTGTAACCCTTTTCCTTGCACCAGGTATTCATAGCAGCTGATACAGCATCATAAACAGGCCCCATTGCTTGGTTATAGCGTTTATTGTACCTTGTTTTAAGGTCCTCATTTTTATATGTTACATCTCTTCTTATTCTATCTGCCTGGTCAAACAACTTTTGATCAGTACTATTAGTACTCTTAATTTTTGCTTCTAATGCAGTATACTCAGCCTGCAGTTTCGTTATTTCATTTAACAATGGTTTGAATTCATTTTCGACAACTTTAGCCGTTTGGAGAATTTTCTTAATCCCCTTTACAGAATCTTCGAACATATAACCATTTATCAATACAACTCCTGAACCATTATTTGGCTTTGCTTGCGCGGCTAAATCGCTAATATTAATAAAGAAGGCAAAACATAAAAGTACTCGTAGGCTTACAATTTGATTCATCATATTAATGCTGTTGGTTTAGTTTAGTCAACTTTATGAAAGTACAATTATAAACTGGTGTCCATCATACCGATATATAGGTATGTTAGATAACAAAAAACACTATTGGTTTATTGTGGCATAAAATAATACCATCATCAACAAATCAAATCATAAACTCCCGAAAAATATCCAGTAAGTTGCTTAAAACAGTTGGCATAACTGATAATTGGAAAAATATGACGGACGCAGAACCTGTAGGTTATTTAACGATTTCGTTCTAAATTTTTGTACAAGCTGGAAAAAAGTATCGGAGATTAGCATCACTTTCATTTACCATCAGTTTATCAGGCATATCTGGTGCGTATCTAATAAACTAATAAGTTTAAGAGAGATGGGTTAACTAACTGAACATATTAGCAAACTGCTGACCTCCTGAAGCAACCAGACAAATAGTAAACTGCAGCATAAAGCACCATCTTACTGCGCAGCACACAACAATCCCTCGCAATGCCGGGAATGGTGTCCAGATCCTATTTTAAATGGGAAATACTGTGGAGAAAAAAACTACTTAATACGTAATCGACAAGCCCGCACCAAATCCCATATCGCTGTCGTAATGTGATGAAACGGATACGTATTTGCTTAGTATATATCTAAATCCTGTCATGTACTCTTTATCCGTATTCCACATAAAATTAAATCGGAGGCGACTAGACAGTGGCATATCTTCTCTACCGAGCTGTATGCGAATTTTACCCTCCATATCAACACGTGCATCTGCTCTTAACAACATGGGTAATGTGTATTGCACACCAACACAAATAACACCCCGTTGATCTTTGGTATTTGTTTGTCCAAACAGATTCTTCTCAACCTTATCATGCTTCCGATATCGCCAGTCGAAACCCAGGTATGGCATTAACCATTGATTACGACCTACCAAGCGGCCAATATGAAATTCATTTTCATAACCCTGCTCTTTATTGGTACCTAGCCTCCATTCATTTTGCAACATCCAACGGGTGTTTGAATACATTATTTCTCCATCAGAACCATTTGTTTCCAAACCAATTTTAGCACCCAGGTAAAAACGCCTGTCGTCGGCATAAACTTTTTGTAAAGCTTTTTTTGCGTCTGGTATTTGTGGGTTGGGTGGTGAGTTTTCATAAGAAAATATACGTCCCATACCACTCATCATATGATAAAGTATATGGCAATGAAAATACCAGTCACCATATTTTTCAGAGGCATGAAATTCAATGGTATCGGTTTCCATCGGCATAATGTCTAATACTGTTTTCAATGGCGCATATTCCCCCTGACCGTTTAATGTCCGAAAGAAATGACCATGCAAGTGCATAGGATGCCTCATCATGGAATTATTGGTGAGGATGATGCGGATATTCTCACCCTGCTTTATCAGTATTTTATCTGATTCAGAGATGGTTTTATTATTCAATGTCCATACATACCTGTTCATATTTCCGGTAAGCTCAAATTTCATCTCCCTCACCGGACCGTCGGGCAAAGTAGTTTTCTGTGGCGCTTTCAACATGGCATAGTTCAGTGTAACAATGTTCTGATTGCTGTCTATAATCTCCGGATACATCACTGTATTCATATCCATCTGCTGCAAACTCATTTTCATGCCCATATCATTCATGGTACCATCCATATTCATCATGCCATTCATCATCTTCATTCCCTCAAAATATTTAAGTCTTGGTAACACAGGAGCCGCGTATTTTGTACCGGCACCCAACCATAGTGATGTAGCCCTTGTTCTGTCTTCCGCTGTTGCCCGCAGTTCATAGCTACCGGATTCCGGAATGGTTACCATTACATCATAGGTTTCAGATACACCAACAATTAACCGGTCTACTTCCACTGGCTCTACTACTGCCCCGTCATTTGCTATTACACTCATTTTACCACCCGCATAACCAAGCCAGAAATAGGTTGATGAACTTCCATTGATAATACGTAGCCTGATTTTATCACCAGCCTTATACAATGGTTTTAGTTCCGTGGTCTTTCCGTTGGTTAACAAGGCATCATAATACACATCACTCACATCCATCGCCATCATACGTTTCCATTCATTGGTAATTTTTACGCCGAACTTTTTTTCTTTAATAGCCTGCAGATAATTCTGTGTAGCACCTTTTTTAATAGCATACCAGTCGGTTGCATAGTGTAATGACCTTTCTACCTGATTGGGATTTTCATCGGTCCAGTCGCTCAGCAACACCACTTCTTCCGGTATAACTGAATGTGTTTTGGGCTGTATAACAATAGCGCCATACATCCCACTTTGCTCCTGTAACATGGTATGCGAATGATACCAGTAGGTGCCTGTTTGTACGATCGGAAAACGAAACACATGTGTACTATGTGCTTTTATTGGTGCAGTAGTTAAATAAGGAACCCCATCCTGTTCATTGGGCAATATTAATCCATGCCAGTGTATAGAGGTTTCCATGTGCATCAAATTATGCACTTGTATTTCTACGCTGTCGCCTTCCGTAAAATAAAGTGTAGGTGCGGGCAAGCTTCCATTTATGGCTACGGCATTTGCATTTTTTCCTGTATAGTTTACCACCGTATCTGTTACATATAAATGGTAGATTAAATTGTTGCCATTTCTCGTAACAAAGGGTTTTCTGCTATCTGTTACACCTACAGACATATGCTGTGCCCTGATACTCGAAAAAATAATGGTTGCTAAAAACAAAAGGCCGAAATGCTTCATCCTGCTATTGTTTAATGGTTTCTTTTACGCTGCCACAGGTTAACATCATATTACCATAATAGGGGTTTCTGATGGTTTTTTCTGCACTTAACCAGGAAGCTTTTTTCATTGGACAATAATCAACATACAATTCTGTATCAGATAAGGAAGTAGTTTTAGCCAATTGAATCATTTGCTCTGATAAATCTGCAAATACTTCTCTCTGTTTAGCAATTGTTTGCTCCTTTAATAAAGCCTGTACACTGGTTACTAATTTTTCTTTGATTGGTGCATACAATTTCCAGGTTGTCTCGTCCATTGATTTTGCATTGGTTGCCTCCAATGACGCATTGAATGCAGATGCCATTTTTATACTGTTAACTGCATTCCCCCCTACTAATTCATTTTTCAGGTTGAGGTAATTTTTGAGCAGTGTATTCAATGGTTTTGTTTGTGCCATAACAAACTGTGAAATACACAAGAATAAAAAAACAAATAACTGTTTCATATGATGGATTGTTGGTTTATTAGATTAAAGCAGTACCTGTTAATGAACAAGTATCGCCTTATAACCGGCTTCTTCAACCGCTTTAATGATATCACCCGCCTGTAATGCGCCTTCGGTTTTTACCTCCAGTATTTTATCAGGGTTTTGAATATCCACTTTCCAGTTTTCTTCACCGGCTGTTTTATTGAGAAAGGGGGTAGCATTGGCTACGCAGCCCATGCATTTAATCGTTGTTTTGAATTTTAAGGTTTCCATTTTGCTTCATTTCACTTTCTGCGGGAATATTCCCTTTGATCATAAGACAAAGCTAGTTTGGATAGCAGGTGTACTTGTTATATAATCCTGACCCAGTTGTATAAAATTTTGTGTTCCCTGAAGTTTAATCAGTGATTTTGTCCAGTGGTTTTCTTTTATTGTCTTTCAACTGCTTAAAATGCGATGGAGTAAGGCCTGTTGTTTTCTTAAATTGTTGCGATAAATGCTGCACGCTGCTATACCCAAGTTCAAAAGCGATATCACTCAGGCTTTTTTCATCGTACATCAGTAATTCTTTTACTCTCTCGATTCTTTGCAGAATTGCATATCGTTCTATAGTAATACCTTCTACCGAAGAAAACAATGTGCTCAGGTAATGATAATCCATCCCTGTTTTTTCTTCCAGTATAGATGAAAGTTTCAAATTAAACTCATCATCAGAGTTGCCATGTATCAGTGAAACAATAACTGTTTTAATTCGCTCAACTGTTTTTGCTTTTTTATCATCCAGTAACTCAAAACCTAAATGTTGCAGGTTGCTTCGAAGTATTTCTAGCTGTGTAGTGGTTGGTTCCTGTATCAATGTTACCTGACCCAACTGTATAGCGGATATTTCCTGCCCTTGCTGCTCAAACATATTTTTTACAACCATTATACACCGGTCGCAAACCATATTCTTAATATGCAGTGTTACAGACATGATCCAAAGATAAAACATTCTGTATGGACTGCTTACAGGCTCTGTTAAGTTTTGAGCCGTAAATTTTATACATCTGAATGCTAATTATATAACAATGCTGGTATTTACTGAAACTAGCTTTGTCTAAAATTTTTATATATGCAAACAGTTCATTCTTCTGCTTCACTCCTAAAAAGAAAATTTCCCGTACTTGAGATGACCTGTGCTGCATGTGCAGTAAGCGTAGAGTCTATGTTAAATTCAGTCGAAGGTGTTAAAGAAGCCAGTGTAAACTTTGCCAATCAAGATGCCTGGGTTGTTTATGACCCATCATTAACCAGTCCGGAAAAATTTCAGCTCACCGTTCGATCCATCGGGTACGATCTGGTAATTGAAGAAGATAACCAACAACAAATTAAGGAAGATGCACAGCAGCAGCAGTACGCTAGACTCAAAAAAAGAACCATCTGGTCTTCTATACTATCATTACCAATTGTTTTGATTGGTATGTTCTTCATGAATATGCCTTATGCCAATTATATTATGCTGATTCTTTCTACACCAGTAGTATTTTATTTTGGCAGGAACTTTTTTATTGCGGCATGGAAGCAGGCAAAACATGGTAAGGCCAATATGGATACCCTGGTTGCGCTTAGTACTGGTATTGCCTGGTTATTCAGTTGTTTCAATACTTTTTTTGCGTCGTACTGGCATAGTCGCGGGTTACATCCACATGTTTATTATGAAGCGGCTGCAGTAATTATTGCATTTATATCGCTTGGTAAGCTCTTGGAAGAAAAGGCTAAATCTAATACTTCATCCGCCATAAAAAAACTAATCGGACTTCAACCCAATACCGTTACGCTGGTACTAGATAACGATAGCACCAAAGAAGTGCCCATTGCTTCCGTTCAACAAAACAATATTATACTGGTTAAGCCTGGAGAGAAAATTCCAGTAGACGGCTCTTTGGTCAGTGGTAGTTCATTTATTGATGAGAGTATGATAACGGGTGAGCCTCTTCCAGTAGAGAAGAAAACAGGTGATACTGTTTATGCTGGTACTATTAATCAAAAGGGAAGCTTTCGTTTCAGGGCAGAAAAAGTAGGCTCAGCTACTTTTCTTGCACAGATCATTCAACTGGTACAACAGGCTCAGGGCAGTAAAGCTCCGGTTCAAAAACTGGTAGATAAAATTGCCGGCATTTTTGTTCCCACAGTTATTGTTATTGCGCTGCTTACGTTTATAGTATGGGCATTTACCGGTGTTGATAATGCTTTTACACTTGGTTTACTGAATGCTGTGACAGTATTGGTAATTGCTTGTCCTTGTGCTTTAGGACTTGCCACACCTACCGCAATAATGGTTGGTATTGGTAAGGGTGCAGAGAACAATATTTTAATTAAGGATGCGGAAAGTTTGGAACGTTCGCATGATATCAACGCAATTGTGCTCGATAAAACTGGAACCATTACAGAAGGAAAGCCTGAAGTAAGTGATATCATCTTTGCGGAAAATTTGGATAATCAGCTCTTAAAAAGTGTTTTATATGCTATCGAAACACAATCTGAGCACCCTCTTGCTGAAGCAGTGGTTCGTGTACTCGAAAAAGATGATATAAAGAAAATAGCAGTTGATCAGGTGCTGAGTATCACCGGAAAAGGGATTCAGGCAAATTACCTGGAACATATTTACCATGTTGGTAGTCCGGCAATGATGCAGGAAGAAAAGGTTGTAATAGATGATTTTTTAAACACTAAGCTGGTTCATTTGCAACAACAAGCCAAAACAGTCATTCTTTTCGCAGAAGACCGTGTTGCTAAAGTTGTTATTGCCATTACAGACAAAATAAAATCAGGTTCAAAACAAGCCATCGAAACTTTAGCTGCCATGGGTATTGATGTGTATATGCTCACTGGTGATAATCAACAAACTGCCAAAGCCATTGCTGCAGAAGTTGGCATAACCCATTTTAAAGCAGAAGTTTTGCCTGCTGATAAGGGTGCTTTTATAAAAAGCTTACAGGAACAAGGCAAAACAGTGGCGATGGTGGGAGATGGAATTAATGATAGCCATGCCCTGGCATTAGCCGATGTTAGTATTGCCATGGGTAAGGGAAGTGATATTGCGATGGATGTGGCTAAGATGACGCTGATCAGCTCTGATCTCAACAGTATACCCAGGGCCATTAAATTATCGAAGGCAACCGTGGCTACTATCAAACAGAATTTATTCTGGGCCTTTATTTATAACCTGATTGGTATTCCAATTGCCGCGGGTGTATTGTATCCGGTTAATGGATTCCTGTTAAACCCGATGATTGCAGGGGCAGCGATGGCTTTGAGTAGTGTGAGTGTGGTGAGTAATAGTTTGAGGTTGAAATATTCGAAGATTTAGGAATAATGCAAACAATATTTGCCTTAGTTATTGGGTGATATTGGGATGCGAGCTATAGATGTGCGTATGATGGAACACAGATTATCATGATTGTCAAGATCTATCATGATAATCCGTGTTCTATTAATAACAGGTAGTGCAATAACAACAATCCAATATTTATTTAACCAGCTCATTTTAAATTATACCCCTTCATTTATTCCATCAATAGCAGAAAGACTTAAACAATTACCATCTCGCCTAGGTCGATACTTGCAGCTTGCGGCTTGTAGCTTGAAGCCAAATTTTTTGGACAGCACTGGATGCGAGCTGTAAGCTACCGCTTATGAAACTAAAATACCAATCAGCCTAAAGCTGTAAATACATTGCCCGCATTTTATCAGTTTTACAAACTGAACATGAAAGCAAAGGTTTACATACCATCCCGTTCTGCATTGAGTAACTATGTAACTACTATATGGGAAACCAGTCCACAGGGTATTTCCCATGAACTGATATTACCCAAAGGACAGATAGAAATGGTTTTCAATTTATCCGATCCCATGTCGGGTATTTTACCGCATCAGTTAACAGCCAGTAATGCACCCAACTGTTTTATTCAAGGCTTAAATACCCATGTGGTGAATGTTCAGTATTCAGGCAATCAACATTTATTCGGCATTAACCTGGAAACCTATATGGTGAAACCTTTGCTGGGAATATTGCCTGCTGAATGCAAGAATACTTTAATAGACCTCAGTTTAATTAATCCGATTTTTAATCAGGTATGGTATCAATTAAAAGATGCCGATACCTTTGAAAAAAGAGTAGCTGTTATTGAAAAGCTGTTCCCGGTTTTGGATGAGGTTAATTGTCCCAGAACACATTATTTCTGTTCTATTTTTTCCAACGCTAAGGTCGACACCCCTGCTTCTGTTGATATACTGACCAGAGATATCTGTTATTCTTCCAGACAACTGAACAGAAAATCTCAAAGCTTATTCGGACTTACAACAGAAGAACTCCTGATCCATAAAAAATTCCGCACCGCAGTATCACTTTTGCATGATGATTCAAAAGCACTGACCAGCATTGCTTATGAAGCCGGATTTTATGACCAGGCTCATTTCTGCCGCGTATTTAAAAACTATACCGGTCTCACCGCTAAAGATTACCAGGCACAAAAAAGCGATCTTCCTTTCCATATATTTTCCTGAGCTTACCATGGACGATAGACCATAGACCATGGACCATGGACTATGGTCTCCCTCATCAAACATGTCCGATACATACAATTCCGCCGATCCTCCTATGGGCATCTTTGTACCCATAAATGACAACTACCATGTTCAAGAAAAAACTTAAAAAGACAGCTATGTATTTTGTGATTGTATTGGGTGGATATCTGGTAATTGGTTATCTGTTCCATTTGGTCATCTTCCCTGAAAAAAAACCAGAGATCAGTACTTACTTCAAACCGGGTGATGTATTTTATTCGAAAGCCGAAAAGGCATCGCAAACAGTAGTTAAGCAGGAAAAAGGATTTGTGTACTGTACATCAACTATCGAACCTTTTGCACCGGGTCCACCGGTACATATCCACACAGGTTTTGATGAAGTATTCGAAGTGTTAAACGGAGAGCTCAGTATGTTGGTGGACGGTGAGGTAAAAAAAATTAAACCCGGACAAAGCCTACATGTTCCCAAAGGCACGCCGCATAAGCCCTTTAATGAAACGGCAGATACCATACACTTTAAAGGTGCTACCGCTTTTCCGGAAGCTTTTGCTTTTTACCTGGCACAAGTGTATGGCCTGTTAGATCATGACCCAAGCTTTGGAAAATCAATCGGTACAATGTTTCAGATGTCGCTCCTGAACCAGGCTGGTTTCGATTCTTATCTTCATAAACCACCGGTTGCAATACAGAAAGTCACGGCATTTCTGCTGACCCCGGCTATCAGGTTATTTGGTTATAAGAGTTATTATAAAGCGTATGATATAAGGAGTGGAAGGAAGCGTGTTGATTAGGTTTTGGGGTGAAGAGGGCTTGGGGCGTTGACCCATAGCTGGCCTCTATGCGGACATTTGGGCCACTATTCTCCGCATTATTTGCGGCAAATATGTTGTTTTGCGGTGAATAATACATATATTTACCGCAAAAATTGCGGAGAATATATGTATATCCATCAGCATCCAGATTGGCCAAAGTTTAGCTGGAATAGTGAAGCACTGGCTACACTACTGGCAGAAATACGATACAGGCAGGGTAAATTGCTTGGCAGGATGGAGTCTTTAGGCTTTTCGATCCGCGAAGAAGCGGTATTAGAAACCCTTACTCTGGATGTACTTAAATCGAGCGAGATAGAGGGAGAAATACTCGACTCCAACCAGGTTCGCTCTTCCATAGCACGCCGTCTGGGTATGGAGGTTGCAGGGGTTGATGTGGTAGACAGAAATGTTGAAGGTGTGGTTGAGATGATGATGAACGCAACACAGCAGTATACCCAAACCCTTACAGATGATGTATTGTTTGGGTGGCAAAGTGCATTATTTCCAACCGGCCGCAGTGGTTTGTATAAAATCACTGTTGGTGCATGGAGAACGGGTAAAAATGGACCGATGCAAGTTGTGTCTGGTGCATTCGGTAAAGAGAAAGTACATTTTCGGGCACCAGATGCCGAAATAGTACCTGCAGAAATGAATACTTTTCTGGAATGGTTCAATGATAAACAGGTAATTGATCCGGTACTCAAAGCAGCGATCGCGCATTTATGGTTCGTAACCATTCACCCTTTCGAAGATGGCAACGGCAGGATAGCTCGCGCTATTGCTGATATGCTGCTTGCAAGGGCCGACGGCACATCACAACGTTTTTATAGCATGTCGGCGCAAATTCGCAATGAGCGCAATGATTATTATACCTTACTTGAAAATACACAAAAAGGCAGCCTTGATATTACCGACTGGTTAAATTGGTTTCTCTCTTGTCTTGGACGCTCTTTAGATTCCGTTGAAGACACCCTGAAAGATGTTCAATACAAAACTGGTTTTTGGGAATCAGTTGCAGCAATTGACCTAAACAGCCGTCAACGCCTGATGCTTAACAAACTGCTGAGTGGTTTTGATGGAAAGCTTAACTCATCCAAATGGGCGAAGATTACTAAATCATCTGCAGATACCGCACTTCGTGATATCAATGATTTAATAGAAAAAGGATTATTGGTTAAAGAGGGTGCAGGTGGACGAAGCACGAGTTATTACCTGCGTGAGGTGAAATAAAGATTCTATCGAGAAGGAAATCGGCTGCAGGCTGCAAGCTGCAAGGCTTGATAGGTGGTTGTTGTAGGCTTTCTGCTATTGATGGAATAAATGAGGGGGTTAAGAAATATTAGTTTGCTGTAATACTATCTGTTATTAATAGAACATGGACTTATTTACCATACCAATTTGTACCCTGCACCCCTGATATTGATGATTTGAATCCGGGGATCTTGTTTGAGCAGTTTTCTGAGCCGAGTAATAAATACATCCAGGGTGCGGGCGTTAAAAAAATTATCATCACCCCAAATAGTGTTAAGCAGTTCCTGCTTAGTTAATAAGTTTTGCTTTTGCCGATATAAGAGCCATAAAATATCATTCTCACGGGCTGTTAATTGATAGGTATCGGCGTTGATTATTAGTTGTTGCCTGGTAGGATCGAAATGATAGCTGCCGATTGTTACTGGTTTCCGTTGCAAGCTGCCTGCCTGTAACCGGTTGGTACCAAGTAACCCTTTTATACGTACAACAAGTTCCATCATACTAAAAGGTTTTTTCAGGTAATCGTTTCCGCCACTTTCAAAACCGGTTACTACATCTTCTGGCAGCGTTTTACTGGTAAGGAATAAAATGGGTAATTGGTAATTGGCCAAACGTAATTCCTGAGCAATAGCAAAACCATCCATTCCGGGCATCATTACATCGAGTAAGGCCAGATCATAATTAATAAACGCAACGCTTCTTTGCCATCGGTAACATGCGTTACCAAAAAGCCACTTGTTTCAAGGCTTTCGGCAATGATATTACCAAGCGCTAACTCATCTTCGGCCAATAATATTTTGGGTAAATTATTCATAGGTTCTATGCAGGCAATAGTATAGTAAATGAAGTTCCTTCGTTTTGCACACTTTTCACTTCCACACTACCACCATGTTGTCCGATTATTTGTTTTACGTAAAAAAGTCCCAACCCAAAGCCCTTTACATCCTGCACATTTCCGGAAGGAACGCGGTAAAATTTTTCAAAGATCCGCAATAGGTGTTTGTCTTCTATCCCACTACCATTATCTTTTACGGTAATAACTACAAACCCCATTTGCACAGATACAACAAAAATAAGTTGCAATTTTTCGGGAACATATTTTACCGCATTGTCTACCAGATTATGTAAAACGTTCTTCAGGTGAGTTTTATCTGCCTGCACCGAAATAGTATCCTGATCAGATTGTATTTCGTAGGAAAATACTACGCCCCTTACTTCAAATGACTGAACAACCGTTTTTAGCAGACTTACAATTTCTATTGTTTCTTTATTGAGCTTTACCTCTTGTCTTTCGTATATAGCTATATCCAGCACTTTTGAAACTATATCATTTAATCTTTCCAGTTCCATCCTCGAAGTGTTTAAGTATCGTTCTGTTTTCTCCATACTTTTTAACCCGTCGAAATATTGCAGGCTGTCAATTGCTGCGGTAACTGTGGCAATAGGTGTTTTCAGCTCATGCGTCATATTGCCGATAAAGTCGTTTTTTAATTCGTTTAATTGTTTCTGTTGCAGAATGGTTCTGTACATCCGAAACAGGCAATAAAGCGTTAGCGCCAACAATAAAAATGTTGCAACAAGAGCCAGCCAGAGGCGACCGATCAGAAGCGATGCAGGGTTATATACGTGAGCAATCGCTACATATTTCTTCCGGTAATCATTAATGCTTAAATAGTTGATGTATACTGGTTTTGTTACAAAAGCGTTGCCAGTATTCTTTAGTGGGGCAACCAGATGGCTTGTATCATAATACCTGATGGTAAAAGGGGTTGTAATGTTTTTTTCAAGCAATTGCTTTTTAAATACTGCTTTCAGGTAAGCACTATCCAGGGTAAGTTGTTTATACTTCTTTGTCCATAATTCGCCAAAACGCTGCGTATAAAAAAAGATGACATTCTCTTCTACATTTTGTTTTATGTTGTCGTTGACATATTTATCGATAATTAATTTCTTTTGTTCTTCCGTTAATTCCGGTCCAAGGGTTATTTCTGAATTGCTCCAGGTAGAATAATCTTTATTGTTGCGGGCGTCGAACATGTTGATCATCCACTGCTGTTGTTTTTCGTTATAGCGCGTTCTAATATTAACAAAGCTGGTATCAGACAGTATAGATTTCAGGTAACCCGTTAAGGTTTGTTTTCTTTTGTTTTCTTCAGTTTCAATAGCAGTCTGGAAAGCGTGTGTAATTTGCCGTTCCAAAACATCGGTTGAATTCTTCCATTCATTGTGCATCCAGAATGCCTGTAAACAAAGCAAACCCATTCCTGCAAGTAGTGCGAGAATAAATAAACGACGAAGCGATGAGTTCATATTTGGCAAATGTATCTGTACTGCTTCGTCTATAGAAGTATTATTAACAAACATTAACACAGTTTCGTTTAGGTTAACACCCTACCTTTTCCATCATAGATAATTTTACCCTTAAATAATTCAGATGAAAGTAATATTAGTATTATCTATGGTTGCAATAACTATTGCATCTAATGCTCAGGAAGCAAAAATTGGCAGTGCGGTACCTGCGTTACAGGTTGTCAATATACTTAATGGTAAAACGAGGAATATTAACCTTGAATCACTAAAAGGCAAACTGGTGATCCTTGATTTCTGGGCTACCTGGTGCAGCCCATGTGTGGCAGCTTTGAGCAAATTTGAAAACTACAAAAAGCAGTTTGGTGATAAGCTGGTTGTTTTGGCAGTATCAGATGAAACAGAAAGCAGGTTAAAGCAGTTTATCAGAAACAGACCCACCAACCTTTTAATCAGTAGTGATACATCCGGGAGTTTGCGACAGGTATTCCCCCACCGAACCATACCTCATACCATATTGATCGGGATAGACGGCAGCGTAAAAGCAATTACGAATGCTGAACATATTACCCCGGAGGTTTTGCAGCTTGCGCTAAAAAATGTTGTGGTTAATCTGCCACTCAAAAAAGACAATATCAGTTTTGATTTGGATACTTTTTTCAAAGCCGATAGTTCGGTACAGCAAACATTTAATATGCTACCTCCTGTTGAAGGAACCGGAACGATGAGCCGGGTTTACCCAGAGGGTTTTTTCAAAGGAAGAAGGATGACAATAGTGAATATGCCGATGGATGGCTTATACCGACTTGCTTATAATAAGACCCATGCCCGGATGATCAACGAATACGATTCAGTGAAACGGCAATATAATAAGGAGAAAAAATATTGCCTCGATTTTTGGATAGCCAAGGAAGATGAGGGTGGTTTACACCATTTTTTTCAACAGAAGTTGAAGGAACAGTTTGTTGATGTTGATGCGGTTATGGAAAAAAGGAAAATGAAAGTATTGGTTATCAAAGCTGATAGCACGGCCACTAAAAAACTTAAACCATCTACAAAATCAAGCGACTTGTTTAGCGCAGGTGGAAGTCATTTTGAAGGCAATGGTGTACAGGTTAAAGCATTGGCAGCGTATATGGAAGATTTTGGCTTATATAACGGAATAGTGATCGATGAAACTGGTATTGCAGGACGGTACGATATATTTTTCGAATGGCAGCCCGAGCGAAAGGAAAGTTTAAAAACAGCTTTTAGTAATCTGGGACTATATTGGGAAGTAGCGGAAAGAGAGGTAGATGTGCTGGTGTTGAAACGTATTAGCCAATAAGGCTACAACAACATTTTGCGATGCAGTAACAAGATATATGTGTGCAGCAGTTCAAAGGTTTATACCCCTTTGTATAGATCAATGTAATTTTTTATCTTTAAAATAGTTTTTATCGTCCAGTTCATCTCATTCCAGATTTATGGTTTCGAACCCAAATACCGGAAACGAAAACGATTTTGTAATTCAGTATCAGCAGATTTTCGACGAAAGTCCTGCCCCCAAATATATTTTCGATCTTGAAAACCTATACTTTCTTGCCGTAAATGCTGCTGCACTGGCGCAATATGGATATACACGTGAAGAATTTCTTTCCATGAAGGTTACCGAAATACGGCCCGAGGAAGAATTAGTATTACTCAAAGAAGCATTAACGGATCGTCCGGGTATTACCTATTTTGATTTTGGACAATGGAAGCACAGAAGAAAAAATGGTGAAGTTTTTTTTGTTCGTATCTACGCGCATCCTACTTATATCAACAGTAGAAGGGCCCGTTTTGTAATGGCAATTGATATTGACCAGCAAGTAAAAATACAACAGGCTCTGGAAGAAAAGAATGCAGAAATTTCAGATATACTGGAGAGTGTTACCGATGGTTTCTTTGCAATGAATGCAAAGTGGGAAGTAACGTTTATGAACGGTGAAGCTGAGCGAATGTTGAAATGTACGCGGGATGAACTATTGGGTAAAAACATCTGGGAACATTTTCCAGATGCAGTGGGAACAAAGTTCTATACTGAATATTCTCGTGTAATGAACGAGCGTATCAGCAGTTCATTTGAAGAATATTATCCGCAACTGGATCTTTGGGTAAATGTGCGGGCCTATCCTTCGCATGAAGGATTGGTTATTTATTTTATTGATATTAGCGAACAAAAGCGCATTCAGAAAAAAATTGAAAATGATGAACAGAACCTTCGGGCCATTATCAGTAATACCCCGGATATGATCTGGTCTATCGACAAAAACTATACGATTATTTCTGCCAATGAATCATTTTACCAACGGATGGAATTGATTACCGGTAAGCGGACCGATAAAATTATTCACGACGATTTTCCGAATGAAACACAACAGAAATGGATCGAATTTTATGAACGAGGGTTCCATGGTGAATCATTCAAAACCATCTGGCACGAACAGGTGAAAGACCTGAATATATATGAAGAAATAAGCATTAACCCAATTGTGGGAGGCAATGGTGATATACTGGGATTATGCTGCATTTCCAGAGACATTACAGACAACTATATTTATACGCGTAAGATAGAAGAGCAAAATGCTCAGTTAAGAAAAATTGCCTGGATACAATCCCATGAAGTAAGGGGACCGCTATCGGATATTCTGGGCCTGGTTTCCCTAATCCAGGAAGACATTGTATCTGCAGATGAGCATCCAAACATTATCGGACTCATTAGTGAGGCTGCTAATAAATTGGATGGCATTATAACAAAGACTGTGAGAGAAACTTATCGGAAGGAGGAGTAAGGTTAATATTATTCGCTACTGTGGAATAAGTTTTTTTAAATATTTCTCAATAACCCGGTAGCCATCTACACCAATTTCCCGAGCTACTATTTTTCCAGATTTATCTATAAGCACAAGTGTTGGAAAACTTGTTACTTTATACTTATCGATTAACCCATTTTTATTTGAGCCATTTTGCTCAAATAAATTTATCCAGTTCATGTCATGCTCAGTAGCATACTCAATTACATCGCTGATATTTTCATCATAAGCAACACTGATGATTTGTAAATCATTCAAGTTATAGAGTTCACGGGTTGTTTTAAGTCGTGGAGTCAATTCCAGACAAGGGCCACACCATGTACCCCAAAAATCTATTAAGGTATACTTACCTGTAAGGCTGTAGTTGACCATTTTATTCGTCACAATATTGGTACCCTCAGCCGGAACAGCCATTTGATCAACTTCAACTCCGTATGGCATGTCTGTGGAAGAAAAATAAGTAAGATAGAGGCTATCACCAGTTTTGTTCGATCGGCTAAATTTATAGATATGCTTTCCAAGATATATTTTATCACCAGCTCTGTACCTAACAGGACCATCAAAAACACTGGGGAACATAATACTATCTTTCACAATTATCAGGCTACGGATTTTATCAGTTATTGGATCTGAAGTATTAATTGAAAAATTAAAATTGCCAAACTGATATTTCTCCCCTTCTATATTAGCCACACCAAATCGATAAGGTTGATGTACTACAAAATGAATATCCTTATCAATTTTAGCTCCTTCCACTACAAGCTCCATCTTAGCCTTTTCGATGATACGAAAGGAATCTTTAGGGACAGGATTTAACAGTTGAACCTTGACAGGATAATTGTTTCTTTTTTCAAGCACCTGATCATCAAGAAAAGTTTTATTCCGATTTACGTCGAACAACATTATATCTCTTTCTTCAATTTTCCCAAATAATACATCGACCAAATCATTCTCGCCTATTTTAATTTTGAAGTACTTATTTGGCGTAATATGTTTAGGAAAAGGCAGGGCATCTGAAATTGGCTGGGGAATTGTTCTAACAACCATTTTACCATAAGGAGAGCCCGCAATACTTAATTGATCTAGAACAACCAGGACTTCCTTTTCATTTTGATCTTTTTTATTTTGACAAGACAAGAAAATTAGCAAGAAACAAATTGCGGCTAAATATCTATTTCTCATAAAGAAGATTTACAGTTTAAAGACTTTTGCAGCGAATGCAAAACATATCATTCTATACTAAATGCTGTTCGTAGTTGTCATTTCAATATTCTATTCAACACTAATTTCATAGAAGGAGAAGCATATAAATTTAATAAAATATGACGAATATTATTAGGTTTGAAAGCCTATAAGAATTAAAAGTTCTCGTACAAAAATTGAATATCCTCTCTAGAATTTGAAATATTGTGTTTCTTAATCTATTCAGGATAGTCTAGATTAGAAATATGGAAAAAAGTAAGTTACTTTAATATATCAATTTATAATATGAGCGAGATCACTGAAATAACGCAAGCATTATTGAACTTTCGGAACGAAAGAGATTGGGAACAATTTCATAATCCCAAAGATTTATCGATAGCACTTGCTGCGGAAGTTGGAGAATTATTAGAGTTGTTTCTTTGGAAAAAACCAGAAGAGGCTAATGCCGAAAAAGTAAAAGAGGAACTTGCAGATATTTTTTCATTCGCATTTCTTTTAGCTGAAAAATATAAGCTTGATGTAAAACAGATTGTACTGGATAAGATTGAAATCAATAGTAAAAAATATCCGGTAGATAAAGCCAAAGGAACAGCGAAAAAATATAATGAACTATAAGACATGATAGTTTATCAAGCAAGTAAAAACAAGTTTCTGGATGATATATTTACCAACAATATTGAAAATATTGTTCTGGAAAATGTAAAACGAAAACTAAATCGGGGAGCAGGTATTTCTGAGATTAAATCATGGGCACACTCGCTTGTTTTTATGGATCGAATTATGCGTGATTCAGAAATTCCGGACGACTGCGGTATTGCCATTGAATACCAGATACCTCAAACAGGAAAAAGAATTGATTTTATTATTACTGGTCAAAATAGTAATAACACTGACTGTGCTATACTAGTTGAATTAAAACAATGGTCTGAAGCTCGATTAACTACAAAGGATTCAATTGTTGAAACTTATGTAGGTGGCAGAATGGGCGAACATACACACCCTTCTTATCAGGCATGGTCTTATGCAACACTATTACAAGGATTCAATGAAGTTGTTTATACTGAAAAGATTTCTCTCCACCCATGTGCATACCTCCATAATTATGTAGAAGACGGTGTAATTAAGCACGAATTTTATTCTGACTATATTGAAAAAGCGCCAATTTTTTTAAAAAGTGACGCATTAAAGCTTCGTTCCTTTATAAAAGAGCATGTTAAGTATGGAGATAAATCCAACATAATTTATAGGATTGAAAATGGAAAGATCAGGCCCTCAAAATTATTAGCGGACAGTATTGCAAAAATGTTAAAGGGAAATCAGGAGTTTGTAATGATTGATGACCAAAAAGTAGTGTATGAAAACGCACTTGCTTTATGCAAACGTTCCAGTGAAAACAGTAAACAGGTTTTGATTGTTCAAGGAGGGCCAGGCACGGGAAAATCAGTAGTAGCCATTAACCTACTAGTTAGTTTAACTAAACTTGGGCTTTTAGCACAATATGTATCAAAGAATGCCGCACCGAGAGCCGTATATGAAGCTAGACTAACAGGTAGCATTAAGGCTTCTGTTATGCGCAATTTGTTTAAAGGATCAGGCGCTTTCATTGATTCAGAACCAAATTTATTTGATGCGCTTATTGTAGATGAAGCTCATCGTCTAAATAAGTTTAGTGGCTTGTTTGGTAATTTGGGAGAAAATCAAATCAAGGAAATAATAAACGCTTCGAAATTCAGTGTGTTTTTTATTGATGAAGATCAACGCGTAACATTAAAAGATATTGGGAGAAAGGAAGAGATATTAGTATGGGCATCTAAGGCAGGGGCTTCGGTTACAGAACTTGAGCTTAGTTCACAATTTCGTTGTAATGGTTCAGATAGCTATTTGGCTTGGCTGGATAATATTTTGCAAATTAGAGAGACTGCAAATAATGATTTCAAAGAAATAGAATACGATTTTAAAATCGTTGATTCTCCTGATAAGCTCCGAGATATTATCATAGAGAAAAATAAATTAAATAACCGGGCGCGAATGGTTGCAGGTTATTGTTGGAAGTGGGTAAGTAAAAAAGATCCTACTGCGTTTGATATTAATTTTCCTGAGTACGATTTTAAAAGCAAATGGAATTTAGCTGTTGACGGCAGCACCTGGATCATAAGTCCAAATTCAGTTAACGAGGTTGGATGTATTCATACCTGTCAAGGACTTGAGGTAGATTATATTGGAGTAATTATAGGTGAAGATTTTATTGTACGTGATGGAATAGTAATTACGGATGCTACCAAAAGAGCTAGTTCAGATAATTCAATAAAGGGCTACAAAAAATTAATGAAGGAAGATCCGGTTAATACAAAAAAGATGCTTGACCTGATTATAAAAAATACTTACCGTACTTTATTAACACGTGGACTTAAGGGTTGTTATGTATATTTTGTTGATCAAGAGACTGGGGACTATTTTAAGAATGAGTGTAATGAATGTGAGCTTCGGTTAAAGCAATGGGAGGAATAAACACAGATTTTCTTGGTTTATCATGAAAATCCGTGTTTAATTTAATAGCAGATAGTGCATTAAACGCAACCAAATATTTATTTAAGCAACAGACTTTAAATTATCTAATTCGCAAGCCCCACTTTTTGTTCCATTAATGCACCTATCTGCTATCTGAAGCGAAACTTACGTGCCCGAATAACTTGGGAGTGGCTTTCAGCCAAATTTCAGTATTTGGCTGAAAATATTTACTTTTGGCTAAAATTATTTCAACAAATAGCATTTTTGGCATAAAAAATTACCCTTTTTAGCATCAAAAGCTGCTTTTGGCGAAAAAAAATACCATGAATAAGTTGCGCGAAATAATAGTTGGCAGGACTGAAACTTCAAAAGAAATCGGAAATCTGGAGAAGAACGGTTTAGTACGGAAAATAGCGCCGAGAATATATACGTCTAACATGACGGACAAGCCGGAAAAAATCATTCGCCGCAATTGGTTTCATTTAATCTCCGAATTATTTCCCGATGCACAACTAAGTCATCGAAGCGCATTAGATCATGCTCCAACCCCTAATGGCCATCTTTATCTTACGCGTAACAAAAGAAGCGTGCTTGAGCTTCCTGGGCTCACACTGCATTTTATCAGTGGTCCCAAGCCACTTGAAGGCGACTCCTTGTTTTTCGGAAATCTGAGAATTTCCAGTCTTCCGCGAGCATATCTTGAAAACCTCCAAAGAACAAAAGGTAACGGCGAAGAAACCAAAACATTATCGCGTGAGGAGTTGGAGGAAAAAATCGAGTCATTCATCCGGGTAAAAGGAGAAGAAGCATTAAACCAGGTCAGAGATAAAGCAAAGGAAATTTCTGTTGAATTAGGGATGCAAAAAGAAAGCGATGAATTGAACAAGTTGATATCAGCGATGCTCGGTACAGGGCTCTCCAAAAAACTGGTTAGTTCCGTAGCAAAATCAAGAGTGCTGGGAGAACCGGTAGATCCCGATAGAGTTGAATTGTTTGAGTCTTTGTATTATGAGCTCGTCAAAAAAGAATACCCGGATTATCCGGAAGAAAATCAAACTATTCAATCCTATCAGAACTTCGCTTTTTTTGAGGGATACTTCTCCAATTATATAGAAGGAACCGAATTCACACTTGATGAGGCAAAAAAAATAATTGCCACTGAAATGCCCATACCAGCAAGAGACGAAGACTCACATGATATTCTGGGGACCTATCAAATCGTTTCCAATCGAAAGGAAATGGCAATTACCCCGACTTCAGCCGATCATTTTCTTACACTTTTAAAAGAAAGGCACGCAATACTTTTAAGCGCAAGGGCATCAAAAAATCCCGGTGAGTTTAAAGACAAGAATAATCGTGCAGGCAATACGGAATTCGTAGACAAGGAACTGGTTCGCGGTACGCTTAAGAAAGGATATGAATGGTACAGCATCCTCCACCACCCGTTCGCCAAAGCTGCCTACATGATGTTCCTCGTGAGTGAAGTACATCCATTTCTTGATGGCAATGGAAGGATAGCAAGGGTTATGATGAACGCAGAGCTTGGTTCAAAAAATTTATCAAAGATTATCATCCCGACAGTGTATCGCGAAGATTACATGGGTGCTATTAAGAAACTGACCAAACAAAGAGAAGGCGATGCTTACATTAGAATGTTGCAGAAAGCCTGGACATTCAGCAGCCAAGTTCACCAGAAGGACTTCAATCAAATGGAGAAATTCCTGACCCAAAGAAATGCGTTCCTCACCCATAAAGAAGGCTACTTAAAAATCGAAGAAGAACAGGAATCTCAACGGCATAAACGTTCACTGAGAATGTAAATACGCTGTTCCCCTCCTTATAATTGCTGGTAAAAAAATCGCCTCTTTATTCTGACAGACCGATTATCAGTCAGACATGAATCTTTGAGGATCAACTTTTGGAAAGTTTCAAAACTTTCCAAAAGTTAGCAAGAGGCGAGCCAGTAGTTTATATTACACACACATTTAACCTACAGAGCTTCCTTAAAATTAAAAAAGCGAAGACTTTCATCTTCGCTTCGTGGGCCCACCTGGGCTTGAACCAGGGACCCCCTGATTATGAGTCAGGTGCTCTAACCAGCTGAGCTATAGGCCCGAAAACAACATAATAAGTCGTTTTCGAAAATTGTTCCTAAAGCAAGCACTATCAGGTGCCCTTACTCCGCCTCAGGCGGAAGCTATAGGCCCGGAGTAACCTTTTCAGATTGCTCGTGGGCGGCAAAAATAGTGAATTGTCGTTAATTAAATAGCTAGTGAGGCATTGATTATAGGTAAATAATCTGTGAATCTGTGGCTTATTATTCTTGCCACAGATTCACAGATTTAGGAGATTAGGCTTGTTTTTTCACATATTTCGTCAAAATCACAATCATCTGGTTTTCAATTTTGCCCTCAATTTGCTCGATATTGTCTCGCACCAATCGGATATTCTTTACTACCGTTCCCTGGCGGGCGGTGAAGCTGGTACCCTTTACATCCAGGTTTTTTACCAATACCACCGTATCGCCCTCCTGTAAAAAGTTTCCAAAAGCATCCACGTGAAGTGCAGCTTCACCATCCTGCTCATGGTCGCCCAGTGCTTTGGCCCAGGCGAGGGTTTCGTCGTCGAGGTACAACATGTCGAGCTGGTCTACCGCCCAACTTTCTTTGCGTAACCTGTTTAACATGCGCCATGCCAGCACCTGTACCCCCGGTACTTCGCTCCACATGGTTTCGGTTAATTTCTTCCAATGATTGTAATCCAGTGGCTCTTTCTTCTCCACCTGTGCCTCACATTTGGCACATACCATCACCGTATTTTCGGCATAAGAATGATCCTGCGGCGGAACCTTATACATAATAAGTTTCTCATTAGCACCGCATAACTCACAGGCTTGTCCTGCTCTTTGCTGTAAAATTTCTTCCAGTTTCATTTTTAAGGATTAAGACGGAAAGGTAAAGAAACAGAGGAATATCGAATGTCGAATTTCCAATGTCGAAGTGGCATGGTGCTTTTAGCAGTATCTCACTTCGAAGTTGGAAATTGGACATTCAATATTCATCATTAAAAAAGACCCGCCATCAATCACGGCGGGTCTGGGTTGTATTCAGCAGGGGGTAATTTAAAGTGCAATTTGTTTTTAATCCCCCCGGACTATGTACTTATCGCACTTTTATTAGCTGAATAGTTTTTCTGCGGTTACCCTGCACAAACTCGGCAAAGTAATTTCCGGCATTGTAATTATGTCCAACCTGTATCGTGCTGTTCGATCCGATCTGGGTACGGCTCTCTACCACTCTGCCTGATGCATCTACCATTCTCATGGTTACCGGAGCATCATACTTGCTCTCCAGCTTAATGGTAAAGAATGTTCTGGTCGGATTCGGCATAACAATCACTTTCAATTCTTCTTCAGACTTACTTGTAGCCTGCAGCTTGAGACTTGAAGCTTCTTCCGTAACTGTTGCTTTGTTGTTGCTTGATACCACAGCGTCTACCGGTGCAGATCCTGCTCCACAACTAAAGCTGTTCCAGATTACATTCTTGCCTTCGCTTTCTACTTCTTCCGCAATGAAGAGACCTGTCATATAAACATCATCACGACAATCTTTCTCTCCATGTCCACGGTGGTCGCAGTCGTGGTGACCGTGGCCCCTATGGCGGCAACTGTTTGAACTGTGCGGTCTGTGATCACACTTGTCATCACCATAATTTCCGCCCGTTACTTTCAGCTTGCCATCAGGAAGTATGATATTGGCTGTAATGCGTGTATCATCTCCCTTCACATGGAATTTCTCTTCATCTCTTCTGTTATCGGCCATGTAGAATGTTACCTGGTATGCTTCCGGATTCACGATTACATCGCTACCTATCGTTACTTTCTTGCTTACACGGATACTTGTATTCGGTGCAAAGCGGATATAGCTGTAACCTCCGTTCTTCGGTCCTTTTTCAATTTGTATTTCGGCAACATCAATGGTTGTTGAAGTAAAGCGTACGCTTGCCCCTTCTTCCAGTTTAATTTTTCCGAATACCGTACCGGTTAAGGTTACGTTCGAACCTTTCTTCAGGGTCACTTCATCATAGTTACCATTTACTGTTGCAGTAACATTTGAGTTCACCGTTTTATCCTGCAGGTACCTGGTGTTGCTCAGGTTGTACTGCATAGTTGGCAGGGTTACATTTGCCACACCATAGATCTTACTGTTGATGGTTACACCTTTATCAGTATCGATTCTTGGTGCTTTTACAAAGCTTCCTGCGCCTGTTACTGAACTGTATTTCTCAAACTCTGCTTCACCTCTGCTGCTCATTACACCTACACTTCCGCTTTCTACCTTATCGTACTGACCGAGTTTTACTTCTTTAGTTGCGAGGATGGTATAGCTGCTCACCAGTGTTTGTTTCTGGTAGTTATAAGTAGCAGGCAGTTCACTTCTACAACCATTTGCATCTGTTGCGTATACGCTGTATACCCCGTCTGCATCAGTGAGGCCAAGGCTTAACTGTTGGGTGGTTGCTTTGGTGGTATTACCGAACATCCACTGGTAAGTAAACGGTCCACTGAGCGTGCTGTTTGCAGTTAATGTAAACTGGTTACAGAATGCATCTGCTGTTGGTGCCGCTATGCTGGCCACCGGTAACGGATTGATGGTTACAGTGAAGCTGCAGGTGCTTACATTACCATGTATATCAGTTACCGTGAAGGTTACGGTTGAAGTTCCGATGGCAAAGCTTCCGCTTGCATTTGTGCCGCTTCCTGTTCTGTTGGTTGCACCAGTTATGCTGTAGGTTGTGCTGGCAATACCACAGTTGTCTGACTGGTTCAATACAGGAATGGTGTATTGTGTGTTACCTCCAGTGTTGGCACAGAATACCTGGTTGGATGCGCAAGCGATCACTGGTTTTTCGTTATCGGCTACCACTATGGTTTGAGTGGCCGTTTTAACATTACCATTTACATCTCTAACGGTCCAGGTAATGATAGTTGTTCCTACAGGATAATCTTCTGTCAACAGCTTATTATCGCTGCGCACACCCATGATCGTTGCTACGCCACAGTTGTCTGCTGTTTCAGGCATAATGATTGCTACGGTTGCTCCACACTTACCAGCGTCGTTGTTTACGCTGATATTGTTTACCGTAATGGTTGGGTTCTCATTGTCGATTACCACTACTTCCTGTGTAGCTGTATCGGTAACATTACCGTGGATATCGGTAACTGTCCAGCGTACAATGGTTGTACCCACAGGGAACAATGCAGGTGCATTATTCGTAACCGTTGCCACACCACAGTTATCACTGGTTTCTGGTGTGCCAAGGTTTACGCTTGCAGTACATGAGCCTGGTATATTTACCACGCTTACCATTGCTGGTGCTGTTATGCTTGGTTTTTCATTATCTGTTACTACGATTGTTTGAACGGCTGTTTTAATGTTACCGTGGATATCGGTTACTGTCCATGTAATGGTTGTTGTACCGACTGGGTATGTTGCGTTTAATGGTTGGCTATCGCTTCTTACACCAACTACTGATGATACACCACAGTTGTCTGCTGTTTCCGGCTGACCAACCGCTACGGTTGCATAACATTTAGCAGCATCGTTGTTTACACTGATATTATTTACGGTAATCGTTGGGTTTTCATTATCGATCACCACTACTTCCTGCGTAGCTGTATCTGTAACATTACCGTGGATATCGGTAACTATCCACTTAACAATGGTTGTACCTACAGGGAACAGTGCCGGAGCATTATTCGTTACTGAAGCTACTCCACAGTTGTCGCTGGTTTCTGGTGTACCCAGGTCTACCATTGCCATACATGAGCCCGGTGTATTTACTACACTTACCATGGCAGGTGCGGTGATAGATGGTTTGATATCATCGATCACAGTTACAACTGCAGTTGCTGTTGATACATTTCCGTTTACATCAGTTACGGTTAGTGTTACATTATTTGTACCAACATTGCTGCAATCGAAACTTGTTTTGCTCAGGCTGATAGAAGCCACACCACAGTTGTCGCTAGATCCGTTGTTGATCTGTGCTGCGGTTACTGCTGCTGTGCCATTTGCATTCAGGCTAACGGTCAGGTTTTGCGCTATGGCGATTGGTGGTGTGATGTCTGAAACAATCACATCAAACTCATTCACCACAGTGCTACATGGGTTAACAGCGGTTACAATAACATGGGTTGTTCCTTTGTTGAAGGTTTGTCCGCTACCTGTTCCTGCACCACTACCAGTAGTTGCACCGCTGAAGCTATAGTTTAAGCCCGGTGTAGGTATACCTGTTACAGACAATGGATAATTAACTACTGCATTACATGTAGTAGCAGTTGTATTGGCCTGTACCTGTGCATTGGTATTTACAAATACCGGATTGGTACAGGTTACTTCTGCTTTCACCGTAAAGCTGTATACCGCTTCATTGCAATCGCTGTTATTGATGGTTACCACTGCGGTTTGTACACCGAGTGATGTTGAAGCAAAGCTCAATGTGAAGCCGATAGACTGACCAGGCTGTATTACAGCAGGTAAACTAATACCAGTTCTGGTGAATGCTGCATTGCTGATATTAATAGACGATACCGTAAGTGCCGAAGTACCATTGTTTGCAATCACATAAGTTTTGCTGATGCTGTTACCTGGTATGGTTCCGCCTAAATCTGTATTGTCTGAAGCAGATGGTGTATTATCACCACTTACTATTTCTGTTCCATTACCACTGATGGCGATTTCTGGTGCATTTACTGTTACAGTAAAGCTACAGGTTGATTTATTGCCTGCCAGATCAGTTGCTTCAAATGTATTGGTAGTTGTTCCGATCGGGAAGGTTGAACCTGAAGGCAAACCAGCTGTTTGAACAACTGATACCGATGGACCAGATCCGATACCGAAGGTTCCACAGGTTGTGCTTGCACTACCGATGCTCCATCCGGAATAATCACCCGATTCAAAGCTTCCATTCACCAGGTTGCTGCCAGGTATGGTGATATTGTCTAACTGAACATCAATAAAGTAGTTATTAATGGTTGCATCTACCACCTGCAAACGCACTTGCTGACCAGCATAAGCCGACAGGTCGAAATTGTAATGCGTCATCGGGGTTGATTGTGCTGCACCAGGATTAGTTTTAAACAGGGTGGCGATGATTGCATTGGTTGAAGGGTTTCTTAACTCAATAGCAATAAACTGACTCGCACTGAAACCTGATGCATAATGGTTGGTATACTTCATATCAAGTCCCAGGTTGATTGGTCCACTTGATGGCAAAGTAATATTCTGGTACATATAATGGGTAGAACCACAGTTCACGAGGAACACAGCCAGTTTCTGTCCATCAGTCGGGAAGAATGTCATTGGTAAACCTGGACTGAATTGTGTTTCCATCCTGTTATCTGCATAGTCGAAGAACTGTGCACCACTTGCCAATGTATGTACGCCTGTTGTTCCAGATGAACAATTATCTGTAACAGTAGGTTGTGGGAATGTTACCACCGCGCCACACTGGTTATTCGGAGCTATTGTCGTAATTGGTGCTGGGCAGTTGATTACCGGAGGTGTAACATCTTTCACAACCACTGTTTGTGTTTGTGTGCTGAAGTTACCCGCGGCATCTGTGTATTTCCATACAATGGTATAAGTACCCTGTGTATTATAAGACAATGGACTTGTTGTAGTTGCAGTGATTTGTGCATTACAGTTGTCTGTTGCTTTTGGTATAGCTGTTACCGTTACAGAACACTCTCCATTAATATCTGGTAAGGTAGCCACATTTGGTACCGGTGCTGTTTGGTCTACCACCGTTACGGTTTGTGTGGCCGTTGCTGTATTACCGGAAGCATCGGTTACTGTCCATATTACATTGGTACTACCTATTGGATAAACTGCCGGTGCGTTATTCGTTACAGACGCTACTGAGCAATTATCTGATGTTACCGGTGTACCAAGGTTAATGCCGGTTACACTACAGTTAACACCTGCAGGTACTACAATATTTGTTGGTGCAGTGATAACAGGGTTAACATTATCTGTAACAGTTACCGTAAACGTACAGCTAGCCTGTTTACCACAAGCATCGGTAACAGTGGCCGTAACTGTTGTTGTACCAACAGGGAAGAATGAACCCGATGGATGAGAATAGGTTACGGTTGGGTTGGCCGGACCAGCAGTTACTGTTGCATTTGGATAACTAACATTGGCACCGCATTGGTTTGCCAGACTGGTAGTGGTAATGTTTGCAGGACAACTAATAGTAGGCGCTGCATAATTACTGATTGCCACAGGTGCCGAAGTAGCTGAGCAACCATTTTCATTGGTTATGGTTACTGCATAATTACCTGGAGTAGTTGCAACAATCGATTGACTGGTTGCACCGGTTGTCCAGAGGTAAGTATTGTTTCCGGATGATGCAGACATTGGCGCATCTGTTGAACGGGTTGGATTGTTTACCATCGTTCCATTGTTTACACCCGTTGCATCGTTGATGGTATTGCCAGATGTTTCATTGAATGAATAAGCTGCAACCAGGCCTGGTGTTGATGCGCTTATTGGCTGATTAAAGGCTGCACTAATTTGCGGAGCTGTTCTTGCAAGGTTCCATACACGCACTTCATCTATTTTTCCATTGAAGAACCTTGAGTTTGCTCCTGCGTTTAATCCGTTACCCGGACCATCATACCCGCCGATATACATATTGGCTGTATTTGGCGTGATAGTATATGGCCAGCTTGTTTGTGCAGTTAATGCACCATTTACATAAAGTTTAATCTGGTTTGATGACAGGCTTGCATCAAACACCACTGCTATATGGTACCAGGTATTCAGTGCTGGCTGGAAGCCTGTGTTCCACTGAATAGGATTGGTCCATGAACCGAGTCTTGAGTGAACAACCGTTACTTTGGTTGGATCACCTGTTTCTCCCATATTCACCATCCAGCTTCTGTTGTTGTTATCATCTTCAAATTTTGAAATGATGGTTCCATACTGGTAACCACTCACATTGATCCATGATTCAACGGTGTACTGACTAGTGAAGTTTAAACTATTGTTATGTGGTATTACGATATTATTATTGGACCCATTGAAACTAATAGAATTGCCGAATGTTTGTCCACCAGGAGCAGTTAAGGTAACCGGACTTCCTTCGCAAACAGTTGTTGCACCTGAAGTGCTGATTACCGGTGTGCTTGGCAATGCATTTACGGTAACCGCTACTGCCGCTGAGCTATTGCTGCAACCTGTTGCGCTGGTTACTGTTACACTGTAATTACCGGCTTGTGTTACTGTTATAGATTGTGTTTGTTGTCCATTGCTCCACAGGTATGATGTTCCTGCTGTTGCAGTTAATGTTACCGATCCTCCCGCACAGAAACTGGTTGGTCCATTTGGTGTAACGGTAATAACAGGTGTTGGGTTAACAATAAAATTAACCACCCTTGATGTGCCACATCCACCTGTTTCTCCTTCAAAATAGGATACAACTAAGTAGCTGGCATTGATTGGTTGATTGGTATTATTTACCGCAGTGAACGATGGAATCACTGCGCCTACTCCATTTGCCAATCCTATGTTTACAGATGGATCGAGATTCGTCCATTTGAAGGTAGCGCCCGGAACAGGACTTGTAATATTTATTACGGCCGATTGTGCGCCATTACATAAGGTTTGTGATGCAATAGGATCTATTACAGGTATCGGGTTCACACGAATTACAAAACTCATCGGTGTGCCTGTGCAGGTATTTCCATCCAGTGTAAAAGATGGTGTTACCGTGATATTAGCATATACCGGAACGGTACCAGGGTTTTGTGCTGTGAATGAGGCGATATTTCCTGTACCAGTTGCACTTAACCCAATAGCAGGATTATCGTTTGTCCAGCTATAGGTAGCATCTTCCACAGAACCTGTGAAGTTGATGGCTGGAACGGCAATACCATTATGACATACTTCAATATTCGTAACCGGATTTACGGTTGGTAATGCATTTACGGTAACGGTTGGTGTTTCTGTCATTTGCTGACTGCAAACAGCACCACATACAACATTGCCTGATGTCCAACTGGCAGTACCAGTAATGGTACCGTTATTGGCTGCTTTTGAATCGGTCACTGTTGTACCGTTTCCATCATCCATTTTATATAATGCAACCAGACCGGTTTCAGTTCCAGCTAAGCAACTGTTCATGCTTGCCTGTATCTCTGCAGCAGAGCGAACCGTGTTCCAGATTCTTACATCATCCAGATTACCATTGAAATAGTTACATCCGCAACCTGTTCCTTGTCTGCCAATGATCAGGCTGGCTGTATTATCATTGATCTGGGCAATAGGAGATGTTTTGTTTCCTACATTAACACCATTGAGGTAAAGAGTTACAGCCAGTGTAGATCCATTATCCTGAACGGTAATGGCCACATGGCTCCAGGTATTGGTTGGTACGGTTACATTCGACCAGGTATCATAAGCGTTTCCACCACCCTGATCCCAGAAGTATAACCTGTTTGATGCATCAATGGCCATTCCATAACCATAAGCACCTTTCATTAAGATATTTCTCCACTGACCAGACACAGCAGGGTTAATCCATGCTTCCATGGTTAATTGTCCGCCTGTACTCACATTCAGGTTATTATTATGCGGAATGGTTACATAAGTTGATCCATTAAAATTCAATGCGCCGGTTGGTTTGGTTTCTGCCAATACATTATAAGTAGTAGTTGCAGTGATGTTACCGGTATTGAATGTGATGGCCGAACCTGTTCCTGCAATCGGACCAGCAATAATGGCATTGTTTGCATTGTTGCGTAGTGTATAATATATACCCGGTTCTGAAGAAGCGAGTGTTACAGTTGTTGCGCCTGATCCACAAATATTTGCTGCTGCCACTGATACAGCCTGATTGCTGATGCTGGTAACGGTAACATTTGTTGGTGCAGATGTTGCGCTACATCCACTACCGTTGGTAACTGTTACGGTATATGAACCGGCAGTACTTACGGTAATTGATTGTGTAGTTGCGCCATTGCTCCAGAGATAACTGCTGCCTGCAGGGGCAGTGAGTATTACTGAACCACCTGCACAGATGGTTGTTGGACCGCTGGTTGTTACAATTGGTGCAGGTAATACAAGCGGTGTGCAGGTTCCTGATACTTGTCCGGCAACCCAATTGGTGGTTGTTCCTGTTAAGGCAAAATTTACCAATGAGCCAGTGTTGTTATTTCCACTTGCATCTATGAGGGTATTAACGCTGCTGTTATTTGTGTTAACACCTCCCTGGTTGAATTTATAATAGGCGGCTAAACCTGTTTGTGTGCCGCTTAGTTCACAATTTTTATTGCTGCTGATTTCGCAGGCAGATAATGCACGGTTCCAGATACGCAATTCATCCATGTTACCATTGAAGATGTTACATGCGCATGATGATGGCGATTGGCGACCAATATTTACCGGACCATTGTCTTGCGCAAAATTCACCGCGGCTGTTCCCGATGCTACGCCATTGATATAGAAAGTCATGGTGCCATTCTTAAGGGTAACGGCAACATGTGTCCAGGTACCTTCCGGAACAGTTCCGACTGAATGTACCCATCCTGTATTTCTGTTATAAAAATTAAGTTTGTTAGGTGCGAAGCCAGGGTTATTACAGTTTACCTGTAATAAATAATCATAATCACCTTTATCGATGATGGTGCTGTTAACACCTGTATAATTCACCCATGCTTCAATAGAAAATTCGCTGCCCAGGTTCAGTGAGGCACTGTGTGGCACCGTAATATAACTGTTGCTTCCCTTTGCAAAGTTCAATGCTCCGGCAGGTACTGTGAGTGTGGTTACCGTTACATAACCATTAGATGCATTGGTTGCATAAATTAACTGGTTTGTTCCATTATTGATAGAGCCACCACCTGCGCCATGACCCCTATCGCTTGATGATGTATAAACCGTGGTTTGAATAACCTGGTATGTACCTCCTTGTCCGCCAGAGTAACCTCCGCCTCCGCCTCCGCGTACCAATACGTTTGAGGTTCCGCCGCCGCCGCCGCCGAATCCGCCATTACCGCCAAAATAAGTGCCTACTCTTCCTGAGCCACCTTGTGCGCCATTTACAAATGCAAATCCACCAGTGGCAATACCCGGACTTGGTGGTGAGCTTTCTCCATTGCTATAATACCCGCCACCTCCGGCAGCAGGATCGTCAGCTATACCATTCTTTCCGCCGTTTCCATTTATTCCCCCTCCGCCCTGGTTGGTACTGTTACCAGATGTGCTGGTGCTGGCCGGGTTACCTGCTGTATTTGGGTAGGATGAACCATAGTCACCATTTCCACCACCGCCGCCACCGGCGATGAGTAATATGGTATTGGTTGTTTTATTCACTACGAAGGAGCCGCCTCCGCCTCCGCCACTGTTCAAGCTACCCTGGGCACCAGCGCCGAGCGTTCCTCTCTGTCCTACTGCTATCCGAATAACATGGCCTTGTGTAAGCATAAACTCGCCAGACATTACTGCTCCGTTACCTCCACCAGCACCGCCGCCTTTGGCGCCTGCTACTTTAATGGAGTACAATCCGGTAGCAGGAACGGTCCATTCCTGGATACCATTAACACTGGTAACCGCACCCGATAAGGTATTGCCTACAACATATGTAGCATTGATCTGTGCTTGTGTCGGACCAATATTTCCAGTGGCTCCGGCGTTGGTAAATGAATAAACCTGGGCATTAATTTGTACCAGTCCAATGCATAGCATGCTGGTAAATAAGATAATGCGGTTTACAATGGATAGTGGGGTATAATTATTTTTCATGCGATTGCTTGAATTATTTCGTAGTAATAGTCAGTTGCTGAAAAGAATAGGATTCAATATTCACGATCGGAGATACGGTTGGTTTTACCACCAGTTCTGGCACTGCTGGGTTTACACAGGTAGTACCTGCTGATTCTCCGGGTTGGATAGTTATTTTAGTGCTTTCCTCTTTTAAGGTTCTGGGTGATGGCTCACCGGCAAACTGAATTTCATCTTTCCAACTCACGGTAACGGCCCCTGCATTGGCGTTTACAAAACGCAGGTAAACGACCTGATCGTCGCCACAGGTGCTTATTTTGTAATAAGCTTTAATGCCATCCTTTTCTGTGCTTAATACCCACTCATCGGCAGGATTTATGGTTGTTCTTACTTGATTGGTAGTCTTGTTGATAGCGGGAGTCCAGGAGATCAGTACAAGACAAAACAACGCATACGCAATGCGCTTACGGTTCATTTTCATGTCAGTTAGTTTTGGATAGAATTTTCATCGGCATACAGGGTATGCCAACCAGGATATTGGAGTTTGGATCAGTTAAACAGGTATATCCATGACAGACTTACCCTACTTAACGAATAGGAAAGTTAATCAGGCATTTTGTGGCCATTTATAAAATGGTACCAAATGCATTAAAAAGGTTATGAAATAGGTGTCTCTGACTTTAACCTGCTTTCAGGAATATTGAAAATGAACCTGGTACCATTATCAACTACACAATTAACGGTACCTTTTAATTGTCTTGTCAGCTCACGTATGATGAGGAATCCGAGTGATTCAGATTTATGGTTTTCGAAGGATTCTTGTAAACCTTTTCCATTGTCTGCAACGGTAATAGTTAAGATTCCTTCCGTAGTAGATTCACAGGATATGGTTATGGTTCCATGTTGGTTTTCATCAAATGCATATTTCAATGCATTGGTGATTACTTCATTTAATATAAGTCCTAATGGAACCGATCTTTCAATATCAAATTCAAGTTGTTCTGTGGGTGCGGTGCAGATCAGTTCAATATGACCTTTATTATACAGTTGCCGCAGGTCGCTGTACAATTCCCTGATATAGTCTGTAAAAGATACCGTACTCAGGTCGTCGAATGCATAGAGGTTTTGGTGTATCAGTGAAATGGCTTTTACCCTTTTCTGACTGGCCATTAATGCATCGATCGCTTTTTGGTCGGTCATGGTAGCGGCCTGGAGATTCAGTAAGCTGGATACTACCTGCAGGTTGTTTTTTACCCGGTGGTGTATCTCTCTTAATAAAATATCTTTCTCTTCGTTCTGTCTTTCAATCAATTGTTTCTGGCTTTCAAGTACCAGGTTTTTCTGTTTAATTTTTCTATTGGCAAAAATGATGAATAGGGCGGCCAGTAGTAAAACACAGGCTATGGCAGCAATAATGAGGTTGCTATTACGCAATCTTGCATTTAACGACTTCAGCTCAACATTTTCTTTTGCCTGTAATGTTTCCTTCATCCTGTTCTCTGCATCGGCGATTGTTTTCTCTTTGTTTTCATTGAAGATGCTGTCGTTCCAATATTTGTACTGCTTAAAGAACAGCATGGCACTATCCATCTGTCCGCGCTTTTCCGCTACTTCAGATAATACCTTATTGGCATTTCGCAGGAATAGTTTCGATTTATATTGTTGGGCCAGGTATAAGAGTGTTCTTCCAAAATCACTGGCTTTATTATACTGGTTACTTTCAATATAGAGGTTGGATAAGGCTGATAATACGATGAGTTTATTGTCTTTTGTTTTTAGGCTGTCAAGTATATGGTAGGCTTGTAACAGGTATTGTTCGGCTTCTTTGTAGGATTTTAGTTTGGTGAGGATCTCTCCGATATCTGTTGCACAGGTTGCGTATACATAACCTTTGATCTTTACTCTATTCAGGTAGCCAATAGATATGTTGGCTTCCAATTTGGCCGAATCGGGTTTGTTCACCATCATATATTCTTTGGCCATATTGGAATGAATCATTCCGGCGTATTGCCAGTTTTCCCGGGGTAATACTTCTTTTAATGCTTTCTCATAAAAAGGTCGGGTAAATCCGATGGGTCTGCCGGCATCTGAGTAGGCTTCTGCAATACAATTGGCGCTGAAGGCAATCATTTCAGCGCTTTTACTTTCCTCGGCTGCTTTATTTGCTTCTAAAAAATACTGTATGGCTTTATCGAAATCAGCTTTATCCTGGTACATACCCCCTATCAGGTTTAGGATGGAGGATTCATAATATTTACTTTTTGCCTTCTTCGCATAGAACATCGACAGTTCATACATTTTAAGACAGCCCTCAATATCCTGGTTCACCACTTTTACAAAACCCTTAATGCGGTATGCTTCTGCCAGTCTCAGGTAATCGTTGTTGCTATTGGCAATCATTACCATGCTATCTGCCAGTTCTACTGCTTTTGGCTGATTGGAAAAACGCATTTCCCAACCCAGTATTCCATAGAGTCGGCATCGTGTTGTGTCGCTTTTCGCTTGGTTTATTTGTTGTCTTATTTGTTCGGTATCTACATAGTTGTATTGCGCTTTTGATTCCGTCAGGAAAAAAAAGCAACAAATCAAAGCGGGTATTAACCTGGCTTTGGTGCATATCGACAACAATTGCAGCATGGTGGTCTGTAAATATGCAGTAAATACGAGGATCGGGCAAAAAACAGGTACCAACTGCCTTATTTTGGGTACCATTTGATCCAAAAGGTTATAAAATCCTTTTTATACAGGCAAAAAAATCATCTTTATACATGCGGCTAAGTGGTATTTCCTTTCCGTTGATGGTGATGTCTGTATGTGAGAATGCATCTACTTTATTCAGGTTGATCATATACGACTTATGTACCTGTAAAAATTTAGCATCAGATACATGTTGTTGAAAGTCGCGGAAATTTGAGCGTATAATATGTTTGCCTTTTTCAGAAATGATATAGAGGTAATTGTGTTCTGATTCTATCCACTGAATATCATCAATATTCACCCGAACGAAGTTTTTATCATTCTTAATAAACAGGGCATCCTTACAAACCAGCGCTGTATTATCCTGCTCCATTAAATCCTGTCCACTGTAATTACTAAGGGCCACTTCAATAGCGGTATAGAGGTCATTCGATTCGAAGGGTTTAAGGAGATAACCATTGGGTTTGGTACCTAAAGCATCATCCATGGTTTTCTTATCTGAATGAGAGGTTACATATATAAATGGTATCCGGTATTGTTGTTGTAATAAGGCCGAGAGGTCTATACCGGTTTTGGTATCGTTCAGGGTAATATCTAAAAGTACCAGGTCTGGTTTGTTTTGTTCAATGGTTTGAACAGCGGATGCATAACTATTTACATTGGGAATAATATCATAGCCCAGGTTAAGCAGCATACGCTCCATATCCATAGCTACAAGCGACTCATCTTCAACTATGAGTATACGACAGGGTTGCATCAGCAAAGTTAGTTTGATGCCAAAATAATTGCTTTAAAGTATAAAACAATGATTTAGTGGGAGATATAAGGGATTTTTAAGCTTCAGGCGACAAGCTGCAAGCTACAGGCTGAAGGGTGCTGGGGGCTAGGCGTTAGGTATTAGGCGTTAGGTATTAGGGGTACTGGGTAATACTAATACCTAACGCCTAACACCTAACACCTAAAAAAATTCAGCACCATATTGCTTGCAGCTTGAAGCATGCGGCTTGAAGCTCTTCTCACTCTGCTGTCTTAAAAATTCCCTTGGCGCCTTCTTTTTGTTGTTCAGTTATACCTATGAAGCCATATTTTCTTTCGAGGTCGTTGTACATGGTTACGGTTTTGCGGATGCGGTTAAAATCGGTTTCAGGGATTTTCGCGATTTCGAGGGCTTCTTTTTGTTTCCATACTTCGGCTTCTATCAGCATGTCGGCCTGTTTGCCATTTACTTCCAGTTTATCCATCAGGGTTTTGCGGAACTTTGTGCGGAACATTAATTGCAATTGCGGCTTAGCAATGGTATCGTAGTTTTTATTTATGGTCAGGGTAATGAGCGGACAAGGTTCACTTAGGTTTTGTTTTCTTTTCTCCGTTAAGTTTTTTAATTGATCGCCGGAAAGACCCAATGCTTTATATTTTTTTATGACCGCTTCTTCTACCTCGCCATCAGTGGCAAATGTATCGTTTGCATTTTTTTGGATTTGTATTTTAGTAAGCCTGGCCCAATGATTGATCTGGCCAATCTTATCCGCATTCGCTTCAGATATTTTCAGTTGTTTAATGAGGTAGGGTTTTTCGCAGTAGCCAAAAAGTTCTACTTGTTGTTCGGGTGTCCATGCGGATTCATTGGTTTGCGCCGACAATGTTTGTACAAACATCAATAAAAAGGGAACAATCGTAAATTTAAAAATAGTTGAGTTAACCATGTTTAATATGTTATTGTACAAAGGTATTTATTCATCAGGCTAATAACGGACACCTAATGTTAAAGATTGCCTGTGCGTAAAAGGAATTACTCTGTTATTATGCCGGGCAGGAATCCATTTTTTCATCTTTCGAAATATGCTTAATACATCAGTATCAAGGCCCTGGTTGTATGTATTATCAAGCATTATATCTACCGGATCGCCGGTTATTGTTACTGTAAATTGAGCAATATAAGATGCAGGCTTCTCAAAGTGACCATTTTTCTGCATTATCCCCATCGTGATATTTGTTAAATAGTTTGTCCAGGCGCTTACCCCTTTGGGATATTCGGGCATCTTATTCTCTATTTTACAACCCGCCTGTTGTATACCACTAGTATCGTAACAGATGGAACTTGTATACTTGATGGTGGTATCATAGTAAGCAAATTCAAAATGATCTGGCATTATGTTTTTGGTAAACCCATTCCATGCATCATCAAGTGGAGGGTATTGTAATACAGCAGCGCGTTGCCCGTTTGTGTGGTAATAAAACCAGTTACCGGTTTTCCTTAATCCGGGCGCTAGCTTTCCCTTAAAAGAAACAGTTCCGTCAGGAAAAAAGCCAATAACAAGTCCGGAACCATTACCCATGGTATCTAACTGCATTTCTGTTCTCGGGCTACCATCCGGATACCAACTCACACAAATACCATATGGTATATCTTTTTTAAAACGAAATGAATCGCTTAAAAATCCATTGGGGTAAACAATAAAATCGAGACCAGTCTTTTCATTGTTTTCATAATGCTTTATACCACTGACAGAACCATTTCCAAAAAACGATTCAAATACGCCATTCCTGATGGTGCATAATGAGTCTTTATAAAATCCATGCTTCAGCAATTTTTCCGATGCAATTGAATAATCTACCCGATACCATCCCTTCTCTGTTTTTTCCAACTCACTAAAATAAACGGCTTTAGCCTGGGTACACGCTTCCCATTTTTCATTGTAATAAACACTGGTCTTTTGTGCAAGTGATACATTTACACAAAAACAAAACAGCAGGAGATTGCTGAGTCTACACTTCATTTACTCATATATTAGTTATCTAATATACGGGTTCTGTTTTTAACTTTACCGTATGAACGCATTTCTTGCCAATCCCGTTTGGGAAGCATTATCTACTTATCACCTGCCATTTAATCAGGGTAATAACAGACTAAAATATTACCCAGCCGATGTATGTCCATTTGTAGGTTTGGAAAACTGGAACGAGGAAGATCTAGCAGAACTTGTTATGATGCTGCCAGCAGAAAGAACTTTTTCACTTCCCCTTGCTAAGCCAATACCATTGCCAGACAGTTTTGAGGAATTGTTTAATATTCCATTGTACCAAATGATTTGTCATCATTTTCAGCCTTATGAAAACAAGGAGATAAATATTGTTCCACTTAATGATTCAGATGTTCCGCAAATGCTTACGCTTACGGAACTAACCAAGCCTGGACCTTTTTATAAGAATACCATCCTGTTTGAAAATTATTTCGGCATTTTCGAAAAAGACAAGCTTATATCGATGGCTGGTCAGCGTCTTCAAACGAATACCCATACTGAGGTAAGTGCTATCTGTACAGATCCTCAACACCTGGGTAAATCTTATGCCAAAGCACTTACATCGCATATCTGCTCTTTAATAATCGACAATGGTAAAATTCCCTTTTTACATGTTCGGCAGGATAATGTTGGTGCAATTGCTTTGTATAAAAAACTTGGGTTTGAAATTGCTACAGAAATAGCGTTTGCTGTTTTCAAAAAGAAATAAGCTCTTTCCTGCTCCGGATTTAAATCCGGAGCAGGGATAAATGTTGTGCGGGGAAATTAGGCTGCGAGCTGCTAGCCTCTAGCTGATATCTTTGATTGATGCTTGTTTCAGGCCTTCTGCTAATATTTGAATAAATGACAGGGCTTGCCAATTTGTTTTGTAAAAATCCTATTTAAAATAAATATTTAATCACCACATTTACCCTTGTGGACGGTTAAATTAATGGCAAAAAAAGCTAGCAGCTAGCAGCTAGTGGCTAGAAGCTGTTTTTTCCCCGTAAAACAATGAGCAGGAATAAGATGCTTATATTTATTCTATAATTATTACGCCATGCATTCATCAAGAAGATCTTTCTTAAAGAACAGTAGTTTAGCACTAGCAGCAACCACTTTATTACCACGCAATTTATTTGCACAGAGCAATGCCAAAATGCTTACGGGTGTGCAACTTTATTCCGTTCGTGCCGCAATGGGCAAGGATCCTTTGGGTACTTTAAAAGCCCTGGCAGAAATGGGCTATAAATATGTGGAGCATGCCAATTATGTTAACCGCAAATTTTATGGCTATACTGCCAAAGAGTTTAAGAAAATACTGAACGATTTAGGCATGCAAATGCCCAGCGGTCATACAGTAATGGGTAAAGCGCATTGGGATGCCGACAAAAAACAATTCACCGATCTCTGGAAATACACCATTGAAGATGCCGCCATTATGGAACAGGAACTGGTGATTAGTCCATGGTTAGATGCCGACCTGCGCAAAACCTACGATGAAATGCTGGCCTATATGGAGGTATTCAATAAAAGCGGTGAACTATGCAAAGCCGCTGGTATGCGCTTTGGTTACCATAACCATGATTTTGAGTTTACGGCCACCCTCAATGGTCAAAAAGTATACGATATCATCCTGAAAAATACGGACCCCTCACTGGTTGTACAGCAGCTTGATATGGGGAACTTATACCACACAGGTGTAAACGCACTTGAAATCGTTAACAACTATCCTGGTCGCTTTGTATCTATACATGTAAAAGACGAGACCAAAACGGCAGATGGTAAATCTTTTGAAAGTACCGTACTCGGTAAAGGTGTTGCCAATACCAAAGCCATCACTGATCTCTGCAAATCGAAAGGCGGCACCCTCCATTTTATCATAGAGCAGGAAGCCTATCAGGGTATTGATCCCATTGAATGTGTGAAGCAGGATTTGGCGGTGATGAAGCAATGGGGTTATTAATCTAATTCCCTTCCTTGCACCGGACTTAAGTCCGGTGCAAGGAAGAGAAAGGTTGTCTATATTTGGTATTCCTCAAAATAAATACCATGCGACTACTGCTTTGCTTTTTGCTCTTTTCTTCTTTTGCTATTGCCCAACCCTTTACTCCTGCAGAAATTAGCAGATGGGAGTCGCAGGCAAAAAATATAACCATTATAAAAGACAACTGGGGTATCCCGCATATTTATGGTAAGTCGGATGCTGATGCTGTATTCGGTTTATTGTACAGTCAGTGCGAAGAAAATTTTTCACGTGTTGAAAGAAATTACCTGGAGGTATTGGGCAGACAAGCAGAAGCCGATGGAGAACGCATGCTATATGCAGATTTACAAATAAGATTAATCGTAGACAGTGCCGAAGCAATTAAAGATTATAATAACAGTCCTAACTGGTTTAAAAAACTTCTCAACGCTTTTGCAGATGGCATAAATTATTATCTCTATAAACATTCGGAAGTTAAACCGAAAGTATTAACCCGCTTTGAACCCTGGTTTCACCTAATGTTTACCGATGGCAGCGTTTCCGCCACACGCACTGGTGGTATTGCACTTGATGAGGTAAGAACTTTTTACAGCGGTAACAAAAATGCCACCGCCTATCAACCCGTTATACATAAAGATGTTGAACTGAGTGGTTCTAATGGTTTTGCAATAGCTCCGAAACTTACTACCAGCGGAAATGCCATCCTATACATCAACCCACATGTACCTTTTTATTTCAGACCTGAAATGCATATGGTTAGTGAGGAAGGTTTAAATGCTTATGGTGCAGTTACCTGGGGACAAATGTTCATCTACCAGGGTTTTAATGAGCATTGCGGATGGATGCATACTACCAGTTATGCTGATGTTGCCGATCTCTATGAAGAAAAAGTTTCGAAGGTTAACAATAATTGGGTGTATGAATATGAGAAGGAAATGAAAGCAGTGGTTTCCAAACCCATCACGGTTAAATACCTGAAAGATGGCAAGCAGGTTGCCGTTCCTTTTACTGGTCTCTATACCCACCATGGACCTGTGATGGGCAACCGTAATGGCAAATGGCTTGCATTGAAAGAATTCAACCGCTCTTTGAGTGCATTGATTCAATCATGGGTGAGCACCAAAGCAAATAACCTGGAAGAGTTTAAGAATGCGATGCGCATGGTTTCTAATACCACCAACAATACAGTTTATGCTGATGACAAAGGCAATATTGCTTACTGGCACAATGATTTTATTCCCAAACGCAACCCGGGTTACGATTATACCCGTCCTGTAGACGGCACCATTAAAGCCACTGAATGGCAGGGGCCGCATGCGTTGGAAGAAATTGTTCAGGTGCATAATCCTTCTGTTGGCTGGATACAGAACTGTAACTCTACCCCTTTCACTTCTGCAGGAAAAGATAGTCCGGATAAAAATAAATATCCTTCTTACATGGCTCCTGACGGACAAAACGCGCGTGGCATAAATGCTGCGAGATTACTGGAGAAAGCCAATCGGCTTACCATCGATAAGATCATTGAAATAGGTTATAACCGTTACCTCGCTGCTTTTGATTTCCTTATTCCTGCACTGAGTAAAGATTATGATTTGTATGATGGTCCACTGAAAAATGAATTGAAAGAAGCGGTTGACTTATTACGAGCCTGGGACAAAACAGCAGCACTCAACTCCGTTGCCACCACAGTAGCCATCGACTGGGCCAACCAACTCAACAATTATATTCCCCGTGCAGAAACCATGGAAGAAGGCACCAACTCCGTTAAGCGATTTGAAGACATGGCTAAAACTACTGCCGAACAGAAAATGCAGTCACTCAAAAAAGCATTGGACGACTTAACCAAAACCTACGGCAACTGGCGCCAGCCCTGGGGCGATATTAACCGCTATCAGCGTGTGGCTGATGGACAAAGATTTGATGATAACAAACCTAGCATTGCTGTTCCCTTCTCCTCGTCAAGATGGGGCTCATTACCTGCTTTTGAAAGTAGGTCTGGCAATGGCTACAATAAACGTTATGGTACTTCGGGTAACAGCTTTATAGCTGCGGTTGAATTTGGCAAAAGACTTAAAGCCAAAACCATTCTCACTGGCGGACAAAGCACCAATCCGAATTCACCAAACTTCACCGACCAGGCAGAAGGATTTGTGAATGGCAAATTCAAAGAGATTTTCTTCTATAAAGAAGATGTGGAGAAACATAAGGTGAAAACATATCATCCAGGGGAATAGGGAATGATGAATTTTGAATGATGAATAATGAATGTCGAAGTAGAACACTGATATAATGTACTTGTACTATATAAATCGAAAGATCAAAAAATCAAAGATCAGCAGTCTGGTATTTTATTATTGCATTTTTACTAACCTGAATCAGGTTGTTTCTTAACTGTTATCCTGTAACTTTACATAGGTTTTATCTGAGCAATAATAACCAGAGTACCCTTCTTTCTAAAAATTTAGATGGGGATTGGGTTCTCGTATTTCTGGTATCCATTTAATCAGATGAGCAAGATGATAAAACAGCTTTTATTATGCTGCCTTTTATTGCCGGCATGCATATTTGCGCAAGACAAAAAGATCAATAATACTACGCAGTTGTGGTCGGAAATTGACCTCGCCGGAAAATTCAGCAAGAAACTAAAATGGCAATGCGATTTTCAGTATTCCAGACAAAGTCCTTATGAGAAACTAGCTTTTCTGGAATATGGAGAGCAGTTAACCATCAGACCATGGATTCACTATTATCCCAAACCAACTGTTAAGCTTTCTGCCTTCGCGGGTATATGGTATAATTATTTTATCGGCGATAATGTTAACCAAAGAGCCTATCCCGAATACCGCACCGCTTTGCAAGTGCAATTATTCAAAGTGCTTAACAGAAATACTTTTTCCTTCAGATTCAGAACTGAATTAAGAGAAATAAAAGACAAACTTCAACACTTTGAAACAGTATTCAGGGAAAGAACCATGTTTAAGTTCCAACACTTAATTACCCATAACAGCTACGATAAAAACAGTACCTATTTTATAGCACAGGATGAAATCTTTATCAATGATGGCAGTCCTGTTACAGGTAACCACCTCTTCGATCAGAACCGGATTTTCCTTGGACTAGGCTATAATATAACCAATAATATCGCCGTAGAAACAGGCTACTTTAACCAGTTCATTCACCACGCTAAAGATGATCACTTCGATTCAAACCATGTTTTACAACTTACGCTGGTGGTGGATAATTTGACAGGATGGAAGTTGTGAGTCGTGAATGGTGAATGAGATTGTCAATGCATTGACCATTCACAATTCAGTACTGTCCGGGGAAACTTGGCTTCATGCTTCAAGCCGCAAGCTGCAAGCCTTGATTGATGATTGTTTGAGGCCTTCTGCTATTAATGGAATAAATGAATGGGGTATAATTTAAAATGAACTGG
>CAZTCS010000007.1:54344-54849 GCA_964611995.1 uncultured Sediminibacterium sp. | reverse complement strand
ATTTAACCCTCTAAAGCTTGCTTATGAACAATTCAAAAATGTTGGTATCCGGTATTGCCGGAGGAATCGCTGCATTTTTTGCAGGATGGCTCATTTATGGGATTCTATTGACGGATTTTATGGCCCAAAACACCACGAGTAGTGTTATGCGTGCGGAAACGGAAATGGTATGGTGGGCGATGATTGCTGGTAATCTTTTATACGGATTACTATTCTCCTATGTTTTTAGTCGTTCAGGTAATGTAAACAGTCTCTCCAGCGGACTAATGGGTGGAGTTGTTTTAGGTGCCCTTATCGGTGCATCTGTTGACCTCACTATTTATGCACAACTGAATATGTTTACCCTCAACGCAGTATGGGCCGATATTGGTGCATCTGCTGTTCTTGGTGGGGTAACTGGAGCCGTTGTAGGCCTGGTGAATGGCATGGGTAAAAAAGCCTAGCCGCTAAATAAATCAAAAAAAGCGACCTGAAAGGGTCGCTTTTTTTTTTTTTTCTTGGTTTT
>CAZTCS010000007.1:26590-54247 GCA_964611995.1 uncultured Sediminibacterium sp. | reverse complement strand
GGAAATGTGTTTCTATCTTCCCTCTCTTTTAATAATATGAATCGAATAGATCGTCTTTTTAGCATCCTTACTTTTTTGCAATCCAAAAAATATGTACCTGCAGAGAAAATAGCCGAAAAATTCAACCTAAGCATCAGAACTGTTTACAGGGATATTAAAGCGCTTAATGAATCCGGCGTACCAGTAAGCTTTGAACAAGGCAGGGGATATTTTATCGTGAATGGTTATTTTCTTCAGCCTGTTTCATTTACCAGTGAAGAAGCCAATGCATTACTGCTGATGGAAGCAGTTGTCAATGGTTTTTCAGATAAATCCATCCAAAAGCATTATTCCAGTGCATTGAATAAGGTAAAGTCAGTATTGCGCGGAACACAGCAAGACAACCTAGAGACATTGTCATCCCGCATCAGGTTACAGGTACCAGAATGTATGACCCTGCAGGTATCATACCTATCTGTATTACAACAAGCAATTACGGGACGAACGATGATACAAATTGCTTACCTCAACAAAAATCAGGAACCCAGTACCAGAAAAGTAGAACCCATTGGACTAATCTTTTACGCATTTGCATGGCACCTGATTGCCTGGTGCCATAAACGAAAAGGTTACCGTGATTTTAAGGTAGCAAGAATTCAAAAACTCACCAATACCGATATCCCATTTATCTATAAAAAGCATATTTCATTAGATAGCTACATGAAAGAAATACCAGTAGAATACTGAAGGAACAGACGAACAGAAGGAACAGAAGAACAGAGGAATATCCAATATCCAACGTCGAAGTGACTACTTGGAAATTGGATATTGGATATTCTTCTGTTGGATATTTTTTTTCCCACTGCCATAGGGTTGTCAGTGGGGCGTGATTGTTTTGTGGAATCAATTAAAACAATCAATTATGACACCAATTCAAGCCTTTCAGCAAGAGCTGGAAAACGAAGCAGTAGTAACCCGTAAAATGTTGTCGCTGGTGCCCAACGACAAGTACCTTTGGAAACCCCATTCAAAAAGCATGACCCTGCAACAGCTCGCAACCCATATTGCAGAGCTTCCTACATGGATTGGAATGGTACTTAATACGGATGAACTCGATTTTGCCGCACATCCGTATAGCCCAAAGATTATTGAAAACACTGCGGATATGGTAAAGTATTTCCAAAGCAGTTTGGAGGAAGGACGCAATGAACTAACCAATGCGGACCCTGCATCCCTTAACAAAAACTGGACATTACGCAATGGAGACCAGATTTATACGGTAGAAACCAAATACAGCTTCCTGCGCAGCACATTCAGTCAAATCATACATCACAGGGCACAACTCGGCGTTTACTTGCGATTGCTCGATATACCTATTCCAGGTAGTTATGGGCCAAGTGCAGATGAACATATGTAGTGTTACTATAGGGGGAAGGCAAGACCATAGACAATAGACCATGGTCTATTGTCTATGGTCTTGTAAAACCTCAGGAGCATAAATAAGGGGAGCTACTTTCTTTTAACAAATTGTTTCTATGCAGAACTGTAAACAGTTATTTGGATATTGATTATCTTAATAAACCAAACAGGTTTAAGTCTGCATTTCCAAAACTATTGGGTGTACGGCTTTCATTAATCAATTCCATTTACTGTTTCGCATATGCGCTTATTGAAAACGATAAAAATATGCGGCACTTTTTATAAGAACTTTCTTTTGTTTTCAATACTTATTACCTTAAGCTGTACAACCCTCTTCTGGAAAAATGGGTTCAGTGGTTTTAAAGAACTCTTATGGTTTAAAATTGCCACGCTGGCACTTACCTATTATTTCATCAATAGCTATAAGGGTAAAGCGTATTACTATTATTACAATTTGGGTATTTCAAAAACAGTGCTTTGGGCGACTACAGTTGCGTTTGATTTTAGTTTATATTTACTAGTTCTTCTCCTCACATATACTTTCCGCTGATGCATATTCTGGAAGCCGATAGTATTCAATTGGAGTTTAATGGACGCAGGATATTGTCTAGTGTATACCTGAAAATGGAAACAGGAAAGATTACTGCCCTATTAGGTCGAAATGGATCTGGGAAGACTTGCTTGATGAACATTATTTATGGAAGCATGTCTTGTGAGAAATCTGTTCGCATAGATCATTCATCTCAAAAGAAAGCTTTTGAACGACCTGACTTATTACGTTATCTACCCCAATTCAATTTTATTCCGCCACAGTTTTCCCTCAAGAAGGTATTTAATGATTATGGGTTGGATTATACTTTGTTTGAACAAAGTTTCCCTTCATTCAAATTAAAGTATGAAAGTACACTAGGTAATCTATCAGGTGGTGAACGCAGAACGGTTGAGCTTTATGTGATGCTGAAAAGCAAAACGCAGTTTGTAATGCTCGATGAGCCTTTCACACATTTGAACCCTGTTGAAATTGAAAAGGTAAAGGAATTAATAATGGAAGAAAAAAAACATAAGGGAATACTCGTTACAGACCATCTTTATAAACAGGTAATAGATATTGCTGATCATACCTATGTTCTTGAAAATGGATATATGCACTTAGTAAAAGCGATGGATGATATTGAGCGGTATGGTTATGCTAAAATGTGATAGCTCATTTAAAACGGAAGAATAGAAAATAATTTGCTGATCGGAGATTCTTTTTTATTATCTCAGGGATAATGAAAACTATGCGCTTTGGAAATGCGAAAATCTATACTAAAACCAGGATGTAAAGTGTTAGAAGTTATACATTATTGAGGCAGACATTTTTTGGAGATTGGTTATAATGTATGGAATATGGTAAATGAAAAATAATGATCAAAGAATATTTACCGATGTACGATACGCCTGAGATGGCTTAAAAGAAGTAAAACAAAGGCGATTAATGGATGGTAGACATGATAAATTTTTTATAACAAATTTTTTTGACCAAAAATTTGGAAATGGGTAATTGAGAAGTTTATATTTGTATAAATAATTCTCCCCTGAGTTGAGAAACACTCAGGCTGACCCCTCAATTAAAGAGGGGTTTTTTTATGTTTCACACAGCCATGCAAACAAAACAAAGAGTAAGCATATATGTCGACGGGTTTAATTTTTACTATGGACTTAAAACCAAGTTCAAGCGAAAATATTATTGGCTTGATATGATTAAATTTTTCGAAACTTTTATTAAACCTTACCAGGAGTTGGTTGGACTAACTTATTTCTCGGCTACACCTCATGATAAAGGTAAATATGATCGACAAGATTTATTTTTTTCAGCTAATATGCTTAATCCTAAGTTTAAACTAGCACTAGGACGGTACTTACCCAAGTCTAAAAAGTGCAGTAATTGTGGGATTGTACACCATACATTTGAAGAAAAAGAAACTGACGTTAAAATTGCTACAAAAATGATCTCAGATGTTGTAAACGATATTTGTGATATAAGTATTCTTGTTTCTGCTGATAGTGATTTAATACCTCCAATTGAATTTATCAGAAACTTTAAGCCGACACATAAAATATATGTTTATTTCCCTCCTGCAAGGTTTTCTTCGAATCTAAATGCAATTGCAAATAATACCAAAAAACTTGATGGGAGTAATATTGCCTTTGCGAATGCTCAGTTACCAAATGAGATTACAACCGCCACAGGTTTTGTCATTAGGAAACCACCCAAGTGGGTATAAATCGCATAATTTATTTCATCACTAATTTTTAAACCAATAAAGTAGCGGCATAAAAAATCCCCCAACAAAACTGTTGGGGGATTTTTTTATTCATTAGTAGCAGGCAATTAACCTGCTACTTGTTTGCGAATAATATTCAATGCGCCACCAGCTTTAAACCATTCAATTTGTTGTTGGTTATAAGTGTGGTTAACAACGACTTTATCAGAAGAACCATCAGCATGGTGCAACACAACTGTTAATGGTTGTCCAGGGGCAAATGAGGTAAGTCCTTCGATATCGATGGTATCATCTTCCTGAATTTTCTCGTAATCGTTTTTGTCGGCAAAAGTCAGGGCAAGCATACCTTGCTTTTTCAGGTTGGTTTCGTGAATACGCGCAAATGATTTTACCAGTATTGCACGAACACCGAGGTGACGTGGTTCCATAGCAGCATGTTCTCTTGAAGAACCTTCGCCATAGTTTTCATCACCCACCACAATTGAACCAATATTTGCTGCTTTATAGGCACGCTGTGTAGCAGGAACAGGTCCATACTCACCAGACAATTGATTCTTAACGAGGTCTGTTTTTTCATTGAAGAAATTCAATGCGCCGATCAGCATATTGTTACTGATATTATCGAGGTGACCACGGAATTTCAACCATGGACCAGCCATTGAAATATGGTCGGTAGTACACTTGCCTTTTGCTTTGATCAGTAGTTTCAAACCTTTAAGGTCAGTTCCTTCCCATGCTGCAAAAGGATCGAGTAATTGTAAACGTTTAGAAGCCGGATCAACTGCAACCTGAACACCACTGCCATCAGCTGCAGGAGCCTGATAGCCTGCATCTTCAACTGCAAATCCACGCTGTGGTAGTTCTTGTCCTGTAGGTTCATCCAGTTTTACCTGCTCGCCTTTTTCATTGGTAAGGGTATCGGTAATTGGATTGAAAGTTAAATCACCTGCAATAGCGAGTGCTGTTACCAGTTCTGGTGAAGCAACAAAAGCCAGTGTATTCGGATTGCCATCAGCTCGCTTGGCAAAGTTTCTGTTGAAGGAGTGAACGATGGTATTGCGTTCTGCTTTTTCAGCACCTACACGATCCCACATACCGATACAAGGTCCACAGGCATTGGCAAATACAGTTGCACCAATTTCTCCAAAAATATCCAGGAACCCATCACGCTCAATAGTATAACGAACTTGTTCACTACCTGGTGTAATGGTGTATTGTGCTTTTGTTTTCAATCCTTTTTCTTTTACCTGACGGGCAAGACTAACTGCGCGACTGATATCTTCATAAGAACTGTTGGTACAGCTACCAATCAAACCTACTTCTACTTTGGTAGGCCATCCATTGGCTGCAGCCATTTCTTTCATTTTAGAAATAGGTGTAGCCAAATCCGGAGTGAATGGTCCGTTCAAGTGTGGTTCCAGTTCACTCAGGTTGATTTCAATAATCTGGTCGAAATATTTTTCAGGATCTGCGTAAACTTCCGGATCAGCATTCAGGTAATCTTTCACGCCATCGGCCATAGAGGCAACTTCTTCACGACCTGTAGCTTTAAGGTAACGGCTCATACTTTCGTCGTAACCAAAGGTAGAAGTGGTAGCACCGATTTCGGCACCCATATTACAAATAGTTCCTTTACCGGTACAACTCATTGCACTTGCTCCTTCACCAAAATATTCAACGATCGCACCTGTACCACCTTTAACGGTAAGTATGCCGGCAACTTTCAGGATCACATCTTTAGGGGCTGTCCAACCACTGAGTTTACCTGTTAGTTTAACACCAATCAGTTTGGGCCATTTCAGTTCCCATGGTAAACCAGCCATAACATCACAGGCATCAGCACCACCAACACCAATGGCAATCATACCCAAACCACCTGCATTTACGGTATGTGAATCAGTACCAATCATCATACCACCAGGGAAAGCATAGTTTTCCAATACTACCTGGTGAATGATACCGGCACCTGGTTTCCAGAAACCAATACCGTATTTATTAGAAACAGAAGCCAGGAAGTCGTACACTTCTTTGCTTTCAGCATTGGCTACTTCAAGGTCTTTTTTAGCTTCCAGTTTGGCAGTAATCAGGTGATCACAGTGTACAGTTGATGGGACGGCTACTTTTGGTCTGCCAGCCTGCATAAACTGTAACAAAGCCATCTGAGCTGTTGCATCTTGCATTGCTACGCGGTCTGGTGCAAAATCCACATAAGATTTTCCTCTTTCGAAATTGCTAAGGGCTTGATCCCTATGCAGGTGGGCGAAAAGAATTTTTTCAGACAGGGTAAGCGGGCGTCCCAGCGCCTTACGTGCAGCATCTACCTTGGCAGGCATCTCGGCGTACACTTTCTTGATCATTTCAATGTCAAATGCCATGGAATATTAGTTTAAAGATGTATGATTTAGGATGTCTGATTTCTGATGTCAGATCTCAGATTTCAGATGGCAGATTGAAGGCCGGTTTGGTTATCAATCGATGTTTTACCTCTGATAGGGTGCGAATTTACGAAAAAAGCAGGTACGGTGAATGGCTTATGGGTAGGTCAATTGTCAATGGTCAATTGTCAAAATCAAAAATCAAAAGTCAAAAGTCAAAAGTCAAAAGTCAAAAGGGATACAATAGTAACCCTTACTGAACCCTGATGGTATGGATGGTTGGAGGAAAGTCCATAGACCATGGGCCATGGACCATAGTATAAACGATAAATAGCATCCCTCCTTGACCACTAATTGGCTTGTATTGTCAATGGAACGACTATAGTCCATGGTCTATGGACTATGGTCTATGGTCCATGGCCACAAACTATTCGCCATTCGATCTCGTCCTTTCACCAAAATTTTCTAATTTGCATAGAAAGCCGCTAATCAACCGTAGATTATGCAAAAAATCAGAGAATTTTTAGAGCTAAGGGCATTTGGTGTTTGCACCGCCATAGGGGAGAAGTTGGGTATCGCCAGCTCAAGGATCCGGATGTGGTTCATCTACATTTCCTTCCTCACCATGGGCTCGCCCGTAATCATCTACATGATCCTCGCTTTTTGGATCAATATCAAAAACTACATCCTCGCCGGCCGCAGAAACCCGTTGAGAAACTGGTAGAACAGAAGAACAGAGGAACAGAGGAATTTCCAATTTCCAAGTGAATACTTCGACGTTGGGTATTGGATATTCTACATTCATCATTCCCCTGGTAAATATCCAATGTCCAATATTAAATATCGAATGTAGAAGTAGGATATCCAATATTGAAATGAAATCCCTCTTCGACATTGGAAATTGGGTATTCTACATTCATCATTCCCCGGGGGAAATATCCAATATCCAATATTGAATATCGAATATAGAAGTAGAATATCCAATGTTGAAATGAAATCCCACTTCGACATTGGATATTGGACATTCCTCTGTTCCTCTGTTTTACACGGCTTTCCTAAGTTTTACCAGCTTTTCTAACAGCGGTTTTAGGAGGTCGAGTTTTAGCATATTGGCTCCGTCGCTTTTGGCAACAGCAGGGTTGGGGTGGGTTTCGATGAAAAGTCCATCAGCACCTGTGGCAATAGCTGCTTTGGCGATGGTGCCTATTAGTTGAGGGTTACCTCCGGTTACACCGGTGGTTTGATTGGGTTGTTGTAAAGAATGGGTACAATCCATGATTACCGGACAGCCATGTTCCTGCATCCAGGGAATATTGCGATAATCAACTACCAGGTCCTGATAACCAAATGTGGTACCACGTTCTGTAAGCATGATTTGCTCATTACCCGCCAGTTTAATTTTATCAACCGCAAATTTCATGGACGGGCCACTTAAGAACTGTCCTTTTTTCACGTTTACAACCTTACCGGTTTCTGCTGCAGCAATCAGCAGGTCGGTCTGGCGGCAGAGAAATGCTGGTATCTGAAGAATATCGATAAACGGCGCTGCCATTGCAGCTTCATCGTGTGCATGTATATCTGATGTGGTGGGCAATTTGTAAGTATCCCCCACTTTTTTTATCAGGGATAAACCATTGTCGTCGCCAATGCCAGTAAAAGAAGATGCACTTGTACGATTTGCCTTTCGATAACTGGCTTTGAATACATACGGAATGCCCAGGTCTGCACAAATTTTAGATACGGTATCCCCCACTTCCATCACCAGTTCCTCACTTTCCACCACACATGGACCTGCAATCAGGAAAAAATTATCGGTATCATATTGCTGGTGCTTGAACAGGTCGGCTAAATAGGAAGGAATCATGGTAATTGTTTAGTGGGCAAAATTAAGGAAATGTTTTAGGTGAATGGTCAATGGTGAATAGTCAATACTGAAATCTGGTCTTCAGTATTTATCATTCACAATTGACAATTCACCATTCACCCAAAAAACATTCCTGTTTTTTCTCTTTCTTTGTTCCTCTAAATCCGTATTGCATGTCGCAACAAAAAGAAAAAATCCTTGTTATAGGTGCTTCTGGTCAGATTGGGGTTGAATTGACATTGGCGCTCAGAAAATTGTATGGTAATAATAATGTGATAGCTTCTGATTTACGCGAACAGAATCCGTTATTGGAAGGTACAGGGCCTTATGTGAGTCTGGATGTAATGAACAAGGAAATGTTACATGTGCAGGTTATCCGTCAGAACATTACGCAGATCTATCTGCTGGCAGCGATTCTTTCTGCTACAGGAGAAAAAAATCCAAACCTTGCCTGGCACCTTAATATGCAAGGCTTATTGAATGTGCTCGATATTGCCCGTGAGGAAAAATTGACCAAAGTTTACTGGCCAAGTAGTATCGCAGTTTTTGGCCCTACTTCACCCAAACAGAATTGTCCGCAACAAACCATTATTGAACCAACTACGGTTTATGGTATAAGTAAATATGCGGGTGAGTTCTGGTGCAATTATTATTTCCAGCGTTATGGTGTTGATGTTAGAAGCATCCGTTATCCCGGTTTAATAAGTTATAAGTCTGCACCAGGCGGTGGAACAACAGACTATGCAGTGGAAATTTACCATGAAGCATTGGAAAATGGCCAATACACTTGTTTTCTGGAAGAAGATACTTACCTGCCAATGATGTATATGCCCGATGCCATCCGCGCGACACTTGAACTGATGGAAGCCCCTGCATCAAAAATTAATGTCAGAACATCGTATAATGTAGCAGGTATGAGTTTTTCACCAAAAGAAATTGGTGCCGAGATTACCAAACATATTCCTGGGTTTACTATGGCTTATGCCCCGGATTACCGCCAACAGATTGCCAATAGTTGGCCGCAAAGCATCGACGATAGTGTAGCTGCCAGCGATTGGGGATGGAAACCTGCGTATGATTTGTCTAAAATGACAAAAGATATGCTCGATAACCTGAAAAAATAGATGGTTCGTGCAACGTTTTTTACCCCGGTCGTATCATTATATACGATTTGACACCTGAAAGGATATCATTTCCATTTCATTCAAATCTTTACCGGGGGGTAAACTAAAAAGAGTCGCAATATTTATTTATTGCGACTCTTACTTTATAACTGAGGTCAGACTTTAATTAGAACCTGAAACCGATATTGATACCAGCTCCACGAATACCTGCCCAAGGGCCATCAGACTGAATACTTGCACCTGTAGAGGTTACAACAGCATTTTTAAATTTAAATGGTGCTGCATCGATGCCATCCAGTTCAGCTTTAACAGCATCTCTTTCCTGTTGTGTATTGAAAGCTTTGGTTACAGTAAGTGTTCCGCTGCTGCTTCCATAGTGACCACCAATGATCCAGATATCCAAAGTCAATACTTTGAAAATTCTGTGCTGGGTACCGAACATAAGTCCACCACTGGTAGATTTTATTTTACCCGCAACAGGAGCTTCATCGGTTACATTACCGGAACCATTGTTATAGGTATACTTAACTGGCGCAGTAATATCGAAGCTGGCGAAACGCATATATGGAGCTACATAGAAACCTCTCATATTGCCTTTGCCAAGGTAGATACGAACTTCCGGAGTAATAGCGGTATTGCCCATCTGAAATTTGTTGAAATCGAAATCGGTACCGTCTACCAGACTTTCAAATGTGCTTTTGAAAGGAAGTGTTCCTTTGGCCATGGTTCTGAAACCAATTGCTGCTGAAAAGCGGTTGGTAAGTTTTCTTTCATAAGTAAAGTGAACGTTTTTCGCTACGAGAGAGCTCAGGTTCAGTTTTACAATGTTTTTTCCTTTTAGTAACAAAGGAACCTGTGCTTCCGATACAAACGGAATACAGAGTAGGAGTACAAGCCATTTTTTCATACTGTTAGTTTTAGTGGTTACAATATAGCCAGGTCGGCTACAGTTTTATTTTCAAGCACCTTTAGGGTATTGTCTCTAACTTCAATCATGACCCTGTTCAACCCACATTTTTTTTCGTTGCAGTCATGACATTTTTCATAGAAATTCAAACTCACACAGGGCAGTAAAGCAATGGGGCCTTCAATCAGCCTCATTACGGTGGCTAAAGGGATTTTATGTGGCTCAACATTGAAAAAATAGCCACCCCCTTTGCCTTTTTTGCTTTCTAATAACCCCGCTTTTTTAAGTTCAAGCAGGATATTTTCCAGGAATTTCAGCGGTATTTTCTTTTTGCTGGCTATTTCAGCTATCAATACCGGCCCGTCTTTCTTACGCTCGGCCATAAAGGTAAGGGCTTTAAAGGCATATTGTGTTTTTTTTGATAGCATAAAATGTTGATTAATGGAATATTCTAATAGCGACTCGAATAATTTTAATAAAAGGTTATTAACGGACAATGAAAATAAACTGAACAAAAATGATTTTCTTTACAAAGAAATCAATCCCATGCGAAAAATATCAAAACTTTCTTTATTTCTCCTATTAGTGCTTGTTTTTTCTTCTGAAACAGAAGCACAAATCATTAAAAGGCCCAGGGCGCTTTTATTTGGTAACCTGGCTTATGTATCACCTTATGGCGCAGGTTTAGATGCTAATTATCGTGGTGGTGTTGCTGGAGAATTTGGAGGTGGACTAGGCTTGGGTAAAACCATGCTCACCGGTAGTATCGGATATCAGCTTATCAGTAGTCGCTCAGGAGTGGCAGCAGGAAATCTGCGGATAATTCCTATAAAGGTGGGTATCAGACGCTATCTTGTTGGTAGCATATTTCTGCAGGCCAATGGTGGTATTGCTTCTCAGAGTTATGCGCACAATGGACCTAGTGGATCATCTTTTGTATACGAATTAGGTGGTGGATTGAAACTCCTGAAACTATTAGAGCTACAGCTTACCACCAATAGCTGGAAGCAACCTTCCGCATCAGCAAGATCTAATGCATTGTTTTTTAAAGCAGGTTGGTCTATCAGGCTATAAGCCCAATACTTCCTTCATACCCAATACACCTTTGTGTTGTATAGCGTATTCAGCTGCTAGCACTGCACCACCAGCGAAACCTTTTCTGTTGTGTGCTGTGTGAATGATTTCTATATCATCAATGGCTGAACTGTATTTTATTTTATGTGTACCTGGTGCAGGATCGATTCTTTCAGAAATGATGGCAAGTGCTTCTTTATCTGTAGAAGTTTCATTCGTCCAATGTTTTTTGGTTGGAATGGAAGCCATGATTTGTTCTGCTAGTGTAATAGCAGTTCCACTCGGAGCATCTTTTTTTTGTGTATGATGGATCTCTTCCATTGATACATTATAATCTGTGTGCTTACTCATTAATTTGGCAAGCTGTTGATTGATTTCAAAGAATAGATTTACACCGATGCTGTAGTTACTTGCATAAACCAATGTGCCATTTTGTTGGATACAATATTGTTTTGCCTCATCAAATTTTTCAAGCCAGCCAGTTGAGCCGCAAACCACGGGTAGACCCAATTCCAGGCATTTCATTACATTATCAAAAGCGCTGTGTGGACTAGTAAACTCTATTGCTACATCTGCTTTGGCAGCATTTGCTGCGTTGAGTTCATCGGCGTTATCCAGGTCTACCTTGAGAGTAATGGTATGTCCTTTTGCTACTGCAATTTCTTCAATGGCTTTACCCATTTTACCGTATCCTACTAAAATTATATTCATTACACTAGTTTGAATGGTTATCTGATGTTGACAGGTTTTTTATTCGGCTGTTTTAAATTCATGACCAGGCCAAATCCTGGCGATTTTGTTATAGGGTTAAATGTTGGCGTTACCTGCATGCTAAGGTCGCTGCTTACATCAAAATGTTTAAGGTGAGCAAAAACGGTTGCATCTGCAATTTGTAATCCATAAGCTATAATAAACCAAAGGATAGAATAATCTCGGTCGCGACGAAATGCATTTCGGTAACTCTGAACCGAAGAAATACTTAGTCCTTGTAATTGCGGATCAATATTCCTGTAATCCGTACTATCTCTGTTTGGTACCGGCAATTGTGCCTTAAACAAAGCTTCATAAGCAAACTTTGTTTTTTTATACATGTTGTTGTTATAGAAGAAGGTGATGGTAGGAATGGCGAGAATACCATATACCACCGGTATTTTCCAGTATTGTTTGTTGTATGCTTGTCCCCAGCCGGGTAATAATGCTCTTCTGGTGGCTATTTTAGGAATATGTGGCTTGGCAGGTTTCTTCATCTTTGCCAGGCTGTCTTTCTGCACTGTAGTATCGGCTAAGTTGAATGCAGAACTGCCAGCGAGCTGTTCTTTATCAGATTGCGCGTGGAGATTTGAAAGCCCGGTAATGAGGGCAACACATAGTATGAAGGATCTTAATACACCCATTTAGCTATTAACTCACCGTTACATTCATGGCATCGAGTATTTTATTGAGTTCTTCCAATGAAAAATATTCGATGGTGATACTGCCATAACCTTTTTTGTTATGTACCATTTTCACTTTGGTGGCAAAGTGTGATGCTAAGTTATCTTCAATTTTTTTGTAAGCTGGCGGGAGATCTGATTTTGCCGAAGATTTAACAGGTTCATTTTTTTCTGCCTGGTAGAGTTTACGCACCAGCTCTTCGGTTTGTCTAACACTTAATCCGCGTTGCTGAATTTCTTTATAAACGAATAATTGTTTATCAATGGTATCGATATTAACAAGTGCCCTTGCATGTCCCATGCTAAGGTTTCCGCTTCTAACCGCCAGTTGAATATCAGGTGGTAATTTTAGCAGACGGATATAGTTGGTAACCGTACTTCTTTCTTTCCCCATTCTCTCAGCCACCTGCTCCTGTGTATAACTGAGTTCATCCATCATACGCTTATAGCTGAGTGCTATTTCAACCGCATTCAGGTTTTCTCTCTGTAAATTCTCTAATAGTGCAAGCTCAAGTAATTGTTGGTCGTTAGCCTGACGAATATAAACTGGTACATCTTTTAATCCAGCCAGTTTTGCAGCACGAAAACGGCGTTCTCCTGCAATTAACTGGTATTTATTATTAGCTAATTTAGAAACAGTAAGGGGTTGAATAATATCATGCAGTTTCAATGATTCTGCTAACTCCTTCAAAGCCTGCTCATCAAAATCGCGACGGGGTTGTTTAGGGTTAATCTGTATTTCTGATAATGGAATACGGCTGATATGGGTAACCTGCTCCACAACATCAGTCTTCAATGTACCGGCCGTAGTCTTAAGATCCGCATCAATATTCTGCAACAAAGAACGAAGTCCCTTGCCAATGAGTTCTTTATTTTGTTTTGGGTTGGTCATGGTTTTGTTTTTTGGAAGAGGGGGCAGGGGGAGTCGATGGACTATCGACTATCGACTATGGTCTACTCTATTATCCTCTCCTCATTCGACATTTTAGTTAAGCCATTATTTTGCAGTATCTCTTTTGCCAGGTTCAGGTAATTGATGGCGCCCTTGCTTTCTGCATCATATAATATTACCGGTTTACCAACACTTGGCGATTCGCTAAGGCGGGTATTACGGTGTATAATGGTAGAGAAAACCATTTCATCGAAATGTCTTCTTACTTCACTCACTACCTGGTTACATAAACGCAAACGTCCATCATACATGGTCATCAAAATACCTTCTATCTGTAATTCCGGATTTAATCGGCTTTGAACAATTTTAATAGTGTTCAGGAGTTTACCCAAACCTTCCAGCGCAAAAAATTCACATTGTACAGGAACAATTACGCTGTCGGATGCTACCAGCGAATTCACGGTAATTAAGCCGAGTGAAGGAGAACAGTCGATGATGATGAAGTCGTATTTATCCTTCACTGCATCAAGTATGCCTTTCATAACATTCTCGCGGTTGGGATAATTGATCATTTCAATTTCCGCACCAACGAGGTCGATATGTGAAGGAATGATATCCAGGTTGGGTATTTCACTTTTCAGGATAACATCTGCAGCAATCGTATTATTCACCATACAGTCGTATAAACTGTTGGTAATATTATGCAGATCAAAGCCCACACCAGTGGTGCTGTTTGCCTGAGGATCGGCATCAACCAGTAATGTTTTGAATTCTAAAACAGCAAGGCTTGCTGCCACATTAATGGCAGTGGTCGTTTTACCGACGCCTCCTTTCTGATTGGCAACTCCAATAATTCTCGCCATAATTGTCTCTTGTTCGTATGTACGAACTTTTTATAAGTTATAAGTCTATCGCTGTTCCGATTGCAGGGAGAAATAATTCCTTACCTGCTGCTTCAAATGCCTGTTGTGCGGCAGTTTTATCAATTTTAATAAAACCGAAAGTATCATAATGCACCCCAACCACTTTTTTGCATTGTACAAAATCAGCACACCTAACCGCATCTGCAACATCCATGGTGAAATTATCACCTATTGGTAGTACACAGAAATCAAGTTTGCTCCAGGATGGTATTAACTGCATATCCAAAGTAAGTGCAGTATCTCCACTGTAGTAGAAATTACCTTCATCCGTTACAAAAAGAAATCCCATCGGGTTGCCCCCATAGCTACCATCGGGTAAACTACTACTATGTTGTGCCACTACACATTTTACCATGCCAAAATCAAAGGTCCATTTACCACCTGTATTCATGGGGTGAGATTGCTCAACACCTTGTTTTTGCAACCATTCATGTACTTCCCATGCTGATACCACCTGACAACCTGTTCTTTTGGCAATTGAAACAGCATCGGCTACATGATCAGTATGACCATGCGACAGAAAAATATAGTCTGCCTGAATGGAGTTTACATCTATATCTTTTGCCAGTTCATTATAAGTAATAAACGGGTCGAAAAGGATTTTTTTTCCCTTCACTTCCACCTGAAAACAGGAATGTCCATAATAAGTCAGTTTCATATCCACTTAAGTTTTGAAGGAGGTCAAAAATACGGTTTCGGGCATATCTTTTGAAAGAATCTTATCCATAGGCCGAAGGCCTTTGTCCATAGTCCATAGTCCATGGTCCATAGGAGGGCAATTAAGGATGGAGGGCCTTGAATTAGAACGATTACCATAGGCCATCGACCTTTGTCCATGGTCCATAGTCCATAGACCATGGGAGGCAATTAAGGATGAAGGGCCTTGAATAAGAACGATTACCATGGTCTATCGACTATGGACTATGGTCTATATGGTCCATACTCCCCAAAATGCAATATTTTCATCCCCTGGTCGTCTACATATAACATAAATCAACTACATGCGTAACGCGGGAACACTTTGGATCATAGCCTTGATCATGCTTTTATTGGATTTTTATGTATTTCAGGCGGTGCGTACCGTGTCACAGAATCTCTCTGAAAGGGCCAGGTTTTGGGTAGCGTTAGGGTATTGGGTATTTTCCGTGTTGGCAATACTGGCATTGATTTCCTTTCCTTATGTGCAGGCTTTTCAGGCTTCCCGTTTTTACCGAAATTATGTTTTTGCTATCCTGGTAGGCCTGTTTTTTGCCAAGTTGGTAGCCGCTATTTTCTTCTTTTCCGACGATTTACGCCGCATGGCCCTATGGCTAATGAGCAAAATATTTCCAGGTACAGGAGCTCAATTTATGAGTAGTAATGGAGGTGGAATACCCCGGTCAACCTTTCTTAGCTGGCTGGGTATAGGCGTAGGCAGCTCTCTTTTTGGTACTTTATTATATGGATTTAGTAATAAATACAATTACCAGGTAAAAAGAATCAAACTCAAATTCCCCAATCTACCTGCCGCATTTAATGGATTTAAACTGGTGCATATTAGTGATGTGCACAGCGGTAGCTTCCAGAATAAAAAGGCGGTTAACCATGGTATTGACCTGATTTTACAAGAAAACCCCGATCTGATCCTTTTTACTGGCGATCTGGTAAATGATAGGGCCAGTGAAATGGATGAATACAAACCCATATTTGCCCGGCTAAAAGCGCCAATGGGTGTTTATAGCACATTGGGTAATCACGATTATGGAGACTATGTATCCTGGCCAACCCCGGCAGAAAAAATGGCCAATCTCGACGCCTTGAAACAGGTACATGCCGATATGGGATGGCGTTTACTGATGAATGAACATGTGAAACTGGAAAGAAATGGGGAACAAATTGCCCTCTTGGGTATTGAAAACTGGGGCGCCAAAGGTCGTTTCCCCAAATACGGGAAAATGAACGAAGCCTACCCCGGCACAGAAACCATACCCTTTAAAATATTAATGAGCCACGATCCAAGTCATTGGGACGCCGAGGTAAGAACACATTACCCAGATATAGACCTGATGCTCTCCGGACATACCCACGGCATGCAATTCGGTATTGAAAATCCTTATTTCCGCTGGAGTCCTGTACAATGGATGTACAAACAATGGGCTGGACTATACGAAGAAGGAAAACAAAAACTCTACGTAAACAGAGGCTTCGGCTTTATCGGTTACCCCGGCAGGGTAGGGATATTGCCGGAGATTACGGTGATTGAATTGGGGGGAGTGAATGGTGAATTGTGAATGGTCAATAGGTCAAGCACCATCCCCCAATTCACAATTCATCATTGACAATTCACGTCTTTACAATTTCACTGGCAAAACAATCTTCAAGTACTCCCACGCTATAGTAATAACCGCATCCTTGCCCTGCTTTTCAATAGCATAGGTAAGTCGTTGGGTCATTTTGTTTTTTAGTGGTTTAACTTTTACCCGAACAAGGTCTTCTGCAGCATTGTATTCATCTGCGAGGTGTTGTTTGTTTCTGGAGTTGATAATGATGGTCCACTCATTTTTACCTGGGATAGTAAACAGTGCATATTTCCCGGCTGGAATTTTTTTACCACCAATGTTTACCGGAGTTGAGAAGTCTATAGTAGTTGCATTATGTGCTCCGGTGGCCCAAACCTGATCGTAGGCTACCAATCCGCCCCATATCGTCCTGCCTTTTACACCTGGAGAGCCATATTCAATATGTATATGTGAATTGTTTATGGTTTCCATGGTTACTCTTTTCGGACTGCTCTTCATGGTATCTTTGGCGATCAAACCATTATTTACACTGTCGGCATATCCATTGCCATTCTTATGATCGTGCTGGGCAGAAATGGTACTGGAAAACAGTGAAAAAATAAGCAAGAGAAAAAGCAACGGTCTCATATATAAGGTGTTTTAGCAAAAATAAACGAATAATGCCCTATCGTTTGCTAATCTTATTTCGACTGATATTCCGTTGCCGGGTACATTTGAACCGCTTAATATCGGTAGTTCTCAGGGATGCATGTTTGGTAGTTCTTCCCTTCATTCTCTTTCTCCATAAACGGAAACTGCTGTTTTTACTGAATTGGCGCATCAGCTCAATTACTTCCTGTTCCTTCAAACCAAACTGAAAGTGAATGGCTTCAAATGGGGTACGGTCTTCCCAGGCCATTTCTATGATTCTGTCGATCTCCCGATCCGTTAAATGTTCCATAAAGCTGTAACAATTACAATAAGAAATCGTTTACTGCGTTAAACGAAATAGCTGTTTTTTGAGGTCTAAGACAACATTCTCAGTCCAAATTGGGTCTAAATGAAGAAGTTTGGCACGGTCATTGAAATAATAGGAAGTATAAAATAAACCTTATGAAGAAGAAATTATTATTAGCAGTGTTTACGGTAACAGTGTTAGCCGTTTCCACACAGGCACAGGGTATCAGGTTGGGCGCCAAATTAGGTGCAAATTTAAACAAGGTATCCGGACAGTCATTCAGCGATGGATTTGACCTTGCTTACCATGTGGGTGGATTCCTTGAAATAGATTTTAATAAAAAATGGGGTATCCAACCGGAGGTATTATGGAGCCAGACTGCTACCAAGCGTTCCAGTTTTAATACCATTTATGCCAGTGAAATAAATCCATTTAATAACCAGGAGAAAATCAAGCTCGACTACCTGAGTATCCCAATTTTATTACGTTATAATATTGGAAGCATACTTACCCTAAACGTTGGTCCACAGTTTGGTATTTTGCTGAACCAGGATAAATCATTGTTGCAGAATGGAGAATCAGCTTTTAAAAGCGGCGATTTTTCAATGGTGGCTGGTGGACAACTAAATTTTAAAGTGCTGCGTATATATGGCAGGTATAATATTGGCCTGCAGAACATCAATGATATCGATAATAAAGATAAATGGACAAATCAGCAGATCCAATTGGGTCTGGGTTTGAGGTTTTAAGATCCAATATCCATCAGGGTTTTAAACCAGGGGTAATCTTCTTTCGAAGATTACCCTTTTATTTTGAATGTCTTTTTTATCCCTGCAATTTCATTTTTAAAATCAGCGAGCTCACTCATTTGCTGTTGAATGAAACTGTTGTCTTCTAATTTACCAATCACCGCATTCATCTCAGCCATATTCTCATACACCATTTTACGATAAGGGTTCTGGTAGTCTTTGGCCCTCGCATCATAAATTCCCTTTGTCATCCATTCTTTCGTAGTTATTGCATCAGTAAGCAATTGAGCGAGTTGGTGCAGGTTAATCTTTCTTAATGCTAAACCACTTATTTCAGCCAATGCAGCAAGCGCATGTGCTGTTTTGTTAGAAGCGTATTTGTTTCCAAGTAAAATGTAATGGGCATGCACTTCATCCCAGGATTTTATTTTACCTGATTTTATTTTTTCCTTCAACTGTTGCAATTCTTCTTCAGTTACGAGTTGACCACCCAGGTTTACCCAATTAGTTCTTTTGGTTTTTGCAGGAAGGGCAGCCAATAGACCATCAAGCGATTTTATCTTTTGCTCTTTAACCAGTTTCAATAAGTGTAAAGTGCCGTAATAACGAATGAGTTCCTGGAAAAGATTATAGGCCATTCGCACTTTTATCAGTACTACTTTTCTTTTGCTGTTCTCAAATCCATCAACGGTTATTTCAAGTTCATCTACCAGTTTATCGCCACTTGCCAATAATTGTTTACCGATTTTGGCGGCTTCTGCCGGGGTTAAAACTGTTTTTGCTTTGTTATGTTGTGTATGATACGCCCTGCCTGTTGCTTCCTCCATAATTGTGAGGGCTGTAAATAATTCGTTGATAGTATCAGGTGCCAGGTAATCGTATTCGATAGTTTGTATCCTTTCGGTTCTTTTGTCTCTGTCAACATATTTCCAGGCATTTCTTGCAAGGGCATACATATTGTACCGAAACCAATAACCCGGCATAATCACCAACTGGTCTTTGCTAACATCATTACTAACAAGTGAGAATGGTAGTTGGATATTTAACTCAGCAGGGTAGTCGCCTTTGGTAAGAATAGTAAATCCGGCAAATACCGAATTGTGTTTTAAGCTTACACAGAGTCCGGGCCAGAAACCTCTTCCCATAATGATTTCGCCATCTGCACCACGACTATTATGGTTTGAGCCGATGGTTGCACCAGCAGCAATATTGCTTTGACCCATTACCAATGAAGCACAGAGGAATGAATTGTTATGGTGTTGTTCGTGTGCCGGGAAAATTAATGAGTTTAATACTTCACAGCAGGAAATGGTTGCATTATGACCAAGGTATGAGTTGATAAGTCTTGCTCCATATTTCAACTGTGAATGCGAAGCCATGATAAAACGAACGGCTTTAACACCATAAAACATTTTACAACCAAATCCGATAATACCATTCACTGCTTCACAGCCCTCACCAATCTGGGTACGACCTTCCTCTCCTGAATTTACGGTAAGGTTTTTTAGTTTATTCGCACCTTTTATATAAGCGTCTGTACCGATCCAAACATCTTTAAGGATGTTGCAATTTTTGATTACAGTACGATCACCAATCTTACCGTAATAACCTCTTTTATTATCGTAGCGAGCCTCTGTAAAGTCTCGGAATTTATCCTGTAATATTTTATCGTGTTTATCCCTGCTCCATAAGAAAGCATCACCGGCAAGCATTCCATTAAAAGGCAATACCCTTCTTCCGGTGTTTTCATTACAGATTTCCATCCATATCCTTACCTCTTCTGATTCTCCCTGTTTTACTATCCCATTCCCGAATTTGGCATGGTTTGTTGAAACAATTTCATTTACATTGGTAATGATTACTTCACTTCCAATAATATAGTGGGAGAGGTAATTCACATTATCGATACAAACATTATCTCCAAAATCGCAACTGATGATGGTGGAATTGTAAAGTCCAACAGGCACTTTCAAATCACTAAACCCTAAACAAAAGGGCTCCAGTTTTCCAATACGAACCAAGCCGAAGAATTTACAGTTTTTAACCAGTTCCGGATTAAAAGCATCTGATACCAATATTTTATTCCAATCATCGCTGGTATTTCTGTTTCGCACCAATACTTCTATTTCATAAGCATTGAGCATGCGATAGGTTATGCCATTTCGGTTTTGCATGTTCCTTAAATAGTACTCATTCTTACCTTTTGGCAGGTATTCTGGTCCAAGGAAATGATAGCCAAGAGAAGATATAGGTGTTTTGGTAATCTTATTCTGCGTCATGCACTGATTGATTTTGGTGCTTGAAATGAATACTTATTCTACTGTTACACTTTTGGCAAGATTTCTTGGTTTGTCAACATCTAAACCTTTCGCCAATCCAACATAGTAACTCAATAGTTGTAAAGGAATACAACTGAGCAATGGTGCGATTACTTCATCAGTATCAGGAACAAACATAACATCATCTGCCATACCTGGAATAATATCATCGTTAGCTGTTGCTACGGCAATCACTTTACCCTTTCTTGCTTTGATTTCCTGCACATTGGAAACTATTTTCTCATAATAAGAATCTTTGGTGGCCACAAATACCACCGGAAGATTTTCATCTACCAATGCAATCGGACCATGTTTCATTTCTGCTGCGGGATAACCTTCGGCATGGATATAAGAAATCTCTTTTAGTTTTAAAGCACCTTCCAATGCAACTGGGAAATTGTACCCTCGACCAAGGAAGAGGAAGTCACTGGCGTCTTTGTATTTTTCTGCTATACGCTTGATATTGGTAGTATCTGCTAAAATTTCTTTTACTTTTTCCGGAACAGACTCCAGTTCTTTCATTAGGTGTAGATACCTGTTCTCATCAATGGTTCCTTTTGCATATCCAATTTTTAAAGCCATCATCGCTAATACTGCCAACTGTCCGGTAAAAGCTTTTGTGCTGGCAACGCCAATTTCTGGTCCGGCGTGTGTGTAGGCGCCTGCATGACTTAACCTCGCTATACTACTACCTACAGCGTTTACTACGCCGAAAATGAATGCGCCTTTTTCTTTGGCACTTTCTAATGCGACTAAAGTATCTGCTGTTTCACCACTTTGAGAAATGGCAATAATTACATCTCCCTGGTTTACTACCGGGTTTCTGTAGCGGAACTCAGATGCATATTCTACTTCAACCGGAATTCTACACAATTCTTCTATCTGGTATTCTGCAATTAATCCGGCATGCCAGCTTGTGCCGCAAGCGACAATTAAAATTCGTTGTGCATTTTTCAATGCTTCAATATGGTTGTCAACACCGCTCATAATTATTTGTCCTGTTTGTGGCAATAACCTTCCTCTAAGGCAATCAAAAATGGTATCGGGCTGTTCATGAATTTCTTTGAGCATGAAATGATCATAGCCACCTTTTTCAATGGCAGCGAGTTCCATATCAAGTTTGGTAATGAATGGTGTTTGTTTTTCATTACCTAAATTTTTCAGGATCAGTTCATCTGGTTTAACGATGGCGATTTCATAATCGTTTACATACACTACTTCTTTGGTGTATTCGATGATGGGTGAAGCATCACTGGCCAGAAAATGTTCTCCTTTGCCGATGCCGATTACCAGTGGACTTCCCTTTCTTGCTGCGAGAATGGTATCGGGATCATCGTTTGAAATGAGCAGGATACAATATGCGCCTACAATACGTTTCAATGCTATACGCAGCGCTTCTTCGAGTGTACAGTTATTGTTTTTTTTGATGTCTTCAATAAAGTTCAACAACACTTCCGTGTCTGTGTCACTTTTGAAAGTATATCCTTTTGAAATCAATTCCTGTTTAATGTGTGCATAGTTTTCTATGATGCCATTGTGTATCATGGCCAGTTCACCACTTTGTGAAACATGTGGGTGGGCATTGCGATCACTGGGTTCGCCGTGGGTGGCCCATCTTGTATGGCCGATTCCGATATGTGCATGTACATCTTTCCCAACTGTGTCTTCTTCCATCTCGGCCACTTTGCCCTTCTTTTTATAAACATTCAGCTTGCCATTGTTCAATAATGCCACTCCTGAACTGTCGTAACCTCTGTATTCCAGTCTTTTTAAACCTTTTAATACAATCGGGTAGGCTTCTCTGTGCCCGGTATAACCAACAATGCCGCACATAATTTTTCACTTTAATGGGTCAATAATCAACAGTAACTTTCCTTTTTGAAAACTTACCTGAACTGCAAATATTCAACTTAAACTTAAATAAATTCAATGCATTACACATTCGATCTTTCAAAAGAATATGTTTTAGAAGATGATTGCGTTTTATTGCGCCCTTTAACCGCAAGTGATTGCGAGAATCTGCGGTATTTTGCTGAAAATGAACCAGAAATCTGGACTTACTCCTCGCAAAAAGCAGCAGGTGAGGAGCAATTAAAAAAATATATTGCTACAGCACTTGATGCAAGGGCTGCTGGTAATGAATATCCTTTTATTGTTTTTGATAAAAGAACGAATGAGTATGCAGGTAGCACCCGTTTTTACGATATCCAATTGCAGCATCACACACTTCAGTTAGGGTTTACCTGGTATGGAAAAAAATTTCAGGGAACAGGTTTAAACAAACATTGTAAAAATTTACTGCTAAAGTTTGCTTTTGAACAATTGGGTATGGAAAGGGTAGAGTTTCGTGCCGATAACCTCAACGCCAGAAGCATAGCCGCCATGAAGCGCATCGGATGCACGGTCGAAGGTGTATTACGCAGCCACACAATCAAATCCGACGGAACCCGCAGAGATTCCATCGTCCTAAGTATTTTAAAACACGAATGGTTCGAACGGGTTAAGCAGGAGTTGGGTAAGCAACTGGTGTAAGGAGCTTCTAGCTTCTAGCCTCTAGCTGCTAGCCATTGCAGTCTGGGGAAATTTAGCCTCGAGTTGAAAATCACGCGTAGGATGGAACACAGATTATCATGATTTTCAAGATTTTTCATGATAGATCTTGAAAATCGTGATAATCCGTGTTCTATTAATAACAGACAGTGCATTAATGACAATCTAATATTTCTTTAACCAACTCCTTTTAAGTTATCTAATTCGCAGGGGCACATCTTTTTACCAATAGTAGCAGAAAGCCTAAAACGACCGTCAATCAAAGCTAGCAGCTAGAAGCTCCTATCCCGTCTACTATCCCCCACAAACCCATCGACTAATTACCCGCCCCCATCTACCTTAGGGCGTAATTCTCAATCACTTGCGTCTTTTCGCAGTTGACACCTTATAAATTTTAAGTACCTTTGTAGTATAGACAGTCCCCCCCGCTGATTCTATTTTTTAAAGCTATGCAACAGCGGACATTTGTAACCAACACCGAAGACATTCGTAGTATCGCAAGAGAGATAAATATCTTTTCTTGTAAAAGGCAGATTTTTAAAGTTCAGCTAAACCAGTTTTCTGAAGCGGAGAATTTTGAAGTGGAGAAAAGACTGGTTAGACTTTATTCTCTCGGCCAACACAGAATATGGACAGTATTGCCTGTTTATACCATTATACTTTACCTGGCAATGGTTTTCACAAACATCATTCCATATAGTGAGCTGGGCATAGTTCCAACCATTCTTTTATATGCACCTTTTGCATTCGGTGCTATCCTGTTGTTGAAAGTTATGACAGCATGGTACGCAAAACGTTCATTGATTAAGTTGTCGCATGAATTAAATGCAGCACCTTCCTTTGTTTTTGGCTAATTTATCTGAGCATTCGATTGATAAAAGTTTCACCTCAGCCGGTGGGACTTTTTTTATTTGCATAAATCATTGTTGCAGTACCGGGAAACAGGCTGCAGGCTACAAGCCGCAAGCTGCAAGTCTTGATTGGTGCTTATTTAAGGCTTTCTGCTATTAATGGAATTACAGAGGGGAGATAATTTAAAATTAGCTGGTTAATGCAATAGTTGATTCCTGTGAATGCACTATCTGTTATTAATAGAACACAGATTATCATGATTTTCAAGATTTATCATGATAGATCTTGAAAATCATGATAATCTGCGTTCCATCATACGCATACCTAAAGCTCGCGGTAATATTTTTCAAGGCAGCAATGTTTCGAAGCATACAATTCCCGGCTTTACTATGGACTATCGACTATGGTCCATGGTCCTAAAAGTTAAAGCAACAACCCCTGTAGAAAGAAATACGCAAAACTAAAATAGATGATGAGTCCGGTTACATCAACCAAAGTAGCTACAAAGGGGGCCGATGAAACAGCGGGGTCGGCACCAAGTTTTTTAAGGAATATCGGTAGCATTGAACCAGATAATGTGCCCCAGAGCACCACACCAATCAGGGAGAAGCCAACCGTAAACGCAATCATCATCCAATGTTCACCATAAATTTCCGGGAAGAATGAATGCCATACAGATACACGAATAAAGCCAATGATACCTAATACAGATCCCAATAATAAACCACTTAAAATTTCTCTTCTCAATACACGCCACCAATCGCTAATGGTTATTTCACCTACAGCCATCGCCTGAATAATAAGGGTCGATGCCTGAGAGCCGCTATTACCTCCACTTGATATAATCAATGGTACAAACAAAGCAAGCACAACTGCTTTGGCAATCTCATCTTCAAAATATCCCATGGCTGTAGCGGTAAGCATTTCACCCAAAAAAAGTACGATCAACCAACCAACCCTTTTTCTGAAAAGTTTGAATAAAGGAATATCCAGATAGGGTTCATTCAATGCTTCCGTACCACCTATTTTTTGCATGTCTTCACTGAACTCTTCATTGGCTACCCATAACATATCATCGATGGTAACAATGCCCAGCAAAACATTATGGTCGTCAACAACCGGAAGCGCCACGCGGTTATTCATTTTAAATACCTGGTTGGCGTACTCCTGATCGTCGTTTACATTTAGCGAAACAACACGACCATCTATTATTTCATCAATGCGCTTATCGGGTGGAGCAAGGATAACATCCCTGATCCTGATATCATCAATTAGTGCACCCGTTTCATCGATTACATAAATCACATCGATGGTTTCACTGTTCTTGCCAAATTTCCGGATGGTAGAAAATACCTCAGAAACTTTATTGTAGGCATACACATACACATAATCGGGTGTCATCAACCTGCCTACACTGTCTTCCGGATAGCCCAGCATCGCCAGGGTAATTTTACGTTCTTCCGGATCCAGTAGTTTGATGAGATCACGAATAGCTGCTTTAGGAAGTTCTTCCAAAAAGTCGGTACGGTCATCCGCGGGCAATTCATTCAACAGTTCTGCTGTCTTTGCGGAAGGAAGTTCTTTTACAATATCTTTCTGTTGCGCAATGTCCAGGATCTTAAAAACACTTGCCGCCCGATGAATGGCCATATTGGCAATGATCTGTGCCTCATATTCCGGGAAATCATTGATCAGTTCAGCCACGTCGCTGATATTCTGGTGATCCAGGAATTCCCTGATCTCCAGTTTATCTTCTTTTGCAATGAGCAATTCGAACTGCTCATTGATTCCAGGATGTTCTAATTCGAGCGACATAGGCGCAATTTACGGGGGATTGTGCAATAGGCAAACCCGGAACCTGTAAATCGTTGTATTTTGGCCTGCGCTAATCCTTACATTTATCTTATGATACTTCCGATACTTTCTATAGCAGCTTCCCCCGAGAGAGGAAGGGGTGTATTTACCACCGCAGATATTGAAACAGGTACCATTGTTGAAATATCCCCCGTACTGGTGCTCGATCCGGAAGAGCGAAGCAAGGTTGAACAGACCATGTTGTTCAATTATATTTTTGAATGGGGCGATGACCTGAAAGGAGCCTGTGTTGCGTTGGGTTATTTATCGGTTTATAACCATTCCTATACCGCTAACTGTATTTATGAAATGGATTTTGAACATGAACTGATGCAGATCAGAACCGTTAAACCCATAAAGGCAGGAGAAGAACTTTTTATCAATTATAATGCGGACCCAGATGATGCCAAACCCATTTGGTTTGAAGTAAGCTGAACATAATGGATTACCAAACTTATATACCAAGGGATGATCTGTCAGCATTTATAAAATGCTATTGGACATTATCTGCACCAGCCTCCAGTACTGAAGAAAGACAACGTATTGTACCCGATGGCTGTATGGAAATGATTTTTCATTCCGGCGATTTGTACCGGCAGTATTTACCAGATACAACAGCTATTATACAACCACGCTATTTTGTATTCGGACAAATTACCCAACCCCTCGAAATAGCCGCAACAGGATCAACAAACATTTTTGCGGTACGCTTTCATCCGGAAGGATTGCTGCCTTTTATTCAAATGCCCATTCAGGAAATGGATAACAAAGCAGTAGACCTGACTCATCTATTCGGTACAGAAGGAAAATTATTAGGAGAAAAAGTATGTGGCGAGCAAACAGTAACAACACAAATAGAACTGGTAGAAGATTTTTTACTGCAACAAATCAAAAATCCACTAACGATCGATCGGATAGCAGCATCTAGTGTACAAGCCTTGCTCGAATTAAAAGGCCAGCTTTCAGTAGACGCACTGGCCGACCAGATTCAGGTGCATCGCAGGCAACTCGAAAGAAAATTTGCTACTGTTATTGGGTTAAGTCCAAAACAACTGGCGAAAATTATTCGTTTACAGTCGGCATTAAAAATGATGCGGGAGAAGAAGTTCACACACTTAACAGAACTGGCCTATGAAAATGGGTATTTCGATCAGGCACATTTTATCAAAGACTTCAAAGAGTTTACAGGCGTTACCCCCGGAGAGTTTTATGCTGATCAGTTAAAAATGAGTCATTTATTCAGTGGTTCCTGAGTATTGTCGCGATTTTACAATTTTAATAAAGCAGATAATCTCAGTTTTGAAAAAATATAACCTTATGAAAAAATGGATAGTTGTAGTAGTTTTTTTATTGACGGGAAATTTAGTAATGAGCCAACAAATAAAAGCCGTTCAGTGGATGCAGGGTAGCTGGAAAATAAATACACCTCAAGGTGCTATTGTGGAAATATGGGAAGTAAAAAACGACAGTACCCTGGCGGGAAAGAGCGTATTTGTAAAATCAAACAATGATACCATTCCTCAGGAGCAGATTGAATTAGCTTTTCGAAATGGCAGTTGGTATTATATACCTACTGTCGGCAACCAGAACAACGGACAGCCTGTTTCATTTAAACTGATCTACTTACGCGGAACAGAATTCATCAGCGAAAATCCGGCCCACGACTTCCCTCAACGAATTGCCTATAGGCGCATAAAGCAAAACCTATATGCCAGTATAGAGGGTAAACGAAATGGACAGCACAGCAAACAGAATTTTGATTTTATAGCCGAATGATTTTAGCCACAGATTCACAGATTAATCGTTTAAAATATGTGGCTAAAAAATAAAATCAAAAACATCTAAATACATTGTCCAACCC
>CAZTCS010000007.1:14045-26580 GCA_964611995.1 uncultured Sediminibacterium sp. | reverse complement strand
ATTCAAACTTTTGGAAAGTTCTAAAACTTTCCAAAAGTGCCTCCTTAAAAATCTGAAATCTGAGATCTGACATCTGCCATCAATGAATAATGTCCTGTATATTTCTGCCAATATTCTCTGCAATCTTCTGCATCGGTAAATCATTGTCGTCTTTGCCAAATGGGTCTTCAATTTCCTCGGCAATCAGTTCCAGGCTTGCAAGTACGTAGAATATAAATACCACTACAGGAATGGTTAAAATTCCGAGTGAAAGCGCAAAACCTAAAGGCAGTGTAATTACATAGAGGAAGATGAATTTCTTGATAAATGCACTGTAAGAATAGGGGATAGGTGTGTTTTTAATTCTTTCACAAGCACCGCAGATATCTAAAAAGGATTGTAATTCACTGTTTAAAAATAATAACTGATAATCACTGATTACTTTGTCGCGGTGCAGCAGGTTTATTTTATTCATCAATAACATAACAACCTGATTAGGTATATGCTTGCTGTCGTCGAAACCAGCTATTTCCGGATGTGGATTTGTATCCAGTGCCAGCCTTGTTTTTTCATTTTGTAAATGAAGCCTAAGTTCCTGTGCGAATAGTGGAATAAGTTTTTTGAAGAAAGTCCTGTTTTTATCATCATCAATTGGAAGGATACTATTGATTTTTACGGCAAGGTTTCTGCTATTATTGACCAATGCGCCCCATAATTTTCTGCCTTCCCACCAGCGGTCGTAGGCAGTATTAGTTCTGAATACCAGCAGCATTGAAATGGCAAAGCCAAGCAGGCTATGCATTACCGTAATGTTTTTAGCATAGCTTCCTTCAGATAGCTTTAAATAATTTGCTTCGAGGTAAACGATACCCCAGGAATATAATCCGATAAAGATGAGTAAGGGAAAAAGTTGGCGGATGGTTTCTGTTTTATGAAAACTAAATAAGAAACGCATCCAGTCTTTTGGGTTATAGCTGATCATAGAATAAAAGTAATCATCCCAGTGCAATCTTGTATACTGTCCGTAACAAAAGCTTAATATTGGTCAACCACCATGAACACAGAATTTTGCATAAAGCAACCTTTTGCACCAGCAGCACGCATTATCTAAATCGTCTTTCGGCAAGAACTTTCAGTGGGGTGTAGCCATATCTGCGGCACAGAATGAAGGTGCATGGAATATTGATGGACGTGGTCCTTCCATCTGGGATCAGTTTGCAAGAAAACAGGGAAAGATAAAAGGCAGCGCCAAACCTTACCAGGCCTGCGATTTTTACTATCGTTATAAAGATGACCTGATGCTCGTGAAAGCCATGGGTTTCGATTGTTTTCGCTTTTCCATCTCCTGGAGCAGGATATTACCGGAAGGTATGGGTAGGGTTAACAAAGAGGGAATCGCTTTTTACAACAAACTGATTGATGAATGTCTGCAACTTGGACTAACACCTTATATTACCTTATACCACTGGGATCTGCCATTGGCATTGCACAAGGAGGGAGGCTGGACGAGTCACCAGATGCTTAAATGGTTTACCAGGTTTGTGCAGGTATGCACGCATGCCTTCGGCGATAGGGTAAAAAATTGGATCGTACTCAATGAACCAATGGGATTTACCTCGCTTGGTTATATGATTGGGAAACATGCACCCGGTAATACGGGGTTGAGTAATTTTCTTCCTGCGGTACATAATGCTGTTCTTTGTCAGGCAGAAGGTGGTAGACTTATCAGGTCTGAAATTTCCAGAGCCAATATTGGTACCAGTTTTTCCTGTAGTGAAGTAATTCCTTTTACACAACGCGAAGAAGATATAAAAGCAGCTAAAAGGGCCGATATACTGCTTAACCGTTTATTCATAGAACCCTTACTCGGTCGTGGATACCCGCAGGAAGCTGGGTTTGCATTGCTCGATAAACTGCATATTTATAACAAAGCCTGGAAATACACCGAGCGCATGCAGTTTAATTTTGATTTTATCGGAATCCAGAATTACTTCAGTACTACCGTAAAATATAATCCACTTATTCCATACATACAGGCATCTGAGGTAAAAGCTGCAACAAGAAAAGTTCCACACACAGATATGGGATGGGAAGTAAATGCAGATAGTTTTTATCGAATGATCAAACGTTTCTGGTTATATGGGGGCGTTAAAGAAATCATGATTACAGAAAGTGGGGCATTTTATAAAGACCAATTGGTAAATGGCATCATCGCCGATACGCAAAGGGTTGCTTATTTTGAACAATACCTTGGTGCCGTTTTGCGTGCCAAAAAAGAAGGGGTAAATATAGTGGGGTATTTTGCCTGGACACTCACCGATAATTTTGAATGGGCCGAAGGCTATCATGCCCGATTTGGATTGGTACATGTTGATTTTAAAACACAGTTACGCACCATCAAGCAATCCGGCTACTGGTTCCGCGATCTTTTGTACAATAAACTTTGAGGCTGGAGATTGGCTGCAAGTCCAGCGAATGATGGAACACAGATTTTCATGATTTTCAAGATCTATCATGATAAATCTTGAAAATCATGAAAATCCGTATCCTGTTAAAAGCAGATATTTTAAAAAAAGCACTAATCAAAGCTAGCAGCTAGAGGCTAGCAGCTCGCAGCTAATTTCCCTCCCCATTCCTGAATTGTTTCAGTATGTTTGGTGTCACTTAAAACCTAAAGCATGCGGGCAATTATTGGTTTGTTCGGAATCCTTCTTTTCGCTACTACAGTATCATCAGCACAAACAAGGCAGGTACTGCCTTTTTTTACGTTGTATGAAACTACCAAAGACATTCATACAGTAAAAAATCGTTCCTCTTTACGGAAAGATGCACTGGTTTGGTCCGATACCACCAAAAGATTGCGTTTCTATATGCACAATGGAAAAACGGGTAAACTTGAAATTGCCTTGCAGGTAATGGCCACTAAAGTTGTAAAGCAAATAACCCTTGAAGTAAAAGGAAAGACCTTTCGATTTTCCGTACCTGTATCATCAAAGCCACGTGAAATAAAAATAGGTAGTTTAGAACTAACAGATACTGGTTTTGTTGAAATGGTATTATCCGCAAAAAAATTATTACCAGGTAATGTTGGCATCGGTAACCTGATACTATCTGGTGAAGCTGCTGAAGGAATGCGCTTTAATGCCAAAGAAAGACTCAATGCCGCTTCTGTACACCTTCGTTATCCGTTAGCCGATTCAATTAAGGCCATCAGTTTTTATAATGAATTAACTGTGCCCGCTAATTATGACCTGCTCCATAGTTATTATATGGCAAATGGATTTTCACGTGGATATTTTGGCATACAGGTAAACAGCGAAAAGGAACGAAGGGTGATTTTTTCTGTTTGGGATGCAGGAAATGAAGCCATTGATCGAGCCAAAGTCGCAGACTCAAACAAAGTAAAATTATTGGCAAAAGGAGATGGCGTAGTAGCAAATGATTTTGGGAACGAGGGTACTGGCGGACATAGTCATTGGGTGTATAACTGGAAAGCTGGAGAGACTTATCGTTTTCTGGTAACGGCACTTCCAGACAGTGCATCGCAAACCACTATTTATACAGGTTATTTCTTTGTACCTGAATTACAAAGATGGAAATTAATAGCTGCTTTTAGGGCGCCACGTGATGGTAATACGCTTAATAAGCTCTATTCATTCAATGAAAATTTCTGGGGCGAAAATGGACATTTACAACGCCGTGCTTTATTTGGTAACCAGTGGATACAACAACAGCGCGGTGGTAGATGGGTTCCGTTAACCGATGCGGTATTCACTACGGATGCCACTGGAAGAGCGGGTGATCGCTTCGATATTGGTGCTGGTGTAATCAACGAACAATTTTATCTGTGGAACGGAGGGTTTAAAGAACCTGAGGCAAAACCAAATGATCAACTCAAAAGAAAGAATAGCAGCAAAGCACCCGTAATCGACTACACCAAAGACGCGGATAGTCTTGCGCAGACAAGTAAAGACCTTGTTGAGATTGCCGAAGCTGTTAAAGCAGGTAAGATAGATACTACAGGAAGTATAGAATCAGTGTACTACCATATTTTATCACAAGGTACTGGTGAATATGTATCTGTAACGGATACGGTAACGGTTCATTACAAAGGCTCTCTTTTATCTGATGGCAGCATATTCGACCAAACCCGCGATAAACCGGCCACATTCCCATTACGCCGACTCATACGCGGATGGCAGTTGGCATTGCCCAAATGCAGGGTAGGAGGTAAAGTACGGGTAATCATCCCCTCCGCCCAAGCCTATGGCATAAGAACCCGAAGCAAGGATATCCCACCGAATAGTATTTTGGTGTTTGATATAGAGGTACTAGAAAGTAAACGTTTTACTAGCTACTAGCCGCAAGCTGCAAGCCTTGATTGGCGAACACTTTAGGGTTTCTGCGATTATTGGTATAACTGTGTTGCCTTCGAATTAGATATTCATGATTTTCAAAATCTATCATGAAAAATCTTGAAAATCATGAAAATCTGCGTTCCATCCTAAGCTAGAATTGTAATTAGCAAGCAAATCTTCCAGTTCACCAACAAAGGCTAGCAGCTAGAAGCTAGCGGCTCGCAGCTATTTTAATTGACAACTTATGCAGGTTCGCTCCCGAAAGCTTGCAAAGGCGGGGAAAGCTGTTTATCTTAAGACTATCTACTTTTTAACGATAAACCTTGCCTATGAAAGCGGCTCGTCAATTAACGATCGCCATGTTGCTGTTGGCAACAGTTGCAGCATTATATGTTGGTTATCAACTCATCGCTGACCCAACAGGTAGTACCTTAAGTATTCCCGTTTATTTTCTTAATGGAACGATGTTCAAAGATTTCGGCACACCCGGATGGATCATCCTATTGGCCATTGGTGTATCGGGAATAATTACCCTGATCACAGTAATAAAAAGAATTTGGCATTTCCATGTGTTCGTAGTCGTGCAAGGTGTCATCATCTGTTTACTGGTCATTGCCCAGATGATCATCATCGGCGAAGAATATATATTACAATACTTGTTCCTCATGCTCGGCATGGCCATTGCTATTGTAGGCGGGCTGTTGGGGCAAGTAGACAAGAGAAACAGATGAACAGATGAACAGAGGAATGTTCAACTTCCAACTGTGTATATTACTTGGAAATTGGATATTCCTCTGTTCCTCTGTTCATCATTGCCAGGTAGGCTCCGTTCGTCCAGCCAAACCCATCCTGGTTGGGGTATTCACCGCCGCCGGCTTTGATGTGGATGTTTTGAACGTTGTATTTTTCCATCATCTTGCCGGTGTCGGCATAGGTTTGTTCGTTGAGTTTTGTCCACCTTTCACGTATTGTTTCAGCAAGGTCGTTTTGTTGGTAATGGGAAAGTCCTTTATAGGCAATCCATTGCAAGGGAGCCCATCCATTGGGGGCATCCCATTGCTGACCTGTTTCCAGTGTGGTGGTTAATACACCTCCATCTCCCAGTAATTGCTCCCTGATCATGTTTGATACAGCATTGGCTTGCGCTGTTGTGGCAATGCCGGTAAAGAGGGGAAAGCAGCCAGCCATGGTAATATGATTGGTGGTGGTTTTTGAGTGGATGTGGTAATCAAAATAATACCCAGCTTCTGCGTTCCAGCAATATTGGTGAATGGTTTTTATACGGCTTTCTATTTTATGGGTAAATGCATTGGCAAGTGCTTCATTTTTTTGATGCACATATGCATCCAGCAAAGTTCTTTCGAGATTGAGTAATAAACAGTTCAGGTCTACCGGAACCAGTTCAGTAGTTCTTATGGTATGCATATTTTTTCCATCTTCAAACCAGCGACTGCTGAAATCCCAGCCAGATTCTGCTGCTGCCCTTATATGTCTGTAAACTTCTTGAGGGTTTTTATTGGATGTTTTTGCTACATGTAAGTCTTCGATATAGGCTTCTGGTCTTGGTGAAGGATCATCATCCCAATACCTGTTCAATACAGCACCATCGGGCATCTGCACAACCCTGCGATATGCTGCGTTGGTTGCTGAAAGTTGATCAGTGCCATCCATCCAGAATGCATATTCTTTTTCAAGTACAGGTAAATATTCTTCGAGGACTGTATTTCCTTTGGCTTCTTTTAAAATACCTACCATCATACAAAAAAAGGGAGGCTGCGATCGGCTTATATAGTAGGTTCTGTTGCCATTGGGTATATGACCTATTTCATGAATGAGAAATGCGAAATTCTTTACCATGTTTTCTATCAGGTCATACCTGTTGCTTACGGCCAATCCAAGCATGGTGAAATAACTATCCCAGTAATATATTTCCCTGAACCTGCCCCCAGGTACTATGTATGGAAAAGGTAGGGCAATTAAAGTACCGCCTGTATCAGTTGGTTCTCTTTGTAATACCTGCCATAGTTCCTCCAGGTGAGTGCGTAATGTTTTTTGGGCAGAAGAATAGGTAGTGTTTGCTTCAGCAGGTAAATCAAAATACTCGCTGATAAAACTGCGTAGATCAAAAGATGGCGCATCTTTCTGGGCACTATATTCGGCAAGTATGTGTGCAACAGTTGCTTTTGGAACTGCGTCCACAAAATATTTTGAGTCTGCGAATATACCAGACTGTTGTACTGTTTCGTAAAGCGGCGATAAGTCAGTAATATGAAATTGCGTATTACGCATCTGTTTTGTTTGTGGGTAATTGTTTTAATTTTTTCTGTAACCTGCTAAATAAAATCAAACAGATTACCAGGATGGTCATCGGAATCAGTGAAAAATAAAATGCCTGTTTGCCATCATAATGTTCAAATATATTACCCGTAATGATTGATCCGGTGGTGCCGCCTAAAGCAGAAAAAATGATGATGAGTCCCGACATTAATCCATGTTGCTTAACGGGCAGTGTGCTAAGTATTACTGAGTTAACGGCCGGATAAATGGGTGCCAGTAATAAGCCAATCATTGGGAAAATAAATGCTGCAATAGGTGCGGTGCTCCATCCTGTTATCGGAGCGCCTGTTGTTTTTTCTGCCAGGGGAATAGCGACCAATACAAGTGTTGCTGCCAATACCAGGCAACCTGTTAATACAAGCAGCCAGTTTAATCTTTTTAAAACTATGCCGGCCAGGAATCGGCCAAGTGCCGTAGAGCCCGCTAAAATACTGGCCATTTGTATGCTCAGCGCGGCAGGAAGTAATAAAACCTTATTGTTGAAAGTGGGTAGCCAACTCATAATACTTTGCTCAATGAGTACATAGAAGAAAGCGCAAAGCACGAATACCAGCACAATCGGTTTTGCAATAAGGGCAAACATGCTTTTGAATTCATCTACCATCGATTTATTTTCACTGGCTTGTGCCGACGATTCATCAAGCGGTGCCGACCATAATAACAGGAATGCCAATAAGGAAATGCCACCCAACAGGTAATATACTTTCAGCCAGGCATTAGATTGAGGGTTGTTGTCGTCTACAAAATAGCTGAAAATAAAATACCCCGTAAGTATACCAATCATGAAAAATGATTCAATAAAATTCATGAGACTGATATGTTCTTTCTCATTTTTTGTTACGAGTCCGATGGTGCTGTACACCGACATTTTTATCAAAGCAAAAGAAGCACCAACTGCTGCAAATAATAATTTGGTAGTGAAAAAGCTGGCGGTATACGGCATGATAAAGCAAATGATGGTTATAAAACCAAGTGCAATGAGCATAGCGCGTTTATAGCCGATACGTACTATATAAGAGGAAACCAGGAAAGATACAATGGCTATGCTGAGATCTTTAAACGCTTCAAGAACCGATGCGGAACTTTCTGATACGCCAAAGTTTTGCTGAACCTGTAGAATTACTGTTCCTACACTATTCAGTAAGATGGCAAAAACAAAATAGTTGAGGAATAGTGATGTTTTAATTTTCCAGTTTTGCATAAGCGGTGTTTGAAAGTATTATTGTTGAACGGGAAGTAATTTTAAACAAACCGGGTTAGGTACTTCTACCTGTCTGAGCAATTGCTGCAGCATGCCAGTTGTCTTGTCTACTTTGTAAACCACGATATTGTTGGTTTTCTGGTTGGCAACCAAAATAAAATTACCATTGGGTGCGATGATAAAATTTCTTGGTCCTGCCCCCGGAACTGCCTGATAGCCCTTGGCTGTCAGTTTCCCGGTTTGCTGATCAATGGAAAATATGGCCAGGTTGTTTTCATCACCTCTGTTCGATGCATATAAAAATTTTCCATCGGGAGACACATGTATATCTGCACTACCGGGTTGCCCGGTATAATCTGAAGGATGTGTGGCAATATTTTGAATGCCCGTCATAAATCCATTATTGTAACGGTAGGCTTTTATGGTACCACTCAATTCTTCCAGCACATACACAAATCTTTGGTTGGGATGAAAATCAAGGTGTCGTGGTCCACTACCAGGAGCTGAAGCAGCAAAAGGCATAGCTGCTGGTTTCAGGGGCTTTTTCTGTGTGGGGTTGAATTGATAAAGCATTACTTTATCTGTTCCTAAATCGGGAACAAGCACATATTTATCATCAGGTGAAAAGAATGTGGCGTGCACATGGGGTTTGGTTTGTCTGGTTTTATCAACACTACTACCTGTATGTTGTATGAGTTGGGCATAAGGAGCTAGTCCGCCTTCTTTATCTACGGGTAGTGCTGCAAGATTGCCACCTGTATAATTACCCACAACAACCCATTTGCCTGTTTTATCAACAGAAACAAAGCAGGGATGATCGCCGCCACTTGGCTGACTATTTATATAATATAACTGACCTGTAGCCTGGTCAAAATCATAAGCACTCAGGTAACCCGGTTGGTCGCCACCGGTTTCATTTACAGAATAAAGTTTAGAACCATCGGGTGATACAGCCAGAAAGGAAGGATTGGTTGCGCTGTCGGTGCTGCTTACCCATTGCACTTCGCCATTCTGAGAGTTAAACCGAAACACATATATGCCTTTACTTTTCCCTGAAGTATAAGTGCCGACAAAAAGATAATGATCCTGTGCCAGTAAAGCAAAGCTAAACAGGCATAGCATAAGCGCAAGCAAGTGTCTCATAAGGGTTGGCTTTGCCCTAAGATAGGGAATTTTATCGCAGATGGCAGATCGCAGATCGCAGATGTCTGATGTGGGATGTCTGATGTGGGATGTCTGATGTCGGATTTTAAATGGGGGATGTTGGAATTGGGTGGGGATGGGAAGGAGATTCTAATGATTTGGATGCTTGATCTTGAATGATCATGAAAATCATGATAATCTGTGTGCTATCTCCAACTTTCGATTTTAAATGCGTTACAATGGTTTTGAACGATCAATAAATGACTAATTTCAATGCAACAAGTCATTAACATACTTATTTAGTAGACTATTCGTAGCTTCGCACCCGAAATGGAAACCATGAAAAAGATTATACCGTTTATTGCCTTATTTTTTGCTGCCTGTTCTGGTGAGTCATTAAAAACCGGAGAATGGCGGGGAAAGCTGTTAAGGGAGGATGGAAATCATATTGTCTTCAATTTTGAAATCCAACAGCAAAATGATACTATTCGTTGGATCATTAAAAATGGCGAAGAGCGGATTGAAGTAACAGATATTCGTACCCAGGGAGATTCGGTATGGGTGCAGATGCCCGTATTTGAATCATCCTTCAAACTGGTTAAAGAAAGTGCAGGGAAATTAAAAGGTATCTGGACCAAAGCCGGCTCTGCAGGTTTTATTGATATGCCATTCGAAGCGTCGGCTGATAATGCTGAAAGATTCTCCGTGCAAAATAAACCTGCTGCTAATATTACCGGCACATGGTCTGTGCGTTTCTTCCGTGCTGATGGATCTCCCAGACCAGCCATCGCCACATTTGCACAAAACAATGCAGAACTAACTGGAACTTTTATAACACCAACGGGCGACTATCGTTACCTGAAAGGTGTGGTTGATGGTGATTCATTAAAGCTTTCAACTTTTGATGGGAGTCATGCTTATTTGTTTAAGGCCTTCATCAATAAAGACAGCATCATCAGCAATGGTTTTTATTATTCCGGAGCTACCAGTATTGAACCATGGGAAGCGATTAAAAATGATACTGCAAGTCTGCCCGACGTAGCAGCAATGTATTTAAAAGAAGGAGAAGAAAAACTCAATTTCAGTTTCAAAGACCTGGATGGTAAGCAGGTATCCATCAATGATGATCGGTTTAAGGGAAAAGTGGTGATTGTACAGATCATGGGCTCATGGTGTCCGAATTGTATGGATGAAACAGCATTCTTAAGTTCATTTTACAAGCAGTATAAAGACAAAGGCGTTGAAGTAGTGGCGCTTGCTTATGAATATTATGAAGATTTTACCCTGGCGGTAAACAGTGTAAAAAAGTTCCGAAAAAGATTTGATGTACAATACCCCATGCTGGTAACAGGCGTAACCGTATCAGATACCTTACGCACTGAAAAAACATTGCCTCAACTAACGCGTATAAAATCATTTCCATCAACCATATTCATAGGGAAAAATGGCAAAGTTGCTAAAATACATGCTGGGTTTGAAGGGCCGGGTACTGGCTTGCGTTATGAGGCTTTGAAAAAAGAATTTACTGCAACGGTGGAGAGGCTGCTGGCACAATAGATGGATGTTTGATCTTTGATCTCTGATGTCGGATTTTAGATGTTAGATGGCAGATGGCAGATCTCAGATTTTTTTGTGGAGTAGAGTGTATTTAGTTGGTTGGGTAAGGATGGCTGATTTGGTCTTTTACTTTTTTTAGATGACTTTTTGAGTTGTTAAATAATTGAATTTAATAAGCCGCAGATTCGCAGATTATGAATGATTAATCTTTGTATCCATTATATTTCGCCAGAACTAGTAAAAAAACTTAGATTTGGCGAAATATGAATTTTTATATCTCGCCAAATCTTATAAAACAGATAATTTTGGTGAGTTATACAATGGATGAAACACTTTGAAGAATCGCTGATGTCGGATTTTAGATGTCAGATGGCAGATTTTTTTGGGTAGAGTATATTTAGTTGATGGGGTAAGGGTGGCTGATTTGGGTTTCTACTTTTTTTAGGTGACTTTTTGAGTTTTTAAATAATTGAATTTAATAAGCCGCAGATTCGCAGATTAATCGTTTATAATCTGTGTATCTGTGGCTTTATTTATTTAAATTCAATGCTAGCCAACATCTCGTTTTCACTGGCTGCTCTTTATCAAAGATTGTTCATCGTAGATTCGGTGTTAAATTACTTGGGCTTTAACACAGAATCTGCGAGGAACATTTCAAGAAAGTACACCCTGCGGAGAAAAAATACTGTATTTATAAAAGCAAGAAATTGATATATGAAAACTAAACAATTATGGCAGGTTTCTTTGTTGCCCATTATGGGAGTTATTCTTGCAATTACTTGGGTTAATATTGCCACAACTGATTATTATGCAACAATCAAGCATTGGGTAGCATTAATTTTATTTATGATTAACGTAGGGCTTTGCTTCTTTAGATTTACGTACGGAGTTATTATGCTTGTGTTGATTTTGCTATTAGGCACTTTTAGTTTAATTGCTTTTTTTCCACAAATAGAATCAGCCTCTTATTTTGTTCGAATTGGAAATAAGGAGATTTCTACTCCTCACATTCAATGGAAATTACTGTTAATGTTGGTGTATTATTTCATTTGCAATGCTTCGTTTTTAATTGATTTGTATGCAGAGTATAAAGAAAGAAATGCAAATAAAGTGTAATGGTAAAATGATATTTGTGCTAATGGTTTCTACGTTAGGTCTTGTATCTTTCTGTGGAATGAGCCGTTTTGTTTTAAAGATAATCTCCGTAATGTTAGAATTAAATTTTAGGAAATTTTTTCTCCGCAGGGTGTACTTAATCGAAAGAAGTTTTACGCAGATTCTGTGTTAAACCCCAAGTAATTTAACACAGAATCTGCGGAGGAAAAAACAATTACATATTAGATGGCATGAAAATTTCTATAATACTTTTGATATCAGTTTTGCTGATATGTTTCTTTATCGGACGATTAGAGCTTCATGATGAAATTGTTATTAAGAATTTCAATTCAATTAGTAAATCTGATAGTAATCTTGGTACTAAAAGAATGCTTTGGGGACTGCTTATTATTTTTCAAACCTTACTTAGTTATTCACTTTTCAAATCGTCCAAGTCTTATAGTGGGGGTTACAGAATTGTACTTCTTGTAGCGTTCGTAGTTGCTTTGTTTTTTTTGCTTAGTTTCGTTTATGTTTTTATGATATCGCTTAGTTCCTTTTGGATTTAAATACTGTTTTAATTATCACAAAACCACTCCACAAAACGGATTGGTTTTTTTTTGCTCAAAACTCATGTTATGAAATTAAATACAGAATCTCCGCAGAAAAAATTAGAAACTTTCCTAAGTTAATATCTTCTATTCAACACTGCGTTTGGTTAAAGTTTTACTCAACATTATGGCAGATTAAAAACAGTACCTAAACACAGTATAACACTAAAATGGTGTTTTACTGTGATAATGGTGTGTAGATGCTGTGTAGATGGTTCGAGTAAAGGCTTAATAATGAACGAATTAGCGGCGGG
>CAZTCS010000007.1:0-14019 GCA_964611995.1 uncultured Sediminibacterium sp. | reverse complement strand
ATTGAATTTATTAAGCCACAGATTCACAGATTATAAACGATTAATCTGTGAATCTGTGGCTTAATTAATATGCAGCTAATAGCTAACAGCCACTACTTCCCTCCCTTCACATACTTATCCAACCAATTCTGCTGCTCCCATAAAGTGTGTAAGATATTTTCCTTACCACGATATCCATGGGCTTCATAAGGCAGGAATACAAAACGTACGGTGCCGCCATGGCCTTTAATGGCCGCATATAATCGCTCACTGTTGATTGGGTAGGTGCCAGTATTATCATCACTGTCGCCATGGATCAGCAATAGCGGTGTTTTAATTTTATCAGCATAGCTGAAGGGACTCATCTCATAATACAACTGTGGTGCCTGCCAGTAGGTTCGGTCCTCATTCTGGAAACCAAATGGCGTAAGGGTACGGTTATAGGCACCGCTTCTCGCAACACCAGCCTTGAAGAGATTGGTATGCGCCAGCAGGTTAGCCGTCATAAATGCACCATAACTATGTCCACCAACACCTACACGATTTTTATCCGCAACACCAAGCCCGGATAAATGGTTGATCGCAGCTTCCGCATTCATCTTCAATTGTGCTACAAAATTATCGTTTGGTTTTTTGTCGGCAGAAGCAGCTACGATCGGCATTTCTGCATTATCTAATACGGCATATCCTTGTGTTACATAATAAATCGGAGAACCCCAGCTTAGGGTAGTAAAACGATATTGACTACCACGAATCTGCGCCGCATCGGCTGCACTATTGAACTCTCTCGGGTATGCCCAGATGATCAACGGCAATGGACCATCTTTGTCTTTATTGTATCCTTTGGGTAAATACAGATCTCCGGTAAGGTCTACACCATCGGCTCTTTTGTATTTTACTTTTTCTTTTTTCACTCCTTCCAGTTGCGGATATGGATTGCTGAAATTGGTGATGGCTTTATCGGCCACACGTAAAACCAGGTTCTTGATATAATAATTGGGTACTTCTGTTTGTGATTCCCTGCGTGTTAATAAAACCAGTTTATCTGCATCAAGTACATCATTCACCGTTTCATACACGCCTTCCTGACAACGCCAAATGATCTCATTCTTTTTGGTGTTCAAATCAAATTTGGCAAGAAAAGGGAGATCGCCTTTTGCAGAAGCACCAGTTGTGTTGTTCATCAATATTTTGGTGCCGTTATCAGTTGTTTGAATGACTGATCTGCCAAATTTATTGCGGGTTAAAACGGGTGTACCCGGATTATTATACGCATCGGTCTGGTTTCTTTCAATCAATACTTCCAGAGAACCGTTACTGCTGTTATACCTGCTTACACGAATGGTTTGTTTTGATCTCAATACTTCCTGTACCAATGCGAGTGTTTCATTGCCCCAGGTGGTACCTGCATAACGGGTTTTTGTTTTAAACAGTTCTTTTGCTTCACCAGTAAAAGGAGCACTTAACGCATATACCGCATCGTGGTATTCAACCTGTTTTTTAATCAAACCACTATCCAAAGGTTTTGCCCAGGTAATGGTAGCTGCTTCATCATCGCGCCAGTCGAAACCTCTTGGTACATTCTGTGTGTTATCGTATCCGGAAGGTGTTCCTTCAGAAGAAGGAAGTTCTGCCAGTACTTTCACCACTTTACCAGTTAGGTCGTTGATGGTAATGGTAGAAGGAAAACCATTCGCCGTAACGAGATATGAGAATGGTTTACGGATGGTTCTCACCATCATATATTTTTTATCGGGCGATAAACTAAATGTTGATACTATAGCAGGCTTGCCAAGTACAGTTTCCACCCCATTCTTATTTTGAATTAGCTGTCCGGTTGCATAAAATTCAAACAACTGCTCATCATAAGGCGATTTGATCAGATCCTGGTAGGTAGGACTAGGAGCAGCTTTACCAAGGTTCTGCTGAATGGTTGGTCCTTTAGGTGTAATAGGTCTTTTAGGGGCGCTGGTAGCCAACTGAGTAGCAGATTTATAGATAATGGTATTATCATCAACCCAGGTATAAGAAGTACCGAGCACGGTATTCAAAGGCTGTTTGTTTATTTTGAAAGTTCTTCTTCCTGCTATATCAATCACATATAAATCAACCCTTGTACCGGTAGTGTTGGTAAATGCGATTTTAGTTTCAGAAGGGTTCCAGCTTACATTACCCGCAAGCATATTCGCAGGTAATCCCTGCACCTGGATGCTTTGTCCGGTTTTGATGTTCTGCAGGGTAAAATTGTTGATGAAGTTTTGTCTGCTGGGTGAAAAGTTATTAGGATTGATACGCAATCCAGCTACACGTAATTCTGGTTGTCCCAGTTCCTCAACAGTTGGATAGCTGTTGCGTTCACTCAATAACATCCACTCTGCTTTTCCATCAATACTTACAGAAGGGGTGGGTTTCGCCAATAAGAGTTCCATCACTTCCTTGGAAGGAGTACGATAAGTGTTATCATCCTGCGCATACAGTGTTGTAAAACTGAAGCCAAGCAGGAGACAACCGAGGAGCCATTTTTTCATAGTTGGGTGTTTTTTTTAGTCCGGAAGTCCGATGTCAGGTAGTCCGGGAGATTGAAAGTTTTTTGTTAGTAGTTATTTATTTAGTCCGGAAGTCCGAAGTCTGAAAGTCCGGGAATTTATTTTCAAGTTCATAGTCCAGTAAATCATCTTCCGGTCTTCCGGACTTCTGGTCTTTCGGTCTCCGCGGTCCGAAAGTCCGAAGTCTGAAAGTCCGGGAGACAGAGAATTTATTTTCAAGCTTATAGTCCAGTAAATCATCTTCCGGACTCCCGGACTCCCGGTCTTCCATCCTCCCGGACTTTCCGACTCCTCACTGATACACCCTCACATAATCCACAACCATTCTCTGCGGAAAGATATTTCCATCCACGCCTTTTTGTCCACCCCATGATCCGCCAACTGCGATATTGAGGAGGAGGTGGAAGGGTTTGTCGAATGGCCATGCATCGTTACCGGTATGTTCGTTTTTGTATGTGAAATAGGGTTTATTATCTACAAATACGGTGATGGTTTCTGCATTCCATTCGAGCTTGTAAACATGAAAGCTATCGCTGCAGTCGGGAACTGAAACTGTTGCCGTTTTTTGTGTGCCGATGCTGTGAAAATATTTTTTGGTATGTGCCGAAGCATGGATGGTGCCCTGGTTATAACCTACATGCTCCATGATGTCAATTTCACCATCATCGGGCCAGGTTATTTTAGGGGTGGTGCCCAACATCCAGATGGCAGGCCATGTGCCCAAGCCTTTGGGTAATTTGGCGCGCACTTCTATGCGTCCATATTTCCAATCGCCCTTGCCCTTGGTTACCAAACGGGCGGATGTATAGTCGTTGTCGCCCATTTTTTCTTTATGCGCTTCTATGATTAAGAAACCGTTTTCCACCCGGGCATTACGCAATTGTTTGGAGGTATAATATTGTAATTCATTGTTACCCCAGCCATGTCCACCTACATCGTAGTTCCATTTGGTTGAATCGGGTAAGCCATTAACCGAAAATTCATCCTTCCAGACCAATTTTCCTTTCTGGCCAAATGATAAGCAGGCACTAAGTAAGAAAAACAGTGACAGGCTCGTTTTTAGCATGTATTACAGGTTTGGGAGGAGGGAAGTTAGTTAATCCTGTTTAGTTCTTCACCTCAAATGGATGACCGGGTGAAAAAAATTTGACGGTAACGGTGGCAGCATGTATTTTTGCATCCTCATGAAACAATTTGTACATATCCACCATCATCATTACTTACCCAGAGGGTAGGCTGTTGGTGTTATGTACTGATCATAAACATTAAAGGGCTTACCGACAGGTAGGCCCTTTTTATTTAAACCTCGATTATGAAATTAAAACTGGCAATCCAGAAAAGCGGTCGATTACACGATGATTCCATTCGTTTGTTGAAGGAATGTGGCATCGATATCAGCAATGGCGTAAACAAACTGAAAGCTGAGGCTTCAAATTTCCCGTTGGAAGTATATTTCCTGCGTGATGATGATATTCCACAATATGTAGAAGATGGGGTAGCCGATATTGGTTTTGTAGGGGAAAATGTGGTGTATGAAAAAAAGAAAAAAGTATCGGTGGTTGAAAAACTCGGTTTTGGTAAATGCAGGTTAAGCATGGCCATCCGCAAGGGGGAACAATATACCAACGCTTCTTTTCTGGAAGGAAAAAGAATCGCCACCAGCTATCCGGTAATAGTTGATGCTTTTTTGAAAGAAAAAGGAGTAAATGCCGAAATTCACGAAATCAGTGGTAGTGTGGAAATAGCACCCGGCATAGGTTTGGCCGATGCTATTTGCGACCTGGTAAGTAGTGGCTCTACGCTATTTATGAATGGGTTACAGGAAACAGAAACCATTCTTCAATCGCAGGCAGTGTTGATTCGTAATAATGAACTCGATGCGGCAAAAGTGCAATTGATAGACAGACTATTGTTCCGTATTCAGTCGGTTAAAAAAGCAAAGAACAATAAATATATCCTGCTCAATGCACCCAATGATAAACTGAAAGAGATTATCGGTTTATTACCTGGTATGAAAAGTCCAACAGTGTTGCCGCTTGCCGACCCGGGATGGAGCAGTGTACATAGTGTACTCAATGAAAATGATTTCTGGGATATTATTGAACAACTCAAAGCAGCAGGTGCACAGGGAATACTGGTGGTACCTATTGAAAAAATGATCGTTTAAGTAAAGTATATGAAACGTATTCAATTCCCATCGCGCACAGAATGGCCCGCATTACTGCAAAGACCGGTAATAGACACCGCAACATTGCAGCAGCAGGTGAAAGGTGTTATGGATGTAGTTAAACAGGATGGTGATAAAGCAGTACTTCAGTTTACCCGTCAGTTTGATGGCGTTCAGCTTGAAGTGCTTGAAATGAGTGAAGCGGTTATTGCTGAAGCGATTCAGTTGGTACCTGATGACCTCAAACGGGCCATCAAACAGGCTGCCCATAATATCCGGGTCTTCCATGAAAAGCAAAAAGCAACAGTAGAAGTTGTGGAAACCATGAAAGGCGTTCGTTGCTGGAGAAAATCGGTAGGTATTGAAAAAGTGGGTTTATATATTCCGGGGGGAACAGCTCCGCTTTTCTCCACCATACTTATGTTAGGTATACCTGCACAGATAGCAGGTTGTAAAGAAATTATTCTTTGTTCTCCTCCTGATAAAAATGGAACATTAAATCCGGCGATTGTATATGCAGCTAACCTGGTGGGGATCACCCGCATTTTCACCATCGGTGGTGTACAGGCAATTGCAGCAATGGCCTATGGTACCGAAAGCGTACCACAAGTGTATAAAATATTTGGTCCCGGTAACCAGTATGTTACCTGTGCCAAACAATTGGTACAACAAAATGGCATCGCCATAGATATGCCAGCGGGCCCAAGTGAAGTTTGTGTATTGGCCGATGATACAGCCAATCCGGCATTTGTGGCGGCTGATTTATTGAGCCAGGCAGAACATGGTACAGATAGCCAGGTATTACTGGTAAGTACCGATGCAGCATTGCTTGATGCGGTTAATGCAGAACTGGATAAGCAACTTGCATTACTTCCAAGAAAGGATATAGCAGCCAAAGCACTTGCTAACAGCACGGCCATTCTCTTGCGTGATATCAATGAAGCAATTGATCTGGTGAACGATTATGCAGCAGAACACCTCATCATTTCCTGTAAGGAAGATGAATGGATCGCCGATAAAATCATCAATGCCGGATCTGTTTTTCTGGGGAACTATTCTCCGGAAAGTGTAGGTGATTATGCCAGTGGCACTAACCACACCCTTCCTACCAATGGTTTTGCCAAAGCATATAGCGGGGTGAGTGTAGATGCGTTTGTTAAAAAAATAACCTACCAGAAACTCAGCAAAGAAGGCTTGAATGCTATTGCGAACACTGTAGTAACCATGGCTGCGGCAGAAGGATTGGACGCTCATAAAAATGCCGTACTCATCAGACAATCGATTTAAAATTTATAAGTCAGCTATCTATGTTTAACCTTGACAATCTTATAAGAGCCAATATAAAAACACTAAAACCTTATTCGTCGGCAAGAGATGAATTTAGTGGTGAAGCCAAAGTTTTTCTGGATGCCAATGAAAACAGTCTTGGGTCGCCATTGATTAAATGGTATAACCGCTATCCCGATCCGCACCAGCAGGCAGTTAAACAGCAGCTTTCAAAAATAAAAGGCATCGCTCCGGAACATATTTTTTTAGGTAATGGCAGTGATGAATGTATCGATATACTTTTCCGTTGTTTCTGCGAGCCCGGGAAGGATAATATTATTATTTGTCCGCCGACATACGGCATGTATGAAGTGAGTGCCAATATCAACGATGTAGAAATAAGGAAAGCGCCGCTATTGCCCGATTTTCAACTCGACCTTGTTCACCTTGAAAACCTGGCAGATGCTAATACCAAAATCATCTGGCTCTGTTCTCCCAATAACCCAACCGGTAATTCACTGAACAGAACGGATATTGAAATGGTGCTGAATAATTTCCATGGAATTGTAGTGGTAGATGAAGCCTATATCAATTTTGCTCAACAAAAATCTTTTGTGCAGGAATTGGTTGAATATCCTAACCTGGTTGTATTGCAGACTTTGAGTAAAGCATGGGGACTAGCCGGCTTAAGACTGGGTATGGCTTTTGCTTCACAGTCGATCGTTGAATTGATGAATAAGGTAAAGCCACCTTATAATATCAATCAGGCCACACAGGAACTGGTTTTGAAAGCACTGGAAGAAGTAGGGCAGGTGAACGATATGATTAAAATGCTGGTAGACATGCGTGGAGCATTGGCAGAAGTATTTGAATCGATGCCAACGGTAGAAAAAGTATATCCATCTGATGCAAATTTCATCCTGGTAAAAATCAAGGATGCCAGGAAGATTTATGATTTTCTCCTGACAAAGGGGATCGTGCTCAGGGATAGAAGTAATGTGGCACTTTGTGAAGATTGCTTACGCATTACCATCGGTTCAGAAAAAGAAAATACTGCATTGGTAGATGCCATGCAGGATTGGTATAGTGTAGAAAGAAACTAAACAAATCTGTCTATTCATTTGTAATTTCATTCCAAATTCAACACAATATGAAAAAAGGGCTTTTACTTTCGTTGACCATTATTTGTACTTCTTTACAATTATTTGCGGCCAACGACACCACCAATGTGGCAACCAGGATTAGTGCAGCAGCACCAGATAATGCCGGACTAACCATGCCTACCGGTTTTACAGCATCTGTTGTAGCAGAAAATATGGGTAGGGCAAGACATATCGTTGCAACGGCACAGGGTGGATTGTATGTGAAACTGGAGAGATTAAAAGATGGTAAGGGTATATTTTACCTAAAAGATACCAATGGTGATGGGACCATGGAAACAGTAAAAAGTTTCGGTAATTATTATGGTACTGGTATCGCTATAAAAAATGGTTATCTCTACGCATCTTCTGATCAGGATGTGTATCGTTATAAACTGGATGCCAATGGCGAAGTGATTGATGCAGAAAATCCGCAGCGTATTGTAAAGGGGTTATGGGACAAACGTCAGCACGCTTCTAAATCACTCGCACTAGATGATGCCGGAAATATCTATGTAAATATTGGCGCGCCTTCTAATTCTTGTCAGGAGACAGACAGAACAAAGGGCTCAAAAGGAATGAGTCCATGTCCGATTCTTGATTCTGCAGGGGGTATCTGGCAGTTTAAAGTAGACCTCACCGACCAGGGTTACCATAATGGTGTTCGATATGCTACCGGTTTGAGAAATGTTGTTGGCCTCGATTGGAACCAGCAAGAAAACAAATTATACGTTACCATGCATGGTCGTGATATGCTGTATACACTGTATCCTGAAATGTACGACTCTACTGCAAGTGCAGAACTGCCATCAGAAACCATGTATGCTATTAATAAGGGCGACAATGCTGGCTGGCCTTATGTTTATTATGATCACTTACAGCAGAAAAAAATACTTTCTCCGGAATATGGTGGTGATGGCAAGAAAACTGGTGGTGAAAATGCGATTGATCCATTGGTTGGATTTCCCGGACACATGGCCCCTAATGCCTTACTGTTTTATACCGGTAACCAGTTCCCGGAAAAATACAAGCAAGGTGCTTTCATCGCTTTTCATGGCTCATGGAATCGCTCACCTTTACCACAGGAAGGTTATTATGTAGCGTTTGTTCCTTTTAAAAATGGTAAACCTAGTGGTAAGTGGGAAGTGTTTGCCAATGGATTTGCAGGAGCTGCGGTGGTAAAAAATACCAGGGATGCACAACACAGACCATGTGGTTTAACACAGGGTCCTGATGGATCTTTATATGTTTCAGATGATGCAAAAGGCACCATCTATAAAATCAGTTACAAGACGAATTAAAACAGTCTCCATGAAATTTGTATTTGGTTTATTGGTGCTATTGGTGGGAGCCAGTGCTTTTACAGAAAATTCGAAACATAATACTGTTAAGCAAGCTCCACTTAAAGCGTCTATTGAACGTGGTAAAACAATTTATTTGCAACGTTGTATGGCTTGTCACCAAACAGATGGTGGAGGTGTTCCAAGAATGAACCCGCCATTGGATGGTTCAACGAAAGTGAAAGGGAACGATAAGCTTTACCTGGTTCGTGTGGTAATTAAAGGCATGACTGAACGCGTTGAAATTGATGGGGAATACTATGATAATAATATGTCTGCAAACCCCGACTTAACAGACGCGCAAATAGCAGATGTACTCACTTATATTAGAAATAGCTGGGGCAATAAAGCTTCGCAGGTAACTACGGCAGAAGTAAAAACAGCACGTACAAAAATTAAGTAATTGAAATGAGACCAGTATTATTCATAGATCGTGATGGGGTTGTGTTGCAGGAGCCACCCAGTGATTTTCAAATTGACCGCATAGAGAAAACAAGTTTTGTGAAAGGTAGTATCACTGCTTTGGCACAAATAGCGGCATCCTTTGATTATTACAAAGTAATGGTTACTAACCAGGATGGATTAGGTACCGATAGTTATCCCGAAACAGATTTTCATCCATATCATGATCTTATGACCAGAACACTGGAAGGAGAAGGATTTGTTTTTGATGAGATGATCATCGACCGAACATTCGCTGCAGATAACCAACCCACCCGTAAACCTGGTACTGGCTTACTGCAACATTTTTTTGACCAGTCAAAGTTTGACCTTACTAATTCTTTTGTTATAGGCGACAGGTGGAGTGATATACAATTGGCCAAAAACCTGGGCTGTAAAGCGATCTACCTGAAATCACCGTTACATGAGTTAACTCCAGAACAGGAAACGGAACTTCGACCGGTAATTGCTTTGGAAACAAGCGACTGGAAAGAGATTTACAGCTTCCTTAAGCTTGGATTACGAACCGTTACACATGAACGGAATACGAACGAAACTAAAATAAGTGTATCGCTAAACCTGGATGGATCAGGTAAAGCGAATATTCATACGGGCATAGGTTTCTTTGACCACATGCTCGATCAGATTGCCAGACATGGTCAGATTGATCTTACGATTGAAACAAAAGGTGATTTGCATATTGATGAGCACCACACCATTGAAGACACTGGTATTGCATTAGGGGAGGCATTTGCCAAGGCCCTGATTGATAAAAGAGGCATGGAGCGTTATGGATTTGCTTTGCCGATGGATGAAGCAGATGCAAAAGTATTGATTGATTTTGGGGGAAGAAACTGGATGGTATGGAACGCGGAATTCAAAAGAGAGAAAATCGGGGAAATGCCAACAGAAATGTTTTTCCATTTCTTTAAATCATTCAGCGATGCGGCAAAGTGTAACCTCAATATAGAATGCAGGGGAGAAAACGAGCATCATAAGATAGAAGCCATTTTCAAAGCCTTCGCCAAAGCCATTCGTATGGCCGTACGGCGTGATCCTTTTTCAAATCATTTGCCTTCTACGAAAGGGTTATTGTAATTATCAAAAATCATACTAAATAAACAACTCTGCGAAACCTCCGTTTCCTCTTGTTCTCAGCGGTGATTATATGATTTTATTCACCGCTGAGAACAAGAGGTAGCAGAGATTTCGCAGAGTGAGTTTATTTTCCTTTTCCGGAGAGGATGATCCGCAAAGTGTGGATCATTATTTTGAAGTCGAGGAGTAGTGATGCATTCTCGATATAGATCAGGTCGTATTTCATGCGCTGAATCATTTCATCAATATTACTGGCATACCCAAACTGAACCATGCCCCAGGAAGTTAATCCAGGCTTCACTTTCAGGAGATATCTATAATAGGGTGTTTGGTTTAGTATCTGATCGATGTATACTTTTCTTTCAGGTCTGGGCCCTATTAGGCTCATGTTTCCAAGTAGAATATTCCAGAGCTGTGGCAATTCATCAAGTCGCCATTTACGCATAAATTTCCCCCAGGATGTAATACGCGTATCGAAATCGCTCGACAGTGCGGGGCCATCTTTTTCAGCATTGTCTACCATGCTCCTGAATTTATAAATGGTAAATGGTCGGCCATTGTAACCTATTCTTTCCTGTGCATAGATAATTGGTCCGGGTGAAGAGAGTCTGGTACGTATGGCTATGATTAAAAGTATGGGGGATAAAAATATAAGTCCAGCGATAGCCACAATTATATCGGTAATCCTTTTGATATTTTGTTGCCATGCGCTGAGCGGGTTGGTACGCAGGTCTATTAATGATGCTGTGAAAATATTGTTTGTTTTTACAGAACCTGATACAATATCAAGTGTATCAGCGACCAGCTTTATGTCTACTTCTTTTTCGGTTAAGGTATATACCAATTCATCAATAAGAGCGTGGTCTTTTTTCTCCAGTGCAAGAATTACTTTTTCTACCTGGTACTGCTGAATAATTTGGTTGAGTGACTCGGTATCACCAAGTCTGGGTATCCATTTGGTGAGTCCATTACCTGTTTTTTGTTCGTGGGTTACAAAACCGATTACCTGCATGCCCAGGCACCTAAAATTTTTTACTACTTCATGGTACACTTTTACGGCTTCTTTGTTATTACCGATGATGAGTGTGTTGAAACGAATATGGCCGTTTAAAATGGACCGTTTAATGAGTAATAATACAATGCTTCTGTCGATGGCGAATAACAGAAAATGTACGGGAAAGAAAATAAAGAAGAGGGAAAAAAGATCAGGATGTTTCCAGAAAATCAAACCGCAGATCAGCATACTTCCGATGGCTGATTGCATAAAGGTTTCGGTGATTTCATTCAGCCTTGATTTTTCATACAATGATTTCTGGTAGGTGCCGGAAAGTCCGAAGACCAACAGCCAACTAAAGGCAATACCAATACTGACTGGTAAATCTATTTGGTTTTGTGTAAAGCCAAACTTTGGGAGCAGGTAATAAAAGCAACCAATTGATCCGGCAATGGCAAAAAGGAAGTCGGAGAGAATGTACCAACTGATTTGTTTCTTTTTGCCCTGCATGCATTTACACCAGTATACTGGTATTGTTGATTTTATCTAATATCTGGTGCGCTACTTCCATTGCTAGGAAGCCATCTATTTCGCTTACCACGGTAGGCTTATTGTTTAAAATGGCATCCACAAAAGATTCCAGCTCCAGTTTAATCGCATTTGCCTGTGGCACGATGGGGTTAGCAATGGCGATTGTTTTTTTCCCGTTTTGGGTATCTATATCAAATGAAAATACGTTTTGGTCGTCGGGTTGTTTGAGTTTGATGATCTCGGTTTTTTTCTCGAGAAAATCTATTCCGATATAGGCATCTTTCTGGAACAGCCGCATTTTGCGCATTTTCTTCATACTGATGCGGCTGCTGGTAAGGTTTGCCACGCATCCGTTGTTGAATTCAATACGCACGTTGGCGATATCCGGCGTTTCTGTCATAACAGCAACCCCGCTGGCAGAAATATTTTTTACGTCGCTTTTAACCAGGCTTAAAATGATATCGATATCATGAATCATAAGGTCGAGTATCACGCTCACTTCTGTTCCCCTTGGGTTAAACTGAGCAAGTCTGTGCACTTCAATGAACATAGGATTCAGGTTCATTTCCTGAATGGCAAGGTATGCGGGGTTGAATCGTTCTACATGTCCAACCTGCATTTTTACGTTAGCCTCACGAACCATGTTCACCAGGTCCCTGCCTTCCTGAATGGTATGGGCAAGCGGTTTTTCTACGAATACATGTTTACCCTTACGGATGGCCATCATACAAATATCGAAATGATGGTCGGTAGGGGTAATAACATCAATGATATCACAGGCTTCGATCAGTTTTTCTTCATCTGAAAATCTTTTCAGGCCATATTCCTCAACGGCAATCTTTGCATTATCGTTATTCGGGTCGAAAAATCCGATCAGTTTAACGTCTTTAATCTCTTTCCAGTTATTCAGGTGGAATTTACCCAGGTGACCAACGCCAAATACGCCTACTTTGAGCATAGCAATTCTTCTGTTTATGGGGGTAAAGATAGCCATTAGCCGTACCCGAATGCCCGTAAATTGATGGATGTGGATATTCTTTTGCGTGGCGGTTGGGGGCTTGGTGCTAGGTACTGGGTGCTAGGTTAAAGGTATTAGGTATTAGGTGTTAGGTATTAGGTATTAGGGTTAGTATACTCGTATTCCTCCTAGCACCCAGTACCTAATACCTAATACCTAACACCTCACCCCTAATCCCTAAATTCTTCCTTAATATTGTACCCATGCTGGTGGTGTACCTTTTTTTGCTCTTATTGATTGCATATCCTTATGTGATTTACCCCTTCATATCCTTTATAGTAAGTCGTTTTAGGAAGGTAAAAACGGTTGCTTATTATTATCCTGAAATAACCATTGTAATTGCTGCTTACAATGAGATTGAGTATATAACACAAAAGATAGCAAATACCCTTGCATTGGATTATCCGACTGAGTTGCTCAAAGTTTTGGTAGTTACGGATGGCTCTACCGATGGTACAGAGCAAATGATTTTTTCCGATGGCAGGATTCAGTTGATGCATTTGCCAGAACGAAAAGGAAAGGCTGCTGCATTGAACAGGGCATTCTCACAAATAAAAAAGGGTGTGGTTGTTTGTACCGATGCCAATACAATGCTTAACAAAAATGCTATCAAAGAACTCGTCAAGCATTTTCAGGATCCGGAAATTGGTGCGGTGGCGGGTGAAAAAAGACTGGAGGATAGGAGTAAAGGTGCAGTTGCTGAAAATTATTACTGGAAATATGAATCACAACTCCGGCAATGGGATTCATTGGTATATGCAGTTCCTGGCGCGGCAGGAGAATTATTTGCTATACAAAGAGATTGCTTTATCCCTATTCCGGATGATACCGTTTGTGATGATCTATTGATCACGATGCAGGTACTTGAGCAAGGTAAAAGAGTGGTAAATGAACCACTTGCCTATGGCGTAGAAAAAACATCAGCCGATATTGCGGGTGAATGGAAAAGAAAATGTCGTATTGCCGCAGGAAATATGCAGTTTATGCTAAGGTTTAATTTGGTTCGCTATGTGGTGCAATATCCTTTAGCAGCTTTCCAATTGTTTAGCAGGAAAATTGTCAGGTGGCTAATTGTACCCTATAGTATACTGGCATTATTTTTTATAGGTATATTTTTAGGGATAGCTGAACCAGCAGGTATTTTACTTGGATTGATTTATTTGCAAACCATCTTTTTTGTCTGGGCCTTATTGGGATTAATCCTGGTTAAACATAAGAGACTACCAGGCACGGTTTTCTTTGCCTTTTATTTTATGATGGCCAATATCGCGATGATTGTTGGAGGACTTCGTTACCTGAAAGGTGATTCATTTGTTTTGTGGGAGAAGGTAAAGCGGTAAACCATCTATTACTAAATCAGTAATGTCCAGGAGATTTAGCTGCTAGCCTTGATTAGTGCTTGTTTTAGGCTTTCTGCTATTATTGGAATAAATAAAGGGGATATAATTTAAAATGAGTTGGTTAATGAAATAGTTGATTCCCGCTAATGCACTATCCGCT
>CAZTCS010000006.1:47361-58197 GCA_964611995.1 uncultured Sediminibacterium sp. | reverse complement strand
CCAGTTCATTTTAAATTATACCCCCTTCATTTATTCCATTAATAGCAGAAGGCCTCAAACAAGCATCATCTCGCCTAGGGTGAGACTTGCAGCTTGCGGCTTGTAACTTGAAGCCAAATTTCCCCGAACAGGACTGACTGGCTATTAGCTATTAGCCGACAGCCAATTTTAAGTCTTCTTTCGCATTCCCCTCTTTCATCCAGGCTTAAGTTTTGGTAATTTTCCGACAAATCTCCCTTTCCGGGCAACAATTCCACATAAAATGGTATCTATGTAGGCGACGTCAACCCACTAAACTACCCCGCAGGTGACAGAACACGATCTGATTAGAGGCTGTATCAGGCAGGATAACAGTTGCCAACGCATGCTTTTCGATAGGTATGCTGGCAAGATGATGGCCGTATGCCTAAGATATGCCAACGACGCCATGGAAGCCGAGGATATGATCCAGGATGCCTTTATTAAGGTTTTCCAGTATATAGGTCAATTTAAGTTTGAAGGCTCATTTGAAGGCTGGATCAGAAGAATTGTGGTAAATACCGCTATCCGTCACCTGGAGAGAAAAAAAATGAAGTTTAAGGATATTGACGACCACAGCAGCTCAGCCCCCCTGGTTGAAGCAAGTGCCTACACCCACCTTGGCGAAGAAGACCTGATGAAACTCATTAACCAGTTACCGGATGGATACAGGCTTGTATTCAACCTGAATGTTATTGAGGGATATAGTCATGAAGAAATTGCAGAAATGCTACATATACAACCCGGCACCAGCCGCAGCCAATTAGTAAAGGCGCGGAAGATGCTGCAACAACAAATCTTACAATTACAAAAAATTGCTGTATAAAATGACCGATAACCAATTTGACCATTTCGTCAGGACCAAACTCCACGACCACTCTGCGCCTGTGCCCGCAGGGTTGTGGGATAAAGTGAATCCTGCTAAAGATGATGATGACCGTAAAGGTTTCATCATACTGAAAAAATATCGTTGGGGACTACCACTGCTTTTATTGTTGGGTTCCCTGACCGGCTATTTTATTTTCAATAGCAATACTGATTCTGGCAATACCAACAGCCAGGCTACTGTAGCACAGACAGCAGCAAACAATGGCTCTTCAACAGAGAATCAAAAAAATACCAACAACGAAACTCAAGTAACATCCGACAATAATGAAACAGTAACCAACACAACTGCAGCATCCACTAACCAGCAAAATCAAGCTGAAACAATGGCGGCAGCAAATCCTGCTGCAGTTACCGGTACAACCACTAATCCTACCTCTTTAACACCTGCTTCAAACCAATCCTTAAACGGAAACAAACAGTCTGGAAAAATTGCTTCCGACAATCCATTGAACGATATAACTATTAGTAGTTCTAAAAGAAATGATTTTACCAAAGGCAATATTGAATCATTTTCAATGGGTAATAAATCTCAGAATAGCAATCTAACAGCGCCTAATATTAGTAACGATAAACAAATTAAGGCTGATGAATCTGCAAACGCTGAGCATGCAAATAGTGAAGAATCATACCAATATCCCGTTTCCCTCAACATGCCCTTTCAAGCTGGGTATACCATTAATGCTGACAGAAATAGTTTTGGGTTAAGTGGACTTGCACAAAGGACTTCCCTAAATACTGCCTATTCAAAAAAATATAAAAGCGTTATAGTTTGTCCACCGTATAAAGTAAGGAACACCGATTGGTTCGCAGAAGTGTATGTATCGCCTGATCTGGCTTTTAAAACGGTAGAAAACAGATCTGCAACTTCCCAATACCTCGCTAAAAAAGACAGCAGCGAATCAATGCGTATTGGTTATTCTGCGGGGGTTAGAATTGTAAAACCGATTACAGATAATTTTTTGGTAAAAACTGGCTTGCAGTACACACAGATCAATGAGAAATTTACTTACCGTACAGAAGATGAAGTTAAAACCACTACCGTTATTTCTGTAAGAACAATTATTCGTGGACCTGGTGATACTTTGCGCATTTCAGATACGAGCACAGTAACTCAAGTTGGATTTAAAACAAACAGTATTAAAAATCGCTACCGCAGTTTCGATATCCCAGTCACTGTTGGTTATCAATTTGGCAACGACAACCTTAAACTTGGCATCAATGCTGGCGTTGTATTTAATATTTCATCCTGGTACCAGGGAGTGATATTGGATAGTAGTCTGGCAGCAGTCCCCATCAGCAAAGGATCCAATCAGGTTTATAAAAATAATATTGGACTCGGATTATATGGAGGCATTAGTTTATTGAAAAAAATAGGCGACAATACGCAATTGTTTTTTGAACCTTATTTCAGGTATAATCTTTCGGGCATTACCAGCGGACAAGCTTCTTATCAACAGAAATTTAGTCTTGGTGGATTATCGATTGGCTTAAGGTATAATTTAAACAGACAATAACAGGCAACATAAAAACAGCTTAACGTATCTAATTGATGAAGCGATAAGAAATAGTTATGAAAAAGAACATCCTCATCACCGCTATAGTTAGTGTCTTCTTTTTTACAGCATGTAAAAAAGAATTCTCCGATAACTTTACCTCCTATCCCGGAGATCCAAGAAATGATACTGTTTGGGTTGCCAGCACACCCAATAATGCACCAATACACCAATTGGCCAATCAATTTCTGCCTGACCTGATTATTGACACTTTTGATTGTAGTTTAGGAGATACTATTCAATTCAAAGATTATTTAACCATAAATGTTCCCGCTGGCTCATTCACTGAAAGTACGGGAGCTGTTGCATCTGGAAAAGTGAGAATAGAGTTTTTTAGACTGAAGAAAAAAGGCGACTATATTAAATTCTTCAAGCCAACTACATCTGAAGGTTACTTGCTGGAAAGCGGCGGAGGTTTTTTCATCCGGGTTGTTAAAAATGGACAAGAATTAAAGCTTGCACCTAATGCATCTATTACTGTTCGCTTTATTGATACGGAAGATCCCAAAACAAATATGCAGGTATTTCATGCAAGGGAAACCATTCCTTTTCTTTCAAGTGGAATTGACACTTTACATACCTGGACCCGCCATACAGACACCAGTTGGATCAAGACTTGGCAAGGCCAAGATTCACTTGGCAATACCTTAAAGGGTTATGAACTTACCACGACTAAACTAAGGTGGACCGCTGCAAACAGGTTTATCGATAGTACCTTACCTCACACAAATATTTTTGCTTACCTGCCACAAAATTTCACGAATAAAAATACGGTAGTATATGCAGTGTTTGAAAACCAGAAGACAATAGTAAATCTGACCGCTGATTTTCGTTCAAGATCATTTACCACCATGCGTATCCCCAGAGGCGCTAAAATCCGCATCCTCAGCTTCTCTCGCCTCGGCACTGATTTATACATGGGTGTAAAACTGATAAATGATGTAGGAACAAACAATGTATACAAGATAGAGCCACAGAAGAAGAGTTTGAGTGATATATTGGCTTATATTAATGGCTTATAGCTTATGGACTATGGACTATGGACCATGGACCATAGTCCATAGTCCATAGTCCATAGAAAAACCGAACTATCTGCCATAAGCCCTAACTAAATCACTTCTTAAAATCAAACAGTGTAGCGGTAAAGATGGCGCGTTCTCTTTTCTTGAACATTACGTCCCAGTTGCCTTTATATCGGAGTATTTTAGGTACGGTAAGTCCTTCGAACTTACCCATTTCAACTTCCATTTGTACATCAAAATCATAGGCCCCGGCATTATAGCTGAGGGAATAATTACGGCCCATTACTTCTAATGTTTTCTGATCGAACCAGGTGGTCATCTGATCAACCACTACTGTTCTTAAAAAACCCAACTTTTCTTTAGGAGTAATGGAAAACACATAACAGAGTTGCCCTTTGTATTCTTCGATATCAAGTCTGTAATCGTAGAGTTTATGGGCATTATCATCATAAAGATCGAGCTTATTGCCAATAAAAGGAATACCGGGAATTTTCTTTCCGGGATTAAAGAACAGCATTTTTAATTGTTCTTTATGTTTATCCATTCCCTTTTTATTACTGGTACTGCTTACATGGCCTTTTACAATATTATTTTCCCCGCACACTTTACCTGTGGTGAAAAATAATCCAGCATACAGTTCTGGTGTTCTGTAGTTGTATTCTTTATTACGGTCGTAAAAATCACCGGTTGTTTTTTCTTCCAGAACATCCATTGTTCTGCATCCATCGACCCTGTTCTGTCTTGTTTTACTGAAAAGAGAAGCTTTCACGCCCCCTTTTTTATCGAGCATTTTTATGTCGTTATAGGAAGTAAACCCAAGTATGCGCAGGTTTCGAAATGCTTTATAGAAAGTAGTGTCTTCTTTTATTTGGGTTAATAGACGCTTATAATCAAAATTATTACGCACCACCACTTCAGAAAGGGTAAATGGTTGATTGTCTACCAATACGGCTGTGTCCTGCGATGTAGCTGTTGCAGAAACAAATAGAAAAATAATGGTAACCAGTTTGAGTCGCGTCATTTAATAAAGATCATTTTGTAATCAACCCTTGTCTTTCCTTTGCTGATATCATTGAGTTTACCCTGCAGCATTTTTTTCCTTAGGGGTTTCAGGTAATCGATGAACAATTTACCTTCAATATGATCGTACTCATGTAAAATTACACGTGCGGTAATACCCTTGAATATTTCAGTTTTAGGCTGAAACTGTTCATCCATATATTCCAGTTCTACCTCCTCTGCTCTAAACACATCTTCCCGTATATTAGGGATACTCAGGCATCCTTCATTATACGGCCACTCTTCACCAGCCAGTGATTTAATATGGGCATTGATGAATACTCGTTTAATTCCGGGTTCATCGGGGTATTTGCCTTTATCTTCCGCCTCCTGGTGCTCAAAAATCTGTGCACTATCCACCACAAACAAACGAATATCTTTATTGATTTGAGGTGCTGCTAATCCTACCCCATTACTTGCATACATGGTTTCCCACATGTCTTCAATCAGTTTTGCCAAATCCGGATAATCGGCTGAAATTGTTGCTCCTTTCTTCCTGAGCACCTGAGCCCCATAAGCTACAATAGGTAGTATCATTGACTGTTCTGTTAGGTATTAATCCGCAAAAATACCCCGAATTCGGGCAAGCGCCAAATAAGACCATGGTCCATAGTCCATAGTCCATAGTCCATGGTCGATAGGAATTAAAGGAAGTTGAGGTTATTCGAATACAACTAGTGGCAAATGGGTCATGACTTATTGAGTATCATCCATGGTCTATGGCCTATGGTCCATGGACTACTTGCTACCCAGGTATTCCTGCAGCATGATTGTAGCGGCTATCTGGTCGATGTTGCCTTTGATGCGGCGGTCTTTTTTCTTCATGCCCATATCAATCATGGCGCGGGATGCCATTTTGGATGTGTAACGTTCGTCTACCGTAACAATGGGTATAGTTGGAAATTCTTTTTTTAACAATTGTAAGGCTTTCTTCACCAATGGTGTTGCATGGGTCGGCTGATCGTTGAGATCCAGGGGCTCTCCTATTAAAATCAATTCAACCTGTTCTGTATGCATATATTGCTTCAGAAAAGGAATCAATTCTTTGGATGGAATGGTCGTTAAAGCACTGGCAATAATCTGAAGAGGATCAGTCACCGCAATACCGGTTCTTTTACCGCCATAATCTATGCAAAGTATTCTTGCCATTAGGAGACCGGAAGTCCGAAAGTCGGGAAGTCCGTGGTACGAAAATAGGGAAAGAAAGGAAAAAGAATTCTGAATTCTGAATTTTGAATTTTGAATTTCGAATTTTGATTTTTGATCTTTGAATTAAGCCTGGAAATTGAAGACTACTCACTACTCCCTCCGGACCCCGGACTTCCGGACTCCCGGACTAAAACACCACCGCCCCAATCACAATCACTCCAAAAACAACGCTGGCGATGCCGTTGGCGGTCATGAAGGCGATGTTTACTTTACTGAGATCATTGGGTTTTACGAGGGAATGCTGGTAAAAGAGCATACCGGTAAATACCAGAAAGCCAATCCAGTATATCCAGTGAAATGTTCCATACATGCCGGCGATAAGGATACATAAGGCACTCAATAAGTGTAAAAATTTTGACACATTCAATGCATTCTTCTCTCCCAGTATTGATGGAATAGAATGTAATTTTTGCGATTGGTCAAAAGCCACATCCTGCATCGCATAAATAATATCAAAACCACTAACCCAAAAAATTACGGCCAATGAAAATAGTATGGGTAAAAGTGCAAATACTCCGGTAACCGCAAGGTATGCTCCAATTGGGGCGAGAGATAAACCAAGACCTAATACCAGGTGGCAGAGCATGGTAAATCTTTTGGTATAACTATAGAATAGTATGACAAACAAAGCAACCGGTGAAAGGTAAAAACAAATAGGGTTGATAAACCAGGTGGCCACAATGAACAGCAGGCAGTTTACAATCACGAATCTCAAAGCACTATCAGGAGAAATGATACCACTGGGTATTTCTCTAATCGCTGTTCTGGGATTTTTTGCATCGAATTGTCTGTCGAGGTATCTGTTAAAACCCATTGCAGCGCTTCTTGCCGTAACCATACAAAGCAGTACTAATACAAAACTGATTACATAGGGATGTATGGAGGGAGATAGTTGCTCCTGAAGCCAGCTCATCTTGCCCTGTTCCGCATCTTTAAATCCAAGCACCAATCCAATCATCGCAAAGGGTAATGCAAAAATGGTATGTGAAAACTTAACGAGACTAAGGTAATTTTTTATAACAGCCATATTGAATGTCGAATAATGAATAATGAATGATGTATGATGTCTGATTTCAGATGTCAGATTTCAGATGTATGATGAAATAATTGTTGTGATAAGAAAGTGAAAAATAGTTTAGCCAGCTACCCAAATCAAAATTCAAAATAAAAATGTAACCCTGAAATCAAATCCGACATCAGACATCTGAAATCTGACATCTGACATCTGAAATCCCTCTCATCAGTTCCCACAAAACTATCCCTGTTGCTACAGAAACATTGAGTGAGTGTTTCATGCCGTATTGGGGTATTTCAATACAGCCATCACATATTTTCAATACCTCGGAATCAACACCTTCTACCTCATTGCCTAGCACTATTGCGAGGGGGTATAAATCCTGACTGGTCACCTGGTTTAGTAAAATACTACCTTCTGCCTGTTCAAGGGCAAATACTTTGTATCCTTTTTCTTTTAGTTGCTTTACTGCTTCCAGGGTGGTGGGTAAATGGATCCAGTCGATGGTTTCTGTGGCACCCAAAGCTGTTTTATGGATATCCCGATGTGGAGGAACGGGTGTATAGCCGCATAAACATATCCCTTCCACCAAAAATGCATCTGCTGAGCGAAATACGCTGCCTACATTATGCATGCTACGGATATTATCCAGCACCAGCACTACCCTGTTCTTCGTGGCCTCTTTAAACTCCGTGACCGTTTTCCGGCCAAGTTCTTCCATGCTTAACTTTCGCATCCTGCAAAGGTAAACTCAACCACTCAAATAAAGCATGTGGAGAGTATAAGCAAATTCTTTAAATTGGTAGCTTTCTGACCATGGTCTGTGGATCATAGTCCATGGTCCAAACCCAAACCAACTAAAATGAGAAAATTAAACCGTTATGCATGGCTATTGGCCCTTAGTATGCCAATGACTGCTATGGCCCAGGAGAAAGTTGACCTGGAAATGATGAAAAAAATCCGCGAAGAAGGATTACAGCGTTCGCAGGTAATGGACATCGCCTTCAATTTAACCGATAAAAGCGGAAACCGTCTTACCAACTCTGCCGGGTATGCACGTGCCGCTAATTATGCCAAAGAAGCACTAACCAGTTGGGGTGTTTCGAACGCCACTCTTGACCCATGGGGTGAGTTTGGAAAAGGCTGGGATCTTGAAAAAATGTACCTGGCAATTACTGCTCCTTATTACAAACCCATTCTGGCATGGCCCAAAACCTGGACCGCAGGAACAAAGGGTTTGAAAAATGCTGAAATACTTGTTGTTGAAGCAAAAGATACGTTAGCTATACAGGCCTACAGTGGCAAATTAAAAAATAAGATATTGATCATTGATCAGTTAAGTGAATACAAGCACAGTTTTAGACCAGATGCGCAACGCTTTACTGATGAACAACTTGCCAAAATGGCGGCAGTAACCCCTGCACCTCCAAACCCTGCCGGACCTGGCGCCGGACCAGCTATCAGAGGCTCTCTTAACGTAGCGGCTCGCGCACTGAATTTATTAAAAGCTATGGCTATGAAAGAGGGCGCAATTGGAATATTTACTTCTGCTACACGCAACCACGACGGTACCATTTTCGCACAAGGTGGTGGTGCCTATAAGGGCGGTGATCCAGAGAACTTTCTCGACATGGCTTTAGGTATTGAAGATTATAATACGATTTTACGTCTTGCAAAATCTGGTACTCCGGTGAAAATGGACGTTGATGTAAAAACAAAATTCCAGACCAAGGATTTACAGGGTTATAATGTAATTGCTGAAATACCTGGTACCGATCCGGCACTTAAAGATGAAATCGTAATGATTGGTGCACACCTTGATTCATGGCAGTCTGGCACAGGTGCTACTGATAATGCATCTGGCTCTGCAGTAATGCTGGAAGTAATGCGCATCATCAAAGCATTAGGCGTACAACCCAAGAGAACCATCCGCATCGGTTTATGGAGTGGAGAAGAACAAGGTTTATTGGGTTCAAGAGGTTATGTAAAGAAAACCTTTGCAGATCCTGCCAATATGCAACCAATGCCTGCACATGAGAAATTCTCTGCTTACTACAATATCGACAATGGTACCGGTAAAATTCGTGGAATATACCTACAGGGTAATTTAGCTGCTAAAGAAATCTTTAGCGCCTGGTTAGAACCATTCAAAGACCTTGGAGCAAGCACTGTTACCATCAGCAATACCGGCGGTACAGATCACCAGGCTTTTGATGCAGTAGGTTTACCAGGTTTCCAGTTTATCCAGGATCCTATTGAATACGATACACGTACCCACCACAGCAATATGGATGTTTACGATCACCTGGTTGCAGACGACCTGAAACAAATTGCCACTATCGTAGCAGCTTTCACCTACAACACCGCACAACGCGATGCGAAACTGCCACGGAAGCCAATGCCGAAACCGAGGAATTAGGACAATTTGACAATTTGAAAATTTGAAAATTTGAAAATGAAGCAGTAGGGTAATGTAATCCGCCGAAGGCGGATGAAATCAAGTTAATGAAGTCCGCTTTCGGCTGACGAAATTATGGTGATGAAGTCCGCCGAAGGCGGAAGAGATCAATAAACTATATAAGGGGGGAGAGGGTGCGAAGCACCCCCTCCCCTTTTACATTTTCAAATTTTCAAATTATCTAATTTTCAAATTATATATTTGCCACTATGGCAAAATCAGCAGCAGATACTCCTTTAATGCAACAACACCGGGCTATTAAGCAGAAATATCCGGATGCGATTTTGCTTTTTCGTGTGGGTGATTTTTATGAAACATTTGGAGAAGATGCCATTATTGCCTCCCGTGTATTAGGCATTACCTTAACCAAGAGAAATAATGGAGCAGCTTCTTCCAGCGAGCTGGCCGGTTTTCCTCACCATGCATTGGACACTTACCTGCATAAACTGGTAAAAGCTGGACATAGAGTAGCTATTTGCGATCAACTCGAAGATCCTAAAACAGTTAAAGGAATCGTGAAAAGAGGTGTCACCGAAATGGTTACACCGGGTGTTGCTACCAACGACAAACTACTTGATCAGGGAAACAATAATTTTCTCGCTGCCATACATTTTACGGATACAGGTGCGGGTATTGCATTCCTCGATATCTCAACAGGTGAATTTTTTATTGCAGAAGGTAATGCTGAATATATCGACAACCTATTACAAGGTTTAAAACCAGCAGAAGTAATCTTTCAACGTAATTATCAAAAAACATTCAAAGAAACGCATGGTAACCGGTTCTATACCTATACCATGGAGAGCTGGATATTTGATGAAGCATTTGCGGTTGAAAGCTTGCTTAAACATTTTCAAACCCATACCTTAAAAGGTTATGGTATAGAACACCTTAATAATGGCATTGTTGCTGCAGGCGCAATTCTATACTATCTGAAAGAAACAGAACACCCCAATCTACAACATATCAGTTCAATCCAAAGAATAGAGAAAGACGATTTTCTATGGATGGACCGTTTCACCATACGCAACCTGGAAATACTACACACCGGAACCGACCAGGGCAACAGCTTATTAAAAGTTATCGATCAGACTGTTAGTCCAATGGGCGCCCGTCTTCTACGCAGGTGGCTGATATTTCCTTTAAAAGATGCGGTAAAAATCCGTGAGCGACTGAACACCGTTGAATATTGTGTATTGCATACCGATACCCGCAAACAATTGATTCAGGCGATAGAACAATGTGGTGATATTGAACGACTGGTAAGTAAGGTACCCAATAAGAAAATTAATCCGCGTGAAGTACTACAATTAGCCAGGGGACTACAACAGGTTGCATTGATTAAAGACCTTTGCGAAAATCTGACCGACCCATTATTATTGCACGCATCAAAACATTTAAACCCCTGCCCTGCTTTAATATCGCGCATCACCAGTTCTCTTACCGATAACCCTCCCGTTGCCGCAAATAAAGGGGAAGTATTTCGTGCGGGTGTGCACAAGGATTTAGATGACTTGAGAAGTATTGCAACAGGCGGAAAAGAATTTCTCATCAATATCCAGCAAAGGGAAGCGGAAAGAACCGGAATATCTTCTTTAAAAATAAGCTTTAACA
>CAZTCS010000006.1:0-47350 GCA_964611995.1 uncultured Sediminibacterium sp. | reverse complement strand
GTTTTCGGCTATTATCTGGAAGTAACCAATTCACATAAAAACAAAGTACCGGCAGACTGGATCCGAAAACAAACACTTGCCAATGCCGAAAGATATATTACAACTGAACTGAAAGAATACGAAGAAAAAATTATTGGGGCCGAAGATAAAATACTTGCCATTGAACTGGAACTATACGACCAGCTTCTGCAGGAATTACAACCACATATTGCCGCAATCCAACAAAATGCACATTTGCTGGCACAGTTAGATTGTCTTACTTCTTTTGCCGAAACAGCCTTACTCAATCAGTATAAAAAACCTGAGCTACACGAAGGACAGGTACTTGAATTGAAAGACAGCCGTCACCCAGTGATTGAAAAAAACCTGCCCCCAGGAGAAAATTATATTACAAACGATATTTACTTAGATCCCGCATCACAGCAGATCATCATTCTTACGGGGCCGAATATGAGTGGTAAAAGTGCCATATTGAGACAAACGGCCTTGATTACCCTGATGACACATATCGGAAGTTTCGTACCCGCTTCTCAGGCAAGGGTTCCATTGACAGATAAAATTTTTACCCGTGTTGGCGCCAGTGATAACTTAAGTGGTGGCGAATCAACTTTTATGGTTGAGATGAATGAAACAGCAAGTATCATCAACAATATTTCTGACAGAAGTCTGGTTTTACTCGATGAAATCGGAAGGGGAACATCTACTTATGATGGTATTTCGATTGCATGGAGTATTGTGGAATACCTGCATAGTTCCAAACATGCCCCAAAAACATTTTTTGCTACGCACTACCATGAATTGAATGAACTGGAAGAACAATTACCGAGGGTAAAGAACTTTCATGTTACCAATAAAGAAGTTGGCAACAAAATCATTTTCCTCCGCAAATTAGCCGCAGGTGGCAGTACGCACAGTTTTGGTATCCATGTCGCCAAAATGGCTGGCATGCCTCCAGAACTTATTCAACGTGCAAATGAAATTTTAGCACAACTGGAAGAGAAGCATGTGGGTGAAGATAGTCCGCAAGTCCAAAAGTCTGCAAGTCCGAAGGAGAGAATGCAGGAGGCTGTTAAGAATATCAGTGGCCCAAAAATGCAGCTTTCCATTTTCGATGCACATTCCGAAACCTTCAACGACATCCGCAAAGCCCTCAATGAAATAGACATCAACCGCCTCACGCCAGTAGAAGCGTTGATGAAGCTGAATGAGATTAAGGAGAAGCTGAAATAGTGAGATGTGAAGCGTGAGGCGTGAATTGTGAATGGTGAATTGTCAATTAAATTGTGAATTATTCCTCATTGACAATTCACAATTGACAATTCACAGTCCCATTGACAATTCACAATTGACAATTCACAGCCCCATTCACCATTCACAATTCACAATTCACTAAAGATACCCCGTCCACCACCGCTTATTATGCTGTTTGAACTGATCGTATTTTTTGCAGAGTGGGTATAATCCGGCTACCACGGCGATCCAGATGAGGTAGACTATGGGTAATGAAAATCCGAAATCATTTGGTCGGAAAGCAAAATTTCCGGCGGCGATATCACTTACTGGTCGGCCTGTGGCGAAAAATAAGATGATACAAAGCACATGGATGGTAAAGAAATGCAATAGGTAATAAAACATCGGAACACGTCCATATACGCTCACGATATTTGTCCAGCCAGCTTTAACCTTTTCCAGCCATATCAATAGTAACAAAGCAGGGCCTAAAGTCATACATAGGTATAACAAAGAAGGAGGATACTTGGTAACATTGAAAAAAGAAATGATGGTCATCACATTATCTTTTTGGGTTGACCATGGCACCAGATCTCCATATACATTGACCCAGCGAAGTACAAAGAATGCTGCGATGGATGCTAATCCCCAGCCTAATAGGAGGCGTTTGCGTTTAGCAGGATCAAATTCTTTCACATACCAGGAACCCATACAATAGCCCAGCAGCATTACACCTGGCCAGGGTATGAGTGGATATAGGATGGCAAAAAATCTTCCATCTCCATAAGTGGTAAATAACTGCTGGTGAAAGAATCCATACCATAAAGGCACTTCATTCATGTTATTGTAATTAAAGCCATCGAGCATATTATGCCCCACAACCATTACAATACCGATTATAAAGAGTACCCTTAAAGGCAGGTAAATCAGAAAAGATAAAAGCACCATTGACAAACCAATAACCCATATCACCTGCAAACCGATAAAGCGATACAATGGATCGAATACAATCAGAAAATTTACGACCACGATTTCCAGCACCATTAAAAACAATCCACGTTTCAATAAAAAAGACGAGAGTTCTTTTTTGGTTTTCTTTCTTCCTGATAAAAAAGCAGATGTACCAGAAAGAAATACAAAGATGGGTGCACAATAATGGGTGATCCATCTGGTGAAGAATAATGCAGGTGTGGTACTGTTCAGGTTGGTAGGATCCTCTACCATTGCAGAAATATGAAAGAAATCTCTCACATGGTCGAGTGCCATGATGATCATAACTAATCCACGAAGGATATCAATAGAAGATATTCTCCATTTTTCTGCAGTGAGGTTATTGGTCATTGGAAGGGTTTGAGCAAAAGATAAGAATTTTTATTTTAAGAAAACAGCTGTTAAAAGTATAACATCGTTAAAGATTTAAACACCACTTGCAGTTTATTATTTTCGTTGAACTATTGGGCGATTTAAATAAAACTCAATTCTTCTTCCTTTTTCCAACAATTAGAATCTATCATTATTAATTCTTACTTCAACAAATTTTCGCTCAAAGTCAGGGGGTGTTACCTTAAATCTTCCATCCTCTTTTTGAAGTTCGTACTCTTTGTACTGAAAATCTCTTAACTCAACAATAGGCATACTAGCTACTACAATAGTGGAATTCTCTCCACCCTTTATCCTAACAATATCTCTTACTTCTGTACTAGCTGGTTGGATAAGCCTAGAATCACCATAGTCTGATGTATTAACTTGGATAAAAAAAGCATGTATATCTCTAACCCATGAACCTGCTATTTCTGAAAAGTAGTTTGTATCCCGATTATATTCTGAAGCTATTATAAAGTCTGCTTGCCCTTTAAACAATGCTCTATCGTGTATATCAGCTAGTTCAAAGCAATTATAAACGGAAAAATATACTCCTTGCCAATGAAACAGATCATAATTTTGTCTTTCTTTTTGTTTATCAATTTCTGTTGGAATAAGAAGTCGATACCCTTTTAAACTTTTTATTTCTTCGTGAGAGTAGTGATTTTTTAATCTAATTCGAACAAATGTAGTCCTGAATTTAGATTTTTCAATTGGCAAAAAGGAAGCTACAAAATTAAAAGCCAACTTTTTAGCATTCGTCCAATGCTCCAATCCCGCAACAATTGCAATATTCCGCTTCTGAGCTTGTGAAGCCAATAATAACATCCACTTATAAGGTATAGATACTTCCGGAAGAATAAGTATTTCAGCTTTAGCCTCTTCTACCAAATTTAATAATTTAAAGAACAATTCGCGCCTTTTCTTGCTTGTATTAGGCTTACCTAAATAGCTATTTTTAATATTATTTTGTTCAATCTTAATATTTGCTAATGCAACTACTTTATTGATTTTTTTTGTAGACTCTTGTCCTCGAATTGAAATATAGTTCGCCCTCGCACTACCTTGTTTAGTTACGGATCGCTGATAAAAATATGAATTCTGCTTTTCTTTAATTTTATCCTCATCTTCAGGATCGCCATCAAGAAATGTCTTCCACTTGTGATTTATACGCCAATAATTAATAAAAGATTGCTCATTCAGTTTTTCAATTTTATGCAATATAGCTTCATCGTTTTCACATGATAAATTGACTATTTTGAATGTTTCAAAAATTGTTAATTCATGATAGTGTATATATCTAGGAGATAAAATTGACAATTCACAAGAGAAATCAAAAAAAGAATTTTCATTCTCTTTCAATAGAAATTCACTTTTCCGTATCCCTTCGTATGACTTAAGCAAGTTGAAAGTATTATTTTCTAAAGCCGAAAGTGCTGTATAGTTCAACACTGGGATCTCAAGAATTTGATGCCGCAATAGATTTGCTTTTCGAATATCAATAGCATGTTTAAATATCTTAGAATGACGGGTTGGATTAATATCCTTTGGCGTTAAATACTTCGGGTTTAATGCTAAAGGTGTGGCGATTGACAAATACAAATATCCATACATATCTGCCTGCACCTTACTTAATATCGGCAATTTCTTCTTATCTAATATTTCATACTTATCAATTTTTATCGCCTCTATTGCTTTCTCACATTGCAAAATAAATTTCACTAACGCCTCCTTCTCTTCTGTAATAAATAAATATGTTGCCACTTTTTCCCATAGAGTGTAAAAGACTAATGCTTGACGCCCTTTGAAAAAGGTCAATATTTGAGTTATTGTTTTATCATCAGGTTTTTCATTAGTATATGTAGCTACAAATATTTTGCCAGCCAGATATTTTGATGCCCCGTATTTATCTTCACTAAACTCTTTAATACTTCGCAACTTATTTATAGAGTCATTATAATGAATATAAAACGCCTCTTCATCAAATTCTGATTCTATTTTATCTTCCTCTGGCAGGAATCGAAACTCACTTCTATTTTTATCAATATTCTTTTTGAACTTATTTATTATCGCTGGCGACTCTAAACTATTAAAATTTTGAAGAATCACCTTTTTAGATTGAATTTCAAGACTTGAGTTTGTCTTTAGATAGAATTTGACATCTTCTGCTAAGAGTTTATGATAAATTATTTCTCTGTCGGAAAATGATTTTATATTAGGCTCAATATATTTCTCTTTATCGACTGTTTTTCTGGGCTTAAACTCTTTTGGAACGTTACTTAAGCCAAACAATCCTCTTTCTACGAAGTATTTGCAAAGAAACTTATTCACTGGGGAGATAGCTGTTTCTTCTACTTTGAAATTTGTTGTAACCAATAAGATGTCATCAACATATCTGCCGTAATAACTTGGATTAATTTTTTCTTTTATTACTTTATCAAATTCCTTTAAAACTATGTTCCCCAGCAATCCAGATGATAAAAGTCCAATGGGAAGTATTGACTCATTTTTCTTTAAGATAGGAACCGTTATATATTTCGATATTTTATCGATATAAACTTCATGAATAAGCGATAACAGATCAAACAGCCTCTCTACTTGCGAGTTATCTTGAATGCGTATGCCCTTTTTATATTCATATAGTTGAGATTTTATTTGACTCAAATCAACGACAGCATTGTGATAGTAATCCTTAATATCTAAACTCAACAATGTTGAGTCTTTTTTCTCTTCAAATAATTGTTGAACTTTTGTAATTGCATTATCTCTCCAATTTTGATACCCTTTAAAATATGGCTGATAAAGTTTTAACCCATTTATCACTTCTTCTTTTTCTTCATCTAACTCGTCAGTACTTAACGCTAATTTATATGCATAACAATCTTCATCTACAACTTTAGCCAAATATTTCCCACAATACATTAGCCATAATACTGTAATTATATGAATCTCGACAGATGCATCTATTAAGAAATTACACCTTTGTAACTGTATAGAGGCGTATCGATTTGTATTTGTAAGGATATTTGATGTTTGTTTTTCTAAGCTTTTAACAGTCGCTTTTATTTCAATCGAATCTTTGAATCTGTCTCTCCATTTTTTAAGTGACAGAGAAGATATATCTCTGGCAACAAGAGTAAAATGTTTCACTAATTTCTCTTCAATTGTACCTTCAGGCCTACTCCTCAAGACCTCTTCAAATGAAGTTATTTTTTGTCGTACAAATAATGATGTATTATCATAATAGAAATAATGTTTAAATTTTTTGTATGCCGACAATATTTCAGATGGAGTGAAATGTATCATATGAAAAACTTTGACTATTTTACTAATGTAAGTAAAAAATGTAATATTATGCCTTTTAGTTAAAGCGTTAGATTTATCAGAACTACTCCGTAATGGTGATTGAGAGAGACTATAAAGGATCTTTTTACGATCACATTCTTAAATTCTTGATACCTCATTAACCCCCTACATAATAGTTATTATTTGAATACAAATTAGCTCTAGGTATTCTTAATGATATAGAATGCGACAAATCAATATCACGCAAAAAAATAGTGCTATGTATTTTTGTAAATTTTTAGTTACACTCTTCATTCGCTTGGCATCATATATTTTTTTTTACGTAAGAAGTAATCAACAACAAAGCATCCGATTTATGCAAGAATTTATATAATATGAACGCAATGTGCCAAAAACAGAAAAATTTCAGCCATTTGAAGTTGAAACTTTTTTGCGGACTGGACGCCCGAAAGTAGAACGCAGGGGGCTCGTCCCAAAATTCCATGTGGATGAAGGGGCGAAAATCTGTTTATTGGAAATAAGCTATATAGCTTTTAGGATGTGCAATTAAAGCCTGAATCCTTTCAGAGGTCGCCTTCTGTAATTTTTTTCATGGATCAACACCGTTTTTTTTGAACCCATTTGCTCCACATATACCAGCTTCCATGGTATTTAACCAGAGGTATATTGTGATGCTTTATTGTTATCCTGCAAAAGTCGCTGAAGCGGAAATTCTGTATACCCTTGTAATAACTATGATCTGCAAGACTTTGAATGATATAAACATAATATGCCATAAACAAAAAAGTCCCAGCTATTTGTAGCTGAGACTTCTTGCGGACCGGACGGGACTCGAACCCGCGACCTCCGCCGTGACAGGGCGGCATTCTAACCAACTGAACTACCGATCCAGTAGCCTGAAAAACGTGTTTTATTCCGTTTTCGGGACGGCAAAGATAAGGGTAAAGACTTTTCATAAACAAATCTTTTCCAGAAAAAATATGAACCCCTAATTTTACCGCTCTAAACGATCATTATGCCCCAATACCCAAATAGACAATTCCTTGATTTCGAGAACCCTATCAAAGAGTTGTACGAACAAATTGAGGATACAAAGAAACTGGCAGAAAAAAACCCGAAAATAGACTATACAGCTACTATCCAGCAGTTGGAGAATTCTATTCTTGAAAAGAGAAAAGAAATTACCCAGCACCTCACCCCCTGGCAACGTGTTCAGTTGAGTCGCCACCCAGACAGGCCTTACACACTGAAATACATTGATAAAATGTGTACAGACTTCGTTGAATTGCATGGCGACCGCAATTTCAAAGATGATAAAGCAATGGTTGGTGGATTTGCCAAACTGGATGGCGAAACGGTCATGTTTATCGGGCAACAAAAAGGTACCAATACCAAACTGCGTCAGCTACGAAAATTCGGTATGGCCAACCCCGAAGGATATCGAAAAGCATTACGACTGATGCGCCTTGCCGAAAAATTCAATAAACCTATTATTTGTCTTGTCGATACCCCAGGTGCTTACCCAGGACTTGAAGCAGAAGAACGCGGCCAGGGTGAAGCCATCGCAAGGAATATTTATGAAATGATACGCCTGAAAGTTCCGGTAATCGTTGTAATTATCGGAGAAGGAGCATCAGGTGGAGCATTGGGTATCGGTGTGGGCGATAAAGTATTGATGATGGAGAACACCTGGTATACGGTCATTTCACCAGAAAGCTGTAGCTCCATTCTCTGGCGTAGCTGGGATAAAAAAGCAGTAGCCGCAGAACAATTGCGCTTAACTGCCACCGATATGAAAGGTTTTGGTCTTGTAGACGAAATTGTACACGAACCAATTGGCGGTGCTCATTGGGATTATACCGAAGCCGCTGAAATACTGAAATCATACCTGATTAAAACACTGGCAGAAATCAGAAACACCAACCCAACAGAACGAATCAATAACCGTATTGAAAAATATGGTAAGATGGGATTCTGGGAAGAAGCGGTGTAGCATATAGTCCATGGACCATAGACCATAGACCATGGACTATGGACTAAAAGGAATAAAAATAAAAACAAACAAAGCAATGTCTTTAAGAACACAATTGAGCGGAACTGGAGTAGCATTGGTAACGCCTTTTAAAAACGACCTTAGTGTAGATTTTGATGCACTGGGTAAGGTGATCGATGCTATGATTGATGGAGGTGTTGAATACCTCATCACTTTAGGTACAACAGGTGAAACGCCAACCCTTGAGAAACAGGAGAAGAAAGACATTGTTACCTATACTTTCGAAAAAGTAGCAGGTCGCGTACCTGTAATTGTGGGCGTAGGTGGTAATAGTACCCATGAAGTAGTAAAAGACCTTGGCTATTTCCCCTTAGATAAGGCCGCCGCCGTTTTAAGTGCTGCCCCTTACTATAATAAACCTTCACAGGAAGGTATTTTTCAGCATTATAAGGCTGTAGCGGAAGCCTCACCTAAACCTGTTATATTATACAATGTTCCTGGAAGAACAGGTCGTAATATGAGTGCAGCCACTACCCTTCGCCTGGCACATGAAGTAGCCAATGTAGCTGGAATGAAAGAAGCCAGTGGTGATATGGTTCAATGTATGGAAATCCTCCGCGATAAACCTGCAGACTTTCTGGTGGTTAGCGGCGACGATGCACTGGCTATGGCACAAATAGCCTGTGGAATGGACGGCGTGATCAGCGTGGCTGCTAATGCCTTCCCTAAGCAGTTTTCAGATATGATTCGCGCGGCATTAAAGCAGGACATGACCTCCGCTAAAAAATTAAACGATCCACTGCTTAAAGCATATGATCTGATGTTTGCAGAAAACAATCCGGCAGGTGTGAAAGCATTTATGTTTGAACAAGGATTGATTCAAAATGAAGTGCGCTTACCAGTTGTACCACTTAGTAGTGGTTACCATGCAGCGATTAAGCAATATTTAGGTAAATAATACTTACATAATTTCTATCATACACTCACAACAAGGCCCCCTAAAGGGCCTTGTTTTTTTGGGGGTTAGGTTGAGACACGAAAAATATATCACCAGGAATATTCATTTAGGCAGTGCAATCTCTTCCCCCCTAACCCATCAATAACCGCAAACACCGGGTTAATTCTCAGCACCTGTGCATGGGTATCTATTTTTATTTTCGGTTCAATAGATAATCCTTGTTATGCGAGTATACTTTTTATTTACCCTGATATTTTCAATATGCCTGAATGGTAATGCTCAAACCGAAAGAAAGAAATTGATTGAAAGTTTTCCACTGGCAGTAATTGCTACCCCTCCTGCAGAACTGAAACTCGATTCCTTCTATAAAAAATACACCGACGCTTTCGGCATCCCCGTTGTTTCCTCACAAAAAGTACCAGATGACGCCTTGCTGGTAGCCCGTGATATCATCAATTATATGTTACTGAAAAGACCTGATATCCGAGCTGCTCTGGTGAAACAGGGAGCCCGTTTGCTCATCATGGCAGAAACAGAAATGGAAACGGATTTACCAGAAAGAAGTAACTGGAAAAAACCTACCCGTGAAGACAGACGCCTCACTCCCGGAGAAAGAGATAACTATGATAAACCCGGAGGAATTGCGAGTATGAGCGATAAAGAATACTGGAACAAAAGAGCCCGTGGTATGGGCGGCACCATTACTTCCTGCGCTGAAGAAAATATATTAGGCTATGCAGGCACCCGCTATTATGGTGAGAATATTCTGGTACATGAATTCAGTCATAATATCATGAGTGCCATGCGTGTGGCCGATACTGCACTCCTGCGCCGCATCAACACGGCATATACCAATGCTAAAGAAAAAGGCATGTACAAAGGCCAGTATGCAATCAACACAGTAGCGGAATATTGGGCAGAAGGCACACAGTGGTGGTTCTGGTCGAACTATGAATTTTATGATGGAGACACCAGGATCCAATCTCCCGATGACCTGAAAGCTTATGACCCTGATTTATATGCCATACTTGAAGCGGTTTATTGGGGACATCATATTCCAACTGATGTGTATTATGGGAAGAATGTTCGGCCCGCGAGAAAAAACTAAAATCGCAGATGGCAGATCGCAGATGGCAGATGTCGGATGTTGGATGTCGAATGTCGGATGTCGGATTTGAAATTTTGGCGATTAGATTATCATGATAATCTGCGTTCCATTACCCTTATTGGTAAGAAATCTGGCTTTATTTGTTTTATTTAGTTTTTTTCGTTCCTTCTTTTAGTTGCTTGTTCATGTAGGAATAAGCTTTGGTTATGAGTTTGCTGTAGGATGAATCCTCGAATGTCATTGCACTACCCGATTCTTTATGATACAGGTTCAATACCATTACCTCCAGATCATTCATGGAAAGATCGAAGTGATAGTATTGGAGTATCGCTTTCAGTTTTGTAGTATTTCGCATGGCGACCTTTCTTACTAAGCTTTCATTGATTTATGAATAGCATATTCCACACCTCGCAATTCGGCCAGCGATTTTAACCTGCCAATAGCTGAATATCCCGGATAAGTGGTTTTCTGCAGATCGTCCAGCATCTGATGTCCATGATCAGGGCGCATCGGTATAGCTATATTTCTGCGTTGTTGAATTTTTAAAATTTCACTGATTACTTCATACATATCCGTATCTCCCTCCAAATGAGCAGCCTCGTAAAAATTACCCGCCGCATCTCTCTTGGTATTACGAAGGTGAAGGAAATGAATCCGATCACTGAAACGTTTCAGCATGGCAACGATATTATTGTCTGCACGTGCTCCATAAGAACCGGTACAAAAACAAAGTCCATTAGCAGGCGAATCAACCGCGGAAAGTATAAATGCCGCATCTGATTCTGTACTTACAATTCTCGGCAACCCCAATACCGGATATGGAGGATCATCCGGATGAATAGCCATTTTAACACCTGCAGCTTCTGCTACAGGTACCACTTCTTTCAAAAAGTAAGCAAGGTGTTCCCTGAGTTTATCTGTATTGATTCCCTGGTATTTTTTCAATGCCGCCAAAACCTGTTCAGCAGTAAATGCATCATCACTACCCGGCAATCCAAGTAAAAGATTCCTGAATAATTTATCCTTTTCCGCATCGCTCATCGATTGAAGCAATGCTAATGCAGCTTCCTGATCATCCTTTGCATGCTCTTCAGAAGCGCCGGGTCTTTTCAGCAAGTAAAGATCAAAAGCAATAAAAGCGAGTCGGTTAAAATATAAAGCCTTGCTTCCGTCTTTCATCGTGTAAGCAACATCAGTTCTGAGCCAGTCCAGCACCGGCATAAAATTATAGGTAACCACCTGTATACCGCATGCAGCAAGGTTTTGAAGACTTACTTTATAATTTTCGATGTGTAAGAGGTAATCACCGGTTTGCCTTTTAATATCATCGCTTACCGGCAAACTTTCCACTACTGTCCAGGTCATGCCGGCCGCTTCTACAAGCTCAATTCTTTTTTTTATTTCTTCTATTGTCCATATATCCCCTACCGGAATATGGTGCAAAGCTGTTACTACTCCTGCACATCCTGCTTGTCTGATATCGGATAGTTTAACCACATCATGTGGTCCATACCATCGCATTGTCTGGTGCATCAACATAAAATCGAATTAGGTTGTGATGAAATAAAAAGATGCGGCTGAAGTATGAAAACTCCAACCGCATCAGGGTTTAGGTTTATGATCACTTCAGCAGTTAAATATAACGATTGATCAGGTTTTCCAGGTATTCCTGTTTACCACTAGCTACCGCAGGCTCTCCTTTAGCTACTGCATAGTTCCTGAGATCTTCCAGTGAAAGCTTACCTTCTTCAAAGGCTTTGCCTTCTCCGCCATCAAAAGAAGCATACCTGGTTGTTCTGATTTTTTTGTAATCTGACTGGTTCAATACTTTATCTGCCACGATTAATGCACGGGCAAAAGTATCAATACCACCAATATGTGCATGGAACAGATCTTCTGCATCTGTACTATTTCTGCGGATCTTGGCATCAAAATTAATACCACCGCCACCGAAACCACCGGCTTCAACAATTACAAGCATTGCTTCAGCAAGTTCATTAACATTATTAGGGAACTGATCGGTATCCCATCCATTCTGGTAATCACCTCTGTTAGCATCAATTGAACCAAGCATACCTGCATCGGCAGCTGTTTGAAGTTCATGCTGGAAAGTATGACCCGCCAATGTAGCGTGGTTCACTTCAATATTCAATTTAAAATCGTTCAGCAGATCAAACTGGCGAAGGAAACCGATAACAGTTTCACTATCATAATCGTACTGGTGTTTGCTTGGCTCACAAGGCTTAGGCTCAATAAAGAAAGTACCTTTAAAGCCATTCCTGCGGGCATAATCTTTTGCAGTGTGCAGGAACCTGGCCAGGTGTTCTTTCTCACGTTTCATATCAGTATTAAGCAAACTCATATACCCTTCACGACCACCCCAGAACACATAGTTCTGACCACCGAGTGCCATAGTAGCATCCAATGCTGCTTTCACTTGTGCACCACCATGTGCCAGAACATGGAAGTCCGGATTGGTTGCCGCACCATTCATATAGCGTCTGTTAGAAAACAGGTTAGCTGTTCCCCATAAAAGTTGAATACCGCTGGCCGCCTGCTTTTCTCCGAGATAAGCAGTTATTGCCTGTAAACGACGTTCATTTTCTGCTACATCATTACCATAATCAACCACATCTACATCATGGAAACAATAAAACGGAAGACCCATTTTAGTCATGAATTCAAATGCAGCATCTGCTTTATCTTTTGCACGTGCAACAGGATCTGACTGACGATCCCAGGGAAAAATATGCGTAGGTTCTCCGAAAGGATCAGCTCCGCTTCCACAGAAGCTATGCCAATAGGCGCATGCAAAACGCAACCATTCTTTCATGGTTTTGCCGGCAACCACTTTATTCTCATCGTACCACCGATATGCTAACGGGTTATCAGAATCTACCCCTTCATACCTGATCTGGCCGATCCCTTTAAAATATTCTTGTTGACCTAATACGATTGACATAATGTTAAAATATAAATATTTGAAACAATAAAAATGATTAACTAATTAAAACGGTTTCATGTTGCTTCAATAACTGAAGCCTGTTTTCCAATGATGCTTTCCATGCTGCATATCGTTCTTCATAGAGTGAAGTATGTGCAGGATGAATAGTACCAACTGGTTTGCGGCCTGCTGCTGCTTCTGCAGTATTGGCAAAAATACCTGCACCTAAACCGGCACCGATAGCAGCACCAAAACTTCCATCTCCATCATAATATTCAACAGATACCTGGTTAACTCCCGCAAAGGCTTTTGCAAATACATCACTCAGGAATAAATTGGCCTTTGATGCCCTTACAACCTGTGGATTCATGCCATTTTCGCGCATGATATCAAGACCATAACGGAAAGAATAAGCAATGCCTTCCTGTACCGCACGCACCAGATGGGCACTTCCGTGAATATTCAAATCTATATGCTCAAAATGAGCACCAACAATCTGGTTGTTCAGCATCCGTTCTGCGCCGTTTCCAAAAGGAATAGCCAGTAACCCATCAGCTCCGATAGGAACTGCTGCTGCTGCTTCATTCAGGGTTGCGTAAGATTGCCCACTTCCAGTAATTGTTTTGATCCATCTATTGAATATACCTGTACCATTGATACAAAGCAGAATACCAATTCTCCTATGTATCTCTGTATGATTTACGTGAGCAAAGCTGTTGATCCTGGAATAAGGATCGTAACCCAGTTCATCACTAACTCCATAAATAACACCTGAAGTACCAGCAGTTGCTGCAACTTCTCCAGGTTCCATTACATTCAGTGAAAGGGCATTATTAGGCTGATCCCCAGCTTTATAAGCCACTGGAATTCCTGCCTTCAGCGAAAGTCTGTTTGCCACTGACTCTTTCAGAAAACCATGAGGTGCAAACAAAGGCTGTATGGTTGGAATAAGTGAACTATCAAATCCATAATAAGAAAGTATATCAGCAGAAATTGCTTCTTTCCTGAAATCCCAGAATATACCTTCTGATAATGCGGAGTTGGTAGTAGTAATGTCGCCGGTCATCTTAAAGGAGATGAAATCTCCAGGCAACATCATTTTATCAATCTTTTCAAAAATTGCGGGTTCATTTTCTTTTACCCAGGCTAATTTGCTCGCGGTAAAATTTCCTGGCGAATTGAGCAAGGTACTTAGACAGAAGTCGTGACCCATATGCTCAAATGCCTTGTTACCAATTTCAACTGCCCTGCTATCGCACCAGATGATTGCATTACGTAATACATGTCCATCTTTATCGAGCAATACCAGTCCGTGCATTTGGTAGGCAATACCTATTGAAGCTATATCTTGTGGATCGTAGTTTCCAGAAGCATTACACTTAAGTATAGCCTGTTTTACATACTCCCACCATTGATCAGGACTTTGTTCAGCCCAGCCGGGATGGGGTGCGATGATTTCTGCTTCTGTTTCAGGAAACTGTGCTGATGCCACACATTGATGCGTAGCGGCATCGACGACTGAAACCTTTACAGAAGAAGTTCCTACATCTATACCAAGTAATAACATTACGTCAATAATTATTAATGATCAAGATACTCTAAACCTGGGAGGGTGTGGCAGGTCATTCATCCTTATTTACCAAACAAGCCAATTTTTGTGTCGGAATACCTGACAGCGTCATGGCTGATGCTTCGAAATCTGGTCGAAATCTGCTTCTACCCGCATCTTTACAGCCTGTATTACCTGGAAGGAATTAAAAAAAGCAAGGAGAGTAAAACGCCAAACTCCCCTTGCTACGTCGGTCAATAACAAGCAAACCACTCTTGAAACCAACCATAATGACGTTTAATAACCAACCCGGTTCCTGTGAACCGATACCATCCAATTCCTCCTTCAGTGCTTCGCTGAATAGAATAGAACGGGATGAGATCTATAATACATACTGTATCAGACTTTATTATTGGGTAATGAGAACTGCCCAAGCTGGGATTCAACTTGAAAGGCTTTAGGGACCTTTGGTAACAAAACAGCAGAAATTGACGGTACGGAGATACGGAGAAGGGGACTGCTCATTTGTAGTGAACAGAAAATATTGGAAAATAGTTTCCACATTCTCATATAACAGCAAGCAATTTCAAACATAATTTGACCGGTTATTCCATCATCCGAAAACGAATATAAGAGAAAATCTCAAAAAATGTAACCGATTGCAATTTTTTTACGAAAAATTATCTCCCTGAGCATCACTTGAAGGGCCTCCCTTTGGTAACCAGTCTGGCTTTAACGGGTAAATAGCCAAAAATTCCGGCTGAACACTTTGCAGATAAAAAACCAAACAGCCTTTTGATATATTAAAATATGTCAAGTGATATATTCCACTTAAAACGATCCGAAAGCGCCCATAAAGGCGCCTATTATGCAGAAGATAAAGCCTATCCCGGCAAATAGTGGCCGATTTAATTTTAACAGCCTATCGCCAGATTCACCCCTATTTAAAGTTAATTCCCGGAAAAAGACAAAACAGCTCGCGTACTCATTTTAACCTTTATCAACCTGAATATGAGGCATAAAAACTAAAATTTGATTTTAATTATTTTTTGCGATTTTTATACAACCGATTGCAATATGAAAACGAAAAAAGAAGTCACGATATATGATATCGCTCAAAAACTTGAGCTATCATCTGCAACTGTGAGTCGTGGCTTACAGGACCACCCTGCTATCAATAAAAACACCCGAAAAAGAATACAGGAAACCGCACGCGAGCTCGGATACAGACACAATAATTTCGCCAGCAACCTCAGGAAACAAAAGACCAATACCATTGGTGTATTGGTGCATGAACTGAACAGTAACTTTATTACCTCCGTTTTGGCTGGTATTGAAAAAGTAACCACCGAAGCCGGCTACGATCTGATTATTGCACACTCATCAGAAAGTTCTGTAAAAGAAGCAGCTAACGCCGTGAACTTGTTTCATAAAAGAGTTGATGGTCTCATTGCTTCCCTATCCTTCGATACTGCTGATCTTTCTCACTACGCACAATTTGAAGAAAAAGGAATACCCGTGATCTTCTTCGACCGCGTTGAAGAAAAAGGAGAAAGCACCAAAGTGATCATCGATAATTACAAATGTGGCTACCAGGCTACACAACACCTTATAGAACAGGGTTGCAAAAGAATTGTACTGGTTACTGCCAGTTTAAAACGTAACGTATATGCCCAGCGACATAAAGGATATGCTGATGCACTCTACGATAACAATATTCCCTTCCACAAAAAATATGTACTGATCAAAGACCTGAGTGAACAGTGTGGTGTTGAAGCTGCCATGGAAATTCTCAAAATGAACCCACTTCCCGACGGCGCTTTTATCACCAACGATTTCTCAGCGGCTGTATGCATGCAAACATTGAAAGAACATGGTGTTCGCATTCCGGAAGATATTGCCATCGTTGGGTTTAATAACGATGCCATTGGTAAAATAACTGAACCACAACTAAGCACCATTGATTATCCGGGTATCGATATGGGAGAAATTGCTGCGCGTAACCTGATTAATCACCTGAAGGGAATTTCTGATATAAAATATACCAATACAATAGTAATCCGATCGAACCTCATTATCAGAGGTTCCTCATTAAGAAAAAAATAAGCTTACCTAGTTGCTGCCATACCATGAAAAAACTACCATTATTTATACTATTTTTTTGCGCTAGCTTTTGCCTTAAAGCAGAAAACGGATATGAGCTTTGGTTAAGGTATCAACCTTTACAGGATAAAGCATTACAGGAAAATTACCGGAAACAAATCACTGGCTATTTTATAGACGGTTCTTCTCAAACAATCTCTATTGCCAAAGAAGAACTCAGTAATGGATTATCAGGATTGCTTGGTCAAAAATATACACAATCAAACAGCGCCTCCTCACCTACCGTATCATTGATTGCCGGACAAGGAACTTCTCCAGCCCTTTCTCATACTGGCATTGGTCAGCTACTGCTTGATATAGGAGATGAAGGTTTTATCATCGTTTCAAAAACCATTAACGGCAAGAAAAAAATCATTGTATCCGGCAACACAGACAAAAGCGTTTTATATGGTATTTTTCATCTGCTAAGACTGATACAAACACAACAGCCACTCGATCAACTTAAAATTGTTTCCGTTCCGAAATTGAAGCTAAGGATGCTCAATCATTGGGATAATCTCGACCGAACAGTTGAAAGAGGATACGCAGGATTCTCACTATGGAACTGGCATACACTTCCAGGATTTATTGATCAGCGTTACAAAGATTATGCAAGAGCCAACGCATCTATCGGCATCAATGGAACGGTGCTTACAAATGTTAACGCCAATGCAACCATACTTACCAAATCTTATCTCGATAAGGTAAAAGCACTTGCAGATGTTTTTAGACCTTACGGTATAAAAGTATACCTCACTGCACGCTTTAGTGCACCCATTGAAATTGGTGGATTAAAAACCGCCGACCCACTTGATGAAAAAGTAAGACAATGGTGGAAAGATAAAGTGAAGGAAATATACCAGTATGTTCCAGACTTTGGTGGTTTTGTGGTGAAAGCAAATAGTGAAGGACAGCCTGGTCCACAAGACTATAAACGCAACCATGTGGATGGTGCAAATATGTTGGCAGAAGCTGTGGCACCATTCGATGGAATCATTATGTGGCGTGCATTCGTGTATAGTGCAGAAAAAAACGAGGACCGTCACAAACAGGCTTACAGTGAATTTGTTCCGCTCGATGGCGCATTCCGTTCTAATGTAATGGTACAGGTAAAAAATGGAGCCATTGATTTTATGCCGAGAGAGCCATTCCACCCACTTTTTGGTGCCATGCCAAAAACTCCTTTAATGATGGAGTTCCAGGTAACACAGGAATACCTCGGTCAGGCTACCAATTTGGTTTACCTCGGACCAATGTTTAAAGAATGTCTTGATAGTGATACCTACACAAGCGGCAAAGGCACCACCGTAGCCAAAGTGCTCGATGGCAGTTTCAATAAAGACCAACAACTTACCGGAATGGCAGGTGTTGCAAATATTGGTAATGATATTAACTGGTGCGGACATCCATTTGCACAAGCAAACTGGTTTGCACTGGGAAGATTGGCCTGGGACCATGCATTAAGCGCGGAAAAAATTGCGGAAGAATGGCTTAAAATGACTTACTCTAATAACCCTGTATTTATTCAAACAGCTTCAAAACTTATGATGGAAAGCAGGGATCTATTTGTACAATATGCAAATCCAATTGGTCTTCATCATATCATGGGAACCGGGCATCATTATGGCCCAGCACCCTGGGTAAGCAATCTTGGTCGACCAGACTGGAACCCGGTATACTATCACAAAGCTGACAGTATTGGTATTGGATTTAACCGCACAGCAACTGGAAGTAATGCCCTTGCACAATACCATCCTGATGCAAGAAAGCTTTGGGAAAACATGCAGGATTGTGAAGAAAAAAACCTGCTTTGGTTTCACCATGTTCCCTGGAACTTCAAAATGAAAAGTGGCCGCACATTATGGAACGAACTCTGTTACAACTATTATAAAGGCGCAGAACGCGTTACAGCAATGCAAAAGACATGGGATGGTTTACAATCTTATGTTGATAAACAAAGATTTAGTGAAGTAAAAATGCTTTTAAAAGTTCAGGAAGAAGAAGCAATCTGGTGGAGAAATGCTTGCCTGTTATATTTCCAAACTTTTAGCAAGCAACCTATTCCAAAAGAATACCCACAACCAGATAAATCACTTGACTATTATAAAAACTTACGTTTCCCCTATGCACCGGGCAACTAAACAATTAAAAGGATAAACATGTCGTCAGAAAAGAAAGTAGCCATAATTACAGGAGGAGGATCGGGCCTCGGTTTTGCAATAGCAGAAAAATTTATTGCCAATGGTATTACCACCATCATTGTTGGTCGTGACCAGGAAAAACTGTCTCAGGCCAAAGCAAAACTTGGGGAAGGTTGTCATACCGTTAGTTGCGACCTCAGTAACCTCGCTTCCATTCCGGCAATGGTGCAGGATATTGTGAATCAGTTCGGACAAATTGATATCCTCGTAAACAATGCGGGTATCAACATGAAAAAAGTATTTACGGAAGTGACAGATGAAGAATTCCAACGCATCTTAACTACGAATGTATCCGCCGTTTTTGCAATAAGCCGCGAAGTAGTAAAACAAATGTTGCCCAGAGAATCTGGTTCAATCATTAATATCAGTTCAATGGCTGCACAATATGGACTGCCAAAAGTTATTGCCTACAGTGCCAGCAAAACTGCTATCGATGGTATGACCAGGGCCATGGCAGTTGAACTCTCGCCTAAGGGCATTCGTGTAAACGCAATTGCGCCAGGCTTTATTTATTCAGACATGACAGCCAAAGCCCTCGATAGTGATCCGGAACGTAAGGCAAAAGTATTCAGCAGAACACCAATGGGTATCATGGGCCAGCCAACAGATATCGGGGAAGCCGCTTATTTTCTAGCCAGTGATGCCGCTAAATATATAACAGGAGTTGTTTTACCCGTAGACGGTGGAAACAGCATAGGATTCTAAAATAAACAAAATGAAAAATATTGCTTTATCGATGATAGCCTGCCTTGTTTCAACAATGGTATTTGCACAAACCATCGTTGGCACAAAGCCATCACCCGATTATTTCACCCTGAGTAATCCTGTAATTGTCGTAGACAAATCAGAAGAACAATTATTACATTTTACCGCTGAATTACTGCAGCAGGATATCAAAGCTGTTACAGGTCTTACCGCAACCATCTCTGCAACCATCCCTCAAAAAGCAGGCACCCTGATTGTACTAGGAACAGTGGGAAAATCTGCCATTTTAAATGAGTTACAATCAAAAAAAATCATCAAGCAATCTGCCATCAACAACCAATGGGAAGCATTTCACCTACAAACTGTGAATGCCCCAATGCCTGGCATTTCAAATGCGATGATTATAACTGGTGCTGACAGAAGAGGCACTGCTTTTGGTGTTTTTGAGTTTTCAAAGCAACTGGGCGTATCGCCCTGGTATTGGTGGGCAGATGTTCCTGTTGCGAAAAAAACTGCGGTGTATATAAAGAAAAATCTTTCCATCACCGATTCGCCAAAAGTAAAATACAGGGGCATATTCATTAATGATGAAGCACCTGCACTTTCTGGTTGGACAAAAGAAAAATTCGGAGGATTCAACCATAAACTGTATGAAAAAGTATTTGAACTGATCCTGCGTTTAAAAGGTAATTATATCTGGCCGGCCATGTGGGGCAATGCTTTTTATGATGATGACGCAAAGAATATTGAAGTAGCAGAAAAATATGGAATTGTAATCGGCACATCCCACCATGAACCACTTATGCGCGCGCACGACGAATGGAGAAGGTACGGTAAAGGAAAATGGAACTACGACAGCAACGAAGCTCAACTCAAAGAATTCTGGAGAGCAGGCATGAAGAGAGGAACCAATGAAAAAATTGTAACGGTTGGTATGCGTGGTGATGGTGACGAGCCTATGTCTAGACAAACCGCCACTGCATTGCTGGAAAGAATTGTGAAAGACCAGCGTGATATAATTGCAGATGTTACCCAAAAACCAGCAAGCGAAACCCCACAGTTATGGGCACTTTATAAAGAAGTACAAGACTATTACGATAAAGGAATGCGAGTGCCTGATGATGTAACACTTTTGCTTTGCGACGATAACTGGGGTAATATTCGCAGACTACCTAATCCAAAAGATGCACCAAGAAAAGGTGGCTATGGTATTTATTATCATTTCGATTATGTAGGTGGACCAAGAAACTATAAATGGCTTAATACAAATCCGCTTCCAAGAATCTGGGAACAAATGAACCTCGCTTGGGAATACAATGCACGTCAAATTTGGATTGTAAATGTGGGCGACATTAAACCAATGGAATACCCTATTTCATTCTTCCTCGATTTTGCATGGAACCCTGAGCGCATACAGGCCAAAGACCTGGAAGCATACAGTATTCAATGGGCCAAATCGCAATTTGGTGAGCCTTATGCAAAAGAGATTGCAGAACTAATGACCAAATATGGCAAATACAATGGCAGAAGGAAACCAGAATTACTGGATGCCAATACCTATAGCTTCAATTACGAAGAATGGCCAACCGTTGTTGCTGAGTATAAGCAATTATTAAGTCTGGCAGAAACCATAAACACCAAATTACCTGCTGATAAAAAAGATGCTTTTTACCAACTGGTATTACATCCGATAAAAGCTTGCAGTAATTTATACGACATGTACTATCATGTTGCCCTTAACCAAAAAGCATACGCAAATAAATATGCCGTTGCAAATACTTATGCCGACAAAGTAAAAGAACTATACCGTCAAGACTCATTGATAACCCTTGAATACCACCAATTAAACAATGGTAAATGGAACCAGATGATGAGTCAAACCCATATTGGTTATACCTACTGGCAACAACCAAACCGTCAGCGTATGCCGATGGTTCGTTATGTGCCTGCTGATTCTATAAAATCAGCTCCGGCTTCGAATCAGGAAATAACTATGCATTCAACTATCCCTGCAGGTATAAAGGGGAATGTATTTTATGAAGATTCTAAAAGAGGTGTGTCGATTGCAGCAGATCATTATACTGCCATCAACAATAGCAAAGACATCAAATGGACAGTTGTACCCGATTTAGGAAGAACCGGAGGCGCAATAACTGTTCTACCGGTTACTGCTGCAAGTCAACAGCCCGGTCCAGGCACTCCTTATGTGAGTTATGATATTTATACAAGCAGCAAAGGGAACTTTACCATCAATGCCTATTTTTCTCCTACCCTGAACCTTCAGAATACTGAAAATGGCTTATCGTATGCCATTTCAGTAGATGATGAAGCGCCACAGATTATCAGCATCAACAAAGAAGATAAAAATACAGGTACGGGTATCTGGAACAAATGGGTATCTGAAAACATCATTATAAAATCAACAAAGCATAGTATTAATAGTGCGGGTAAACACACCATCAAATATTGGATGGTAGATCCAGCCGTTGTTTTACAAAAAATCGTAGCAGACTTTGGCAATAACCTTCCAAGTTATTTAGGGCCTGCTGAAACCATCCATCAACCAGCTAAAAAATAATAAGATGTCATACAAAAAAATCTCCCTGGCACTCGGTGCACTCGCTGTTTCCCTGTCCATGCAAACAGATCTAAAAGCACAGGACGCGTCCTTGAAAAAAGTTTTTGCAAAAGACTTTGGTATTGGCACTGCCATGAGCGCCAGTCAGATTGAAGAAAAAGATCCCAAAGCCCATGCGCTTATTGTTAAGCATTTCAATATGGCTACACCGGAAAATATCATGAAAGCAGAAATCATTCATCCGCAATGGGATGTTTACAATTTCGATCTGGCAGATAAGATGGTGGCTTATGGAAAAAAGAATAAGATCAAAATCAACGGACATACACTTGTATGGCATAGCCAGTTACCAGCATTTGCCCGCAACATTAAAAGTGTAGATTCATTCCGTACATTTTTAACCAACCATATCAATACCGTAGCAGGAAGATATGATGGTAAAATCTTTTCATGGGATGTGGTGAATGAAGCATTGAATGAAGATGGCACCATGCGCAGATCAATCTTCTTAAGCAGACTGGGTGATGATTTTGTAACGGAGGCGTTTAGACTTGCCGCTAAAGCATCTCCAAAAGCTGAGCTCTATTACAATGATTATAACAATGAGCAACCTGCAAAAAGAGCTGGCTGTATTGCATTAATCAAAAAAATACAGGACGCAGGCGTTCGCATTGATGGGGTTGGTATACAAGGACATTGGCATGTTGGCAAAGTTCCTTTCAAAGAAATTGAAGAAAGCATTCAACAATATGCTGCACTAGGCTTAAAAGTAATGTTTACAGAACTCGATATTGAAGTATTACCCAGAAGTTTTCAGGGTGCCGATGTTAACCAGCGTGTAGCAAGTAATCCCGCGCTTAATCCATATAAAGAGGGTTTACCAGACAGCGTACAGCAACAACTAGCCAGTGATTATGAAAACCTGTTCAAACTTTTCCTTAAGTATAAAAAAGATGTAACAAGGGTTACTTTCTGGGGTGTGAATGATGGACAAAGTTGGCTGAACGATTGGCCGGTAAGAGGCAGAACCAACTACCCATTATTATTTGACCGTGAGTTTAATCCAAAACCTGCTTTTTATAAAGTGATCGGAACAAAAAAATAAACGGGTAACCACCCTTAAAAAAGCCATATGAACCAAACACCAACAACCCGTTTATCTGTACTGGAAAAAGTAGGTTATAGCCTTGGCGACCTGGCTGCCAATCTTGTTTTCCAGACACTCATGACCTACCTGGCCTATTTCTACACGGATATTTATGGTCTTGAAACAAGTCATGCTTCGGCACTCATTCTCATTGTAGGACTTGTAGCCGCATTTGCATTCAATCCAATCATCGGAGCAATTGCAGACAGAACTGTGTCTAGATGGGGCAAATTCAGACCATGGATCTTATGGACTGCCGTGCCATTGGGTGCTATTGCACTTTTAGCATTCAGTACTCCAGATTTTTCCTATAAGGGTAAAGTGATTTACGCGGTGGTTACCTATACACTGTTGCTATTATTGTATGCGGCCAATAACCTGCCTTATTCAGCCTTAAGTGGTGTGATCATTGGAGACATGAAAGAGCGAAACAGCATGTCTGCCTATCGCTTTGTTGCTGTGATGTTTGCGCAGTTTTTTGTGCAGGTATTCATGTTACCCATTATCGAAACAGTCGGCAATGGTAATAAAGCCGCAGGTATTGAAACCGTTATGACGTGGTTGGCCATCATTGGAACAGTTATGCTGATCATTACCTTCTTGACAACCAAAGAAAGAATTGTACCCAAGCCAGAACAGAAATCTAGTTTAAAAGAAGACTTAGGCGATTTATTCCGCAACCGCCCCTGGGTAATTATGCTTACCCTTACCACACTGGTATTTATTACACTCGCCATGAAGGGCGGCTCTTATGTGTACTATTTTAAAAACTATGTAGACAAAGAAAGTTTAACGGCATTTGTAGCACCCATTACAAATGCATTATCTAATATGGGGATGAATTTTTTTGGTGAAGATCCGGTATCTGCTGGTTTTGGCTTATTCAATGCCGGTGGTATCATCTTTATGATTGTCGGTATTACTTTATCGAAGCGTTATGCAGATAAATATGGCAAAAGAGATGTGTTTGGCGTTGCCCTATTCATTTCTACATTATTCATTCTGGCATTTGTATTCTTCCCTCCCACTTCAGTGGCATTAATGTTTATATCACAAATACTGCATGGCTTCTTTTATGGTATAACCATTCCCCTTCTTTGGGCAATGATTGCTGATGTGGCAGATTACAGCGAATGGAAAAATAACAGAAGGGCCACAGCCATCATTTTTTCTGCCATGATGGTAGGATTAAAAGTTGGTCTGAGTGTTGGCAGTGCCTTACTAACCGCCATTCTCAACATGTTTGATTATGTACCTAATAGTGATGCCATACAAACCGAATCGGCCATTAATGGTACCAGATTTTTGGTAAGTGTGTTCCCATCCATTCCATTTTTATTAGGTGCTGCTTTATTGTTCTTCTATGAAATCAATAAGAGTATGGAAACCAAAATTGAAACTGACTTAAAAGAAAGACGTAAAGATTAATACGATAAAATAATTATCATCATGCCTGAAGATCCGATAAATCATATTGATTTTGATGCATTAGACCGAAATGCTATTTCGCAGCCGTTGGTTAAGCATATCTATACAGCAGACCCATCTGCACATGTATTTAATGGGAAGATTTATATCTATCCTTCTCATGATATTGAAAACGATATCCCATTTGATGATTTGGGAAGTCATTTTGCAATGGAAGACTATCATATCCTTTCGATGGATACACCAGATGCTCCTGCTGTGGATCATGGTTGCGCTTTACATGTAAAAGATGTTCCCTGGGCAGACAAACAAATGTGGGCCCCGGATGCTGCTGAAAAGAATGGCACTTATTATTTATTTTTCCCGGCCAAGGATCATGAAGGTATTTTCAGGATCGGAGTTGCAAAAAGTGCATCTCCTACCGGACCTTTTATTCCTGAACCAACAGCGATACCCAACAGTTTTTCAATAGACCCCGCAGTATTCCAGGATGATGATGGCTCATACTATATGTATTTCGGTGGTATATGGGGAGGTCAATTACAAAGATGGAGAACAGGATCTTTCATAGCAGAGGGCGAAGGTCCACTTGCGCATCTGCCTGAAGATAATGAACAGGCTTTGTGCGCTAAAATCGCAAAGCTATCAGATGATCTGCTCTCATTCACAGAAGCACCAAAGGATTTACTTATTCTCGATGAAAATGGCAACCCTCTTTTAGCAGGAGATAATGACCGACGCTTTTTTGAAGCAAGTTGGGTACACAAATACAATGGCAAATATTATTTCTCTTACTCCACTGGTGATACCCACTTCTTATGTTATGCCATCGGAGATAATCCTTATGGACCATTTAAATATGCCGGAAGAATTTTGGAACCTGTTGTTGGTTGGACATCCCATCACTCCATCTGTGCCTACGAAGACAAATGGTATTTGTTTTACCACGATAGTAGCCTGAGCAAAGGAGTAACACATTTAAGAAGTGTAAAAGTTACCGAACTCATACATGATGAGGAAGGAAAAATAAAAACAATTCAACCTTATAATAAGTAGTCTTACCATGAAAAAACTTGCTGCTGCCCTCTTGTTTCAGATCATAATGATCTCAGCTTCTGCCCAGGCATTTCGCAATCCAATACTTGCGGGTTATTATCCCGATCCAAGTATATGCAGAGCAGGTGACGATTATTATATTGTAAACTCATCATTCGCCTATTATCCAGGTCTGCCATTGTTTCACAGCAAAGACTTATTAAACTGGAAACAGATTGGTTATGCGATGGACAGGCCATCGCAATTAAACCTGGATGGCGCAGGTGTATCGAGGGGTTTATTTGCACCTTCTATTTCCTACCACAACGGTTTATTTTATATTGTATGTACCGAAGTAAGTAAGCTGGGCAACTTTGTTATTACTGCCAAAGATCCTAAAGGTCCATGGAGCGACCCGGTTAAATTACCTCAGGTAAACGGTATAGACCCTTCCCTGTTTTTTGATGATAATGGCAAAGCTTATATTGTTTTCAATAGCATCCCTCCAAATAATATAACCTTACACGATGGTCACAGAACCATACGCATGTTTGAATTTGATCCTGTTCAGATGAAAGTGGTGGGTGAAGAAAAATTGCTGGTGAATGGAGGAACAGACATGGCCAAAAAGCCCGTATGGATCGAGGCCCCACACCTGATTAAAAAAGACGGATGGTATTACCTGATATGTGCAGAAGGCGGTACTGGCTACAATCACTCAGAAGTTGTTTTCAGAAGTAAATCACCGGAAGGTCCATTCTTATCTTATGAAAACAATCCAATCCTAACACAACGACAACTGGATCCGAATAGAAAGAATCCCATCACTACCGCAGGCCATGCAGATTTTGTAGAGGGGAAAGATGGCAAATGGTGGGGCGTATTCCTGGCATGCCGTCCGTATGAAGGCGACTATTACAATGCCGGAAGAGAAACTTTTATGGCACCAGTTGTATGGAAAAATGGCTGGCCTTCCTTCGATCTGGGTGGGGATGAAGTAAAATATAGTTACCCTATCAATGCCAAACTGGATACCAAACTAGAAGCATTTAATGGCAACTATCTTTTTAAAGACGAATTCAATCAACCATCGCTGAATGTCAGGTACCAGTTTCTAAGAACTGTTCGTACTAACTGGTATAACCTTACTGATAAAAAAGGATCACTTTCTTTATTGTTGCAACCTGAAACCTGCGGGGGAAGAGGTAACCCATCACTGGTTAGTTTTCATCAGCCACATTTAAAAGGTCATGCTGCAACAGCTATTTCCTTTTCACCAACTGCAGAAAATGAAAAAGCAGGTCTGCTCCTTTTCCAAAATGAAAGAACTTATTATTATTTATGCCAGTCTGTGAAAGACGGTCAGCCGGTTATAGAATTATACAAAGCAGATACGCTGGTTAAATCGGTACCTGTTCAACTTCAAAAAGACCAGGAAGTACAATTCAAAATTGAAGCCCGTACCGATCAATACGCTTTTTTCTATGCAACAGAAAAAGGCAAATGGCAACTTATGCAGGAGAATGTAGATGCGAGGTACCTCAGTACAAAATCTGCCGGGGGCTTTGTAGGCTGTGTTTATGGCATGTATGCCACATCAAAAGGAAAACCATCTGAGAATAAAGCATTTTTCAACTGGTTTGAAATTAAAAACGACGACGACGTGTATAAAAAATGATATAACCTGTTTACTATGAAAAAGATTGCTGCCATTGCGCTTGTGTTTGGATCCTTAATAGGACAAGCACAGGAGTATAAATCTTACCCCATGTGGAACCATCTGTTACCGATGGAGCAAAGGGTAAATGATGTAGTAAAACGTTTAACGCTGGAAGAAAAAGTTGCACAGATGCTCAATGCAACACCGGCAGTTCCTCGCCTGGGCATTCCGGCATACGATTGGTGGAACGAAGTACTTCATGGCGTAGCAAGAACACCTTACAAAGTTACCTCCTATCCTCAAGCCATTGCAATGGCTGCAACCTGGGATACCAATTCCCTGAAACAAATGGCCGACTATTCCGCTATTGAAGGAAGGGCGGTGCATAATAAAGCGATCCAGGAGAACAGAACAAATGAAAGATACCTGGGCCTCACCTATTGGACCCCCAATATCAATATTTTCAGGGATCCACGTTGGGGTCGTGGCCAGGAGACCTATGGTGAAGATCCATTCCTCACTACCTATCTTGGTGCCGCGTTTGTAAGAGGTTTACAGGGTAATGACCCCAAGTACCTGAAAGCAGCAGCATGTGCCAAACATTTTGCGGTGCACAGTGGACCAGAACCTTCCAGACACTCCGATAATTTCAATCCAACCCTTTACGATTTATGGGATACCTACCTGCCTGCTTTTAAAGAACTGATTACCAAAGCCAATGTGGAAGGTGTAATGTGTGCCTATAATGCAGTGAATACACAACCATGCTGTGGCAATGATTTATTAATGAATGATATCCTGCGCAAGCAATGGAAATTTACTGGCTATGTAACAAGCGACTGTTGGGCTATTGATGATTTTTTCAAATACCATAAAACACATAAGAACGCCACTGAGTCTGCTATTGATGCCGTATTACATGGCACAGACCTTGAGTGTGGTCAGACAGTATATAAAACCTTACTCGATGCTGTTAAGCAAGGATTGATGAAAGAATCTCAACTCGATATTTCTTTAAAAAGATTATTTACCACCCGTTTCAAACTGGGTATGTTCGACCCTCCTTCTGTGGTTCCCTATGCACAAACACCTGCATCTGCATTAGAAGCGCCTGCACACCAGGCACATGCCCTTAAAATGGCACAGCAATCAATTGTATTACTTAGAAACGAACAAAACACTTTACCCCTATCAAAAAAAATAAAAAAGATTGCCGTTATCGGACCAAATGCAGACAACAGTATTGCAGTGCTCGGTAATTATAATGGTGTTCCTTCGAAAGTAGTAACCTTATTACAGGGTATTAAAGATAAACTGGGGCCCGATGTACAAGTGGTTTATGAGAAGGCCATCAATTTTACCAATGATACATTGCTGGTGTATAGTGATCTATCAGAACAATTCAAATGGGAAGGACAACAAGGTTTTAAGGCAGAATATTATAATAACCGTGACCTTTCTGGCACAGCTGTATCTGTAAAAATGGAAAAAACGCTGGATCATTTCTGGCAGGAAGGCGAATCGGTAACAGATGGTATCAGGGCTAATAATTTCTCAGTGCGCTATAGCACCACTTTCACCGCAACAAAAGATGGTGAGGTAAACCTTGAAGTGGAAGCAGATGATGGTTACCGTTTTATCGTAAATGACAAAGAAGTAATTAATGCCTGGCTAAGAAACAGATGGGGTGCACGCACACATCGTTTGAAAATCAATAAAGATTCTGTTTATAAAATCGTATTAGAATATTGGCAGGGCGACGGTAAAGCCAATGTAAGATTACGTACCGGAAATTTTGAGAAAACAAACTTTACAAAACTCGCAGCGAAATTCGCAGATGCAGATGCAATAGTTTATGCTGGCGGAATTTCACCACAGCTCGAAGGAGAAGAAATGAGGGTTGATTATCCAGGTTTCAATGGAGGCGATAGAACAAGTATACAGTTACCTGCAGTGCAAACTGCCTTGCTTAAAGCTTTACAAACAACTGGCAAACCAGTAGTTTTTGTAATGATGACAGGAAGTGCCATCGCTATTCCCTGGGAAAGTAAAAACATTCCGGCAATTGTAAATGCATGGTATGGCGGTCAAAGTGCTGGTACCGCTATTGCAGATGTATTATTTGGCGACTATAACCCTGCTGGTCGTTTACCGGTTACCTTCTATGAGAAAGACAGTGATCTTCCCGGCTTTACAGATTATTCAATGGAAGGCCGTACTTACAGATATTTCAAAGGTCAGGCGCTCTATCCTTTTGGGTATGGCTTAAGTTATACGAACTTTAATTACAGCGAACTCATTATACCGGCATCAGTAGCACCACGCAAACCTGTGAAGCTAACTGTACGTGTAAAAAACACTGGAACTATGGCTGGGGAAGAAGTTGTACAACTTTATGTATCACACCAGCAGCAAAATATTAAAGCTCCTGTTCGTGCATTAAAAGGCTTTCAACGCATTAAACTGAATGCAGGTGAATCAAAGCTCGTCACATTTACATTGAGACCTGAAGACCTCTCGCTTGTAAATGAAACAACTGGTGCCAGTTATCAGCCCAAAGGAAAAATACAATTAAGCATAGGTGGTGGACAACCCGGTACAAACCAAAAAATGAGCAGTAATATTTTAAATAAATCCATCCAGGTTTTATAAACAATAATAAAAACAGGTTATGAAACGTATTCTCCCTATTATCATTACTGGATTCGTTCTCTTACTTACCGCGCCTGAGCAACTTAATGCTCAGGGTAAATTTAAGATGGATATAAACGATGTATTAAACATCAGCTATAACAATCAAAGCCTCTTGACTTATCAATTTAAAACCGTTTACCCACCTGCCGGACAGGATACCAATTATAAACGAAGTGGTTTTATTCATCCGCTGAATACTCCTAATGGACAAACCCTAACTAAAATTCAGCCGCGTGATCATTACCATCATTATGGTTTATGGAACCCCTGGACCCATACTTTATTTGAAAAAGATACCGTTGATTTTTGGAACATAAAAGGCAGGCAGGGCACAGTTCGATTTGCAAAATTCACCGAACAAAAAAGCAATGCAAAATCTGCATCTTATACCACCCTACACGAACACGTTGTATTTAAAAAAGACGGAACAGAAAAAGTTGCCCTAAATGAATGGCAAACCGTGAAAGTGCATAGTTATAATGAAAAAGATCAATCTTACATCATCGACATCACTTCAGAAATGCGTTGCGCTTCTGAAAGTCCATTACTAATATTGGCATACCGTTATGCAGGTATTGGTTGGCGTGCCACTGAATTCTGGACCAAAGACAATTCAGAAATGCTTACTTCAGAAGGCAACACGCGGGATAACACAGACAATACAAAAGCAAAATGGATCATTACGTATGGCAGTCTACCAGATAATAGCGAAGGTGGTATCGTGATGATGTCGCACCCTACAAACTATAACCACCCTGAACCATTACGCATTTGGGACAAAAAAGCAAATGGTGGTCGCGGAGATGTGTTCGTGAATTTTGCACCTACAAAAGACAAAGACTGGTTATTGGAACCGGGTAAAAAATATGTGCTGAAATACAGACTATTGGTATTTAATGGGAAAACAGATGCTGCAAAGGCAGAAAAAGCCTGGCAGCATTATGTATCGGAAGTGAAATAGGCAGGTTTCATGGTCCATGGACCATAGACCATAGACCATAGTCCATGGTTCTAGAGCACAGACCATGGACCATGGACTAATCACCAGCAGAATTCTATTCATCAATAAAAACAACAAGATGAAAAAAAGAAAGCAATCCCGCAGGGCATTTCTCAGTAACACACTGAAAGCATCCGCCATGTTTGCCATTCCATCCATTGTACCGGCAAGCGTTTTTGGTAAAAATGCTCCGAGTAATCGTATCAATGTAGCAGCCATTGGTACGGGACGTATTTCAAGGATTCACGACATGCCTGGTGTTTGGCAATACGATTATGCGCAGTTGATGGCTGTTTGTGATCTTGATAAACAGCGTGCGGTTGAAGGTCAAAAACTGGTTAACGACTACTACACTAAAAAGAATGGTGCACCATACGATGGTGTTAAAATGTACACCGATTACAGGGAACTATTATTAAATAAAGATATAGACGCAGTATTGATCAGTACCCCTGATCACACGCATGCACTGGTAGGTGCTGCGGCCGCAAGAGCAGGAAAACATATTTATATGCAAAAACCTGCTTCTCTCACAATAGCAGAGGGAAGGGTGATCAGTGATGTAGTAAACAAATCAGGTGTAAAATTCCAAATAGGTAGCCAGCAAAGAAGTAGCGAACAGTTTCGTTATGCCGCAGAACTGGTAAGGAACGGAAGAATTGGTGACCTTAAAACGGTTTATGTTGGATTGCCTGGCGATCCTCCCGGTGGCATTACTACAGAAATGCCTGTACCTGCTAACCTTGATTATGATTTATGGCTGGCATCAACGCCTGAAGTATATTATACTATTGACCGGGTTCATCCTCAAAAGGGATATGATCGTCCAGGTTGGTTGCGCTGTGAGCAGTTTGGCGCTGGTATGATTACCGGCTGGGGAGCTCACCATATTGATAGTGCACATTGGGGCATGGGTATGGAAACCAGCGGACCTGTTGAAATCTGGTGCGACAAAGCAGAATTTGCCACCGGAGGTTTATGGGATGTGCATGGTATTTTTAAAACAGGTGCCAAATATGCAAATGGTGTTACGATGATTGTCAGTAATGAATTCCCCAACGGCATAAAATTCGAAGGAACCAAAGGATGGATCTTTGTATCACGTGGAGATTACCAGGTAACATCCAGTGACCCAACCAAGCCAGGTGAAAGAGCCAAGAAATTAGACGCAAGCGACCCTTCTTTACTTACTTCAGTTATCGGCGACAATGAATTTAAGTTTACCGTGAGCAAAGAACACCATGGTAACTGGCTGGAAGCAATCAGGGATAATAAAGCAACCATCGCTCCTGTTGAAGAAGCGCATAGAGCTTGTTCCGCTTGTCTGCTTCATCATATCGCTATGAAACTAAAGCGCAAGGTTTACTGGGATCCGGTAAAAGAAAAATTCAGCAACGATGCCGAAGCCAATGCTATGTTAAGTCGCCCACAGAGAAAACAATATGAAGTAAAAGCCTAACCATGAAATACAGGTTACTCTTATTTTGCCTGATACCATTATTTACCGCTGCACAAGCAGATTCGGTAAGTGCTGGTATTTACCAATGGCAAACACCTAAAAAGGAACAACCTGTTATTTTATTTGAAGGTGCCGTTCATGATTTTAGTTGGATGCAGGCCAGTTCAAACAATATTGAAGCTGGCAAAAACAGCAGCAAACAATCCGAAGATGTTGAACAGCTACTCATCATTCACTCAGGAACAGCAACCTTGAATTTAAATGGTGTAGCCTATCCGTTAATTCCTGGAAGTATCGCTACTATTCTCCCAGGTCAATCTTATTCGCTATCCAACAACACGTCGGCTGTTTGCAACTATTACTTGTTTAAATACAAGGGAAAGCATTCCATAAATAAAGAGAAGCAATCAACGGTAATTAATTGGAGCGATATAAAATTCACCCCGCACGATAAAGGAGGCATCCGAAATTTCATGGAACAACAAACCGCTATGTCTAAGCGGTTAGAAATACATGCAACAACCCTTAATGCGGGTATTAAGAGTCATGAACCACATACCCATCGTGCAGAAGAAATGGTCATCATGATTGAGGGACAAACTGAAATGCAGATTGGAGAATCGTTTTACAAAGGACGGCCAGGAGATATTTATTTTTTAAAATCAAATGTTTTACATGCAATCAGGAATGAGGGTACCAAACCCTGCATGTATTTCGCCATACAATTTGAATAAACAGTCATGAGAACCTTACTATCCATAACCGCAGCTTTTACGATCCTGTTTAGTTCCTGCAAAACAACCGGGGATACCAAGCCGTATCGGCTGGTCACCTTAGACCCAGGTCATTTTCATGCGGCACTGGTTCAGAAAACCATGTACCCTGATGTGGATAGCATTGTACAGGTATATGCACCTGCAGGAAACGATCTGCAACTACACCTCGACAGGATCAACAGTTATAATACTAGAAAAGATTTACCCACCCATTGGACAGAAGATGTGTATACCGGAAGCGATTTTTTTGAAAAAATGATCGCAGAAAAGAAAGGAAATCTGGTTGTATTAAGTGGAAACAACAAGAAAAAAACAGACTATATACTTGCCTCACTTGAAAATGGATTTCATGTATTAGCGGATAAACCAATGGTTATTGATGCAACAGGTTTTGAAAAATTAAAGCGATCCTTTGAAATCGCTAAACAAAATAAGTTGCTTTTGTATGATATCATGACGGAAAGGTTTGAAATAAATACGGTGCTTCAAAAAACTTTGTCGATGATCCCGGAAGTATTTGGCACGCTTGAAAAAGGTACTGTAGAGCAACCAGCCATTACAAAGGAAAGCGTTCACCATTTTTATAAATATGTATCCGGCGCTGTCTTAACCCGACCAGCCTGGTTCCTTGATGTAACCCAACAGGGAGAAGGACTCGTTGATGTGATGACACATCTTGTAGATCTCGTACAGTGGGAATGCTTTCCTGAAACAGCCATCGATTATACAAAAGATATCGAAGTGCAGAAAGCAGAGAGGTGGTCAACCCCGGTTAGTATTAACCAGTTTCGTACACTTACCAAACAAAACGAAATACCAGACTACCTTCAGGGAGTACTGAATGACACCACCATTCAGGTATATGCAAATGGAGCCATTCATTTTGCTATTAAAGGGGTTCATGCAAAAACATCTGTTACCTGGAATTACAAAGCCCCTGATGGCACAGGAGATACACATTATTCCATCATGAGAGGCACCAAAGCTAACCTTGTAATCAGACAGGGCAAGGAAGAGCAATACCAGGCCCAACTATACTTAGAACCAACTACAAAGGATCAAAATTATGCGACAGCTCTTCAGACTGCAGTACAACAATTGTCTGCCAAATATCCAGGATTAAGTTTAGAGAAAAGCAGCAATGGATGGAAGCTTAAAATACCAGATGCATTGAAAGAAGGACATGAAGCACATTTCGCAAGAGTTACTGAAAACTTTCTTCAATACTTAAAGCAAAATAATATGCCTGATTGGGAAATACCCAATATGCTGGCCAAATATTATACAACCACAACTGGTTTAGCAATGGCCAAAAAACAAATGCCATGAAAAAAATACTGACCACCATAGCAATTATTATTGTTGTTGCTGCTAAAGCACAATACCCGCCGGTAACCATTCCCGGTTCATCAACTCGTTTTATCCAATCTGCTATTGTACAGGGCCAGGAATATGAATTACAAATTTTGTTGCCTGGTAATTATGCTTCCAGCAAAAAACAATACCCAGTGGTATACCTGATGGATTCTCAGTGGGATTTCCCTTTGGTTAAATCCATTTATGGTCAATATTATTATGATGGTTTTATTCCGGAACTGATTATAGTAGGTGTAACCTGGGGTGGTAAAAACCCCAACCCAGATAGTTTAAGGGCCAGAGACTACACCCCTACCCGTGAAAACAGACTTCCACAAAGTGGTGGTGCCGACAAGTTTTTATCCTTTATGAAAGAAGAATTATTTCCTTTCATGGAGAAAAATTATCGGGTCAAAACGAATGACCGAATATTGATGGGTTGTTCATTGGGCGGACTGTTCACCATCTACACCATGCTGACGCATACCGAAATGTTTAATGGTTATGCGGCTGCAAGTCCGGCAATAGGCTGGGACAACAATATCCTTTACCAATTTGAAAAAACATTTGCATCAAAAAAAATCAATTCACCTGTTCGATTATATATGACTGTAGGTGATGTTGAAAGAGGAAGGGCTGGTTTTGAAAACATGGCATCATTCCTGCAAAATAAACAATACCCCAATATTCAAATCCGATCTAAAGTGCTGGAGAATACTGGTCATTCAGGAACTAAATCGGAAACCTATACCAGGGGCTTGCAGTTCATCTTTGAAAAGCAGGCGTTGGCACTTACCAGCGAGCAATTAGCAAAATATGCAGGCACTTATCAGGCTGATAATGGAAATACGATTGAATTAAAAGCTGGTAGTGATGGACTATACTGGCAATTCAACCCCCAAAATAAATTTAAACTACTGGTCAATTCAGGTAATCATTTTTACGCAACGCATGAATTTTTCAACCTCTATTTCCAAATAAACAACGAAAAGATTGAAGGGTTTAATTGGGAAAGATTTGGCAGTAACCAGTATCTAAAAAAGATCAAGTAACATGAAAAAAATTACGCTTTTCATTTTCGGAACATGTTTGTTATCGATGACAGCCAATGCCCAGATTAAATTACCTCAACTGGTAAGAGACAGCATGGTATTACAGCGAGATGCCAAAGTGAATATATGGGGTTGGGCTTCTGCAGGAGAAAATATCAGTGCGAGTTTCAATGGAAAAAAATACCAGACCAAGGCCGATGCTAATGGAAAATGGCTTTTTCAATTAGCACCGACGAAAGCAGGGGGCCCATATACCATGGAACTTTCCGGAAAGAATAAAATTATATTGAAAGATATCCTTTTGGGAGATGTTTGGTTTTGTAGTGGCCAGTCGAATATGGTACATCAGTTAAACATTCATGATGTAGCTTATGCAAAGGAAATTGCTGAAGCCAATAATCCTGCAATCAGGCAATTCTGGATACCTACTTTAACCAGTTTAGCAGGCCCCCAGCAGGATCTTCCTACGGGCTACTGGAAATCTGCCGTAGGTGAAGATGTACGTCCATTTTCAGCAGTAGCTTATTTCTTCGCACTAAAAATTTACCATCAATATAAAATACCCATCGGTATCATTAATGCAAGTGTGGGTGGTACACCGATTGAAGCATGGACCAGCGAAGAAGGTTTAAAAGATTTTAGTAACCTGAGTAATACCATCCTGAAAAATAAAGACACCGCCTACTTAAATAGTTTCAACAGAAGACCAGGAGGTTTTGGCAACAGACCTGCACCACCTGTAGATGCTGGACTCGCGGGCCCTTTAAAGTGGTTTGATCCGAATTATGTTCCTAAAGGCTGGCGGAATATCAATATCCCTGGGTATTGGGAAGATCAGGGAGTAAAAGACCTGAATGGGGTTGTATGGTATCGTCGCGAAATAGACATCCCGGCATCTATGACCGGTAAGCAGGCCAGGGTTTTTCTTGGAAGAATAGTTGATGCCGATGAATTATACATCAATGGCAAACAGGTAGGCAATACCACTTACCAATATCCACAACGCCGGTATCAGGTTCCTGCACAGTTGCTCAAACCTGGTAAAAATGTATTTGTGATTCGGGTAACCAATACAAATGGCAAGGGTGGATTTGTACCCGATAAACCTTATTGTATTTTTTCCGGAACTGACACGGTTGATTTAAAAGGTTACTGGCAATACAAAGTTGGACTTGTTAACAGACCATTCACTGGTGGTGGATTTGGCGGTGGAGGAATTAATGCGCAGAATCAACCTGCTGCATTATACAACGCAATGGTGGCGCCTGAAATTCAATATACCATCAAGGGATTCTGCTGGTACCAGGGTGAAAGCAATGCCGGCAAACCACAGGAATATGAAAAACTTATGCTTGCACTGATGAACGACTGGCGCAATAAATGGAACCAGGGTACCCTACCCTTTCTCTATGTACAGTTACCCGGTTTTATGGATTACAATTATCTCCCTTCAGAAAGTGGCTGGGCCATGTTAAGGGAATCGCAGCTTAAGGCGCTTAGCGCACCAAATAGTGCAATGGCAGTCGCAATTGATCTTGGTGAGTGGAACGATATCCATCCAGATAATAAAAAAGACGTAGGCGAGCGAATGGCACTTGCTGCACTTAAACTGGCTTATGGAGAAGATCTGGTTTACTCCGGACCTATTTACCAAAATGCAATCGTTGAGGGCGATAAAATTGTCATTAGTTTTAATCATACAGGAACTGGATTGATCACCAATGACGGAGAAGAGCCGGGTGATTTTGCCATTGCCGGTGCAGATAAAAAATTCGTGTGGGCCAAGGCAAAGATTGAAGGAAACAAAGTGATTGTATGGAGTGATGAAATTAAACAACCAATGTATGTACGTTATGCATGGGCCGATAATCCAGTGCATCCAAACCTGTACAACAAAGAAGGATTACCAGCATCACCATTCAGAACCGACAAATAATATTTTAAATAGAATCAATGCAGACAATTAAACTGAACAGCTTAATCATTGGCACTTTGCTTTGCACTTTGGTACAAGCGCAAGGCCCCACTATTGACAGCAGCAAATATCCTAAACCAGTAAACTTTACTGCGCAGCAGGATCATCAAAACATGATGCAGCAATTGGGTATTCAGCAATTAAGACCTGGCCCTAGTGGTAATACAAATGCACCTAATGCTGCGAATTACGATGAATCAAAAGCAAATCCATGTCCGGAACTGCCAGATGTTTTAACTACTAAAGCAGGTAAAAAAGTTACCAGTGCCGATATGTGGTGGAAGGAAAGAAGACCTGAACTGGTAGCTGCTATTGAAAAAGAATTGTATGGAAAATTGCCTGCAAAAATTCCTGCAGTATCCTGGCAGGTAAAAGTAACCGACAGGGAATTTATCGGAAGAACTCCTGCCATTGTAAAACAATTGGTGGGGCATGTTGACAATAGTGAATATCCTTTATTGAATGTTGACATCAATATGATGTTGGTTGTTCCTACCAATGTAAAAGGACCAGTACCGGTTTTGATGATGTTTGGATTTCCTTCTTTCCCGGCACCAGCACAACCTTCGCCTGTTGACCTCGCAAAAATCAATGAGGCATTTAAAGACCTGATGATCAAAAACGATCCATCAATGAAAGCCACTTTTGATCGTTATCCTGCTTATTCGCCTATCACCAGATTGGCAGGTGCAAATCCATTTGCGCCGCCACCTGCAGGAGACCTCTCTCCTACAGAACAATTACTGGCAGCAGGATGGGGATACCTAACCATTGAACCAAATAGTATTCAGGCAGATAATGGCGCCGGACTTACAAAAGGTATTATCGGACTGGTAAATAAAGGGCAACCACGCAAACCAGATGATTGGGGCGCTTTAAGGGCATGGGCATGGGGAGCATCAAGGGCATTGGATTATCTGGAGACAGATAATTTGGTTGATGCCAAAAAAGTAGGCATTGAAGGCGTTTCAAGATATGGGAAAGCCGCTTTGGTAACACTTGCGTTTGACCAAAGATTTGCAGTTGGCCTGATTGGTTCTTCTGGTAAAGGTGGCGCTACATTACATCGACGCATTTTCGGTGAAGCAGTAGAAAGCTTGACTGGTACCGGAGAATATCATTGGATGGCAGGAAATTATTTACGCTATGGAACAGCAGCATCCAGCTTTGGTACCAAAACAGGATGCGACTTAACCGTAGATTCACATGAACTGATAGCACTTGCCGCTCCAAGGTTAACATTCATCAGCTATGGCATTCCTGAAAAAGGTGATGCTAAATGGCTCGATCAAACAGGAAGTTATATGGCCACGGTAGCAGCAGGCACTGTTTTTAAACTATTAGGCGCGAAAGATATCGGCGTTTCAAATGACTACATGAAAGAAAATATGCCTCCGGTATTAACTGGCTTGCTGGACGGACAACTTGCCTGGAGACAACATGATGGCGGACATACAGACGCACCAAATTTCAAATATTTTATTCCATGGGCAAGTAAAATGCTGGCCTACGAAAAGAAAAACAACTAATCAATTCCTTACTCCAAATAGCACCATATGAAAAAAACAACATCAATCTTATCCCTAGCTGCAATGTTCTGCCTGAACATCGTTACAGCTCAAAATATTGTGGTATTGCAACCCGCAAAAGCAAAAGATACCATCAGCCGAAATATCTATGGACATTTTGCTGAACACCTCGGACATTGTGTATACGATGGCTTATATGTTGGTGAGAATAATAAGATTCCAAACAAGAACGGTATTCGAATGGATATTGTGGAATCACTTAAAAAATTAAAAGTGGGTGTACTTCGCTGGCCTGGTGGTTGCTTCGCTGATGGGTACCATTGGATGGATGGTATCGGACCAAAAGCAACCCGTAAGCATACAGAAAATGTTGCCTGGGGAAACGTGCGTGAGAACAATGCTTTTGGTACACATGAATTCCTTGAACTCTGCGAAATGATTAATGCAGAACCTTACCTCGCACTCAATATGGGTAGTGGTACAGTGCAAGAATCATCTGATTGGGTTAAGTATGTAAACCATGCCAACGGAAGTAGTTACCTGACAGATATGCGCGCTAAAAACGGACGCAGCACACCTTGGAACGTAAAATACTGGGGCGTGGGTAATGAATCATGGGATTGTGGTGGTAATATGACTGCCAGTCAATATGCTGCAGAATACCGTAAATATGCCACACATGTCACCAATTATGGTAATTCAGAAAATTTATTCCGCATAGCAGTAGGACCAGGTTCTGAAGACTATAACTGGACTGAAACGGTTATGCGTGATATTCCGCTCAAATTAATTGAAGGTTTATCGATACATCATTATTCTGTGATTAACTGGGCCGCTAAAGGATCAGCAACCCAATTCCCTGAGCAGGAATATTTCCGTACCATGGAACAGGCTTGGCGCATGGAAAAATTTATTGCCAAAAACAGTGAAGTGATGGACAAGTATGACCCCAGAAAAAAAGTTGCGCTTATCGTAGACGAGTGGGGCGGTTGGTATGAAGTAGAACCCGGCACCAACAAAAATTTCCTTTATCAGCAAAACACCATGCGTGATGCAATGATTGCCGGCTTATCATTGAATATATTCCATAACCATGCTGACAGGGTTCGTATGGCTAACCTTGCCCAGATTGTAAATGTGTTACAGGCAGTAATACTTACCAAAGAAGAGAAACTGGTATTAACACCTACCTACCATGTAATGGAAATGTATAACGTACACCAGGATGCAGTAATGATTCCTGTTACCGTTAACAGCGAAGATTATGTAATGGGAGATAAAAAATTACAGGCCGTTTCTGTATCTGCTTCAAAAGATAAAAACGGAGCAACGCATGTGTCACTGGTAAATATTCATGCTACAAAAGAACAAACCATAACAATAAACCTTGGTGGACTTAACGCCAAAGCAGTTTCTGGAAGAATCCTTAGCTCGGCCAATATCCAGGACCACAATACTTTTGACAAACCAAACAATATATCACCTGCCGTATTTAACAAGGCACAGTTAAATGGTAGCGAATTAAAAGTAACCCTACCTCCCTTTAGTGTAGTGGTACTTGAATTGAAATAAGCCCTTGGGAGAGAGGGGTTAGGTGTTAGGTATTAGGAGTTAGGGTGATTGGTGCAGGATAAAAGATTCATACGCCCATTGCTAATGTCTAACCCCTAATGCCTAATGCCTAATGCCTAACACCTAACCCCTAACCCCTCCTTCCTCCAATCATAAACCTTGAGCAATGAAAAACCTTTTACCAATGCTTTGCATGCTATACCTGACCATGGCATGCAAAAAAACAAACGACAATAAACCAGCTCCTCAACCCTCCACCCCTTCTGTTACAATTAGCTTATCTCCCCAAACAACTTATCAAACCATTACCGGTTTTGGTGGAGCCAACAGGATGTGGGGTACACAGTCACTTACTCCCGCAGAAGCACAGAAAGCTTTTGGTACGGGTGTGGATGAAATTGGGCTTAGTCTTTTTAGGGTACGTTTATCTTCCAACAAAACAGAATGGCCCATCATTATTGAGGCTGTAAAAGAAGCAAATAAACGTGGCGTAAAAGTTTTAGCGAGTCCCTGGTCTCCCCCACCAGCTTTAAAAGATAATAATAGTGATATCAGGGGAAGACTGCTCCCACAAAACTATACTGCCTTTAAAGATTATATCAATGAGTTCATTACTTACATGAAAAACAATGGGGCTACGATTGATGTTGTTTCCATTCAGAACGAACCAGACTGGCAGCCTACCTATGAATCATGCGACTGGACAGCAGATGAAATGATTAATTTTTTAAACGCACCACGACAAATAACCGGAGCCAAAGTAGCAGCACCTGAATCATTGAACTTCAACCAGAACTTCACCAATGCCATTCTTTCGAATGATGCAGCAGCGCAAAAAATTGATATTGTAGCCGGGCATATATATGGAAGTGGTATTGCAAAATTTCCATTGGCAGAACAGAAACAAAAAGAGATCTGGATGACGGAATACCTGATGAACCTTAATACAGGTAATGCAGGTGCCCCTAAATGGACCACCTATTCAGAAGCGGCTAAATGGGGCGAAACAATCAAGATGCTTGTATCGGTACACGATGCCATGATGAGTAATTGGAACGCATATATATGGTGGTACCTGCAAAGGTTTTATTCCTTTATAGGCGATGGAGAAGAAGGAACTACCAATGGTGCCGTATTAAAAAGAGGCTTTGCCTTTGCCCATTTTGCCCGTTTTGTACGCCCTGGTTTTATCCGTATTGGCACAGAAACAGCGTTGAATTATTACCTGAAAATATCCGCCTATAAAAAAGACAACCAGGTAGTAATCGTTGTTATAAATCCGGAAGCATTCCCTATTGGTAATGTTCAGATTAATGGTATTACCCAAACAAATGCAGTAACCTATACCAGTTCAGATGCATCGGTTATGTCGCAGAAAACAGGTACTATTTCAGATAAAAAACTCACATTTGATGCACCAGCCAATAGCGTTACTACGATTGTGCTGAATAATTAAACCATTATATCCACTTACCATGAAACAATTGACTTTCTTTTTATTGTTATGCACGAGCATATCTGTATCGGCCCAAAACTGGCAAGGAAAAAAATGTGCAGTGGTAATTACTTATGATGATGCGATTGACCAACACCTCGACAATGCCATACCTGTTTTAGACTCGCTTGGTTTGAAAGCCAGTTTTTACGTCACAGCCTTTTCAAATTCTGTACAGCAGAGAATGAGTGAATGGAAGGCATTGGATAAAAAAGGACATGAACTTGGTAACCACACATTGAATCATCCATGTGTTGGTGGAACAGGCAGAGAATGGGTAAAGCCGGAATACGATCTGCGCAATTATACCGTTCAACGGATGATCGACGAAACACGCATGACCAATCTCTTCCTGCAATCATTGGATGGTAAAACAAAAAGAACTTTTGCCTACACATGTGGCGACATGAAAATCGGTAACGTTTCCTTTATCGATTCCATGAAGAAAGATTTTGTGGCTGCCAGGGCAGTAAGAAATGAAATGCATAAGATTGGTGAAATCGATTTATACAATGTTGATTGTTATATGGTAAATAACCATTCAGCCGCAGATATGATTGAGTGGGTTAAAAAAGCTATATCAACCAATAGCCTGCTCGTTATTTTGTTTCATGGTGTTGGTGGTGGCAATGGATTAGATGTTTCGCTCAGTGCTCATCGTCAGTTTCTGCAATACCTCAAACAAAACGAAAAAGACATCTGGATTGCACCAATGGTTACGGTTGCTGATTATATAAATGATTGGAGAAATTAGCTGTTAGCTTCTAGCCTCTAGCTGCTAGCCTTGATTAGCGGTCACTTTAGGCTTTCTGCTTTATTGATCTAAAGAATTAGGCCTGCGACTTTGCTATTTAAAATAGGCTGGTTAAAAAAAATATTAGATCCCTCTTAACGCACTACCTGTTATTAATAGAACGCAGATTATCATGATTTTCAAGATTTATCATGATAGATCTTGAAAATCATGATAATCTGTGTTCTATCCTACGCAAGACTTGTAGCTTGCATCCAATGCCTCATTCTCTTATTAGCCTATAATGCAAGAATCCCGTCAAAAGACGGGACTCTTTGTTAAGCAATTGGTATGGCGAGGGGGATTAACGCAGTTTCATTAACTGAACTGTTTTGCGACTTGAGCCTTGCTGCAGTTCTGCATAGTAGATACCTGGTTTGAAATCATGTCCAATTTGAACTGTGCTGTTCGCATTGTTGTTGGCACGAACTTCAACCATTCGACCAGATGCATCTGTTACTTTTATTTGAACAGGCGCCTGGTTACTGCTTTGCAGTTTCAGTGTGAAATAGCTGGTAGATGGGTTACCCATTACCTGAACAGTAAAGCTTTCATTGTTCTCCTTACTTTCCTCTGTAGCAAACTGAGAGGAAGTCCAACCAGTAGAAACAACCGCAGGTCCATTATTACAATTATAGCTATTCCATACAACGTTTGGAATATTACTCTCCAGGTCTTCAGTAATAAAGAACCCAGTCATAAATACATTGGAAGAATTGTTGTTGTATCTGGTTTTTTCTGCAGATAAACGCATCATTCCTTTAGGTAAGTAAACATTACCAGTGAACTGGATATTTGATCCGGTAATTGAAAAACGTTCATCGTCTTTATTACCATCGCCCATATAGAAAGTTACCTTACGCTGGTCGGGGTTGATCCGAACATTCGATTGAAGGTTTACGCGATTACTGATCCTTACTTCTGCATTATTGGCAAAACGAACCATTGTATTAGCAACCGTTGAACCGGCATCTACAATCAGGTCACCGATATAAACAATAGGTGCTGTAAATAATACCCTTGCGCCTGCTCCGATTGTGATCGATTTAAAATTATCTCCTGCCAATACTACATTAGCTCCTTCCCGTATTGTAAGATCACAATAATCACTGGTAAGCGTAGCTTGCGTATTTCTGTTTACGGTATAATTACGAAGTCCTCTTGTAGACATGGTATTGGTCTTCATCGCAGGCAATGTAACAATAGCCCTTCCCTGAATAACTAATGGGAGATTGATACCGAAACCATATTTGTACACCCGGGGTGCTTTTACAAATGCGCCTTCGCCTGTTACTGCACTACCTTGTTCAAAGATGGCCATGCCATTTGCATTCATTACGCCTACACTTCCGGTAAGCACTTTATTGCCAGTTCCGAGTTTAACATCATCTGCTACAAGGATGGTGTAGTTTCCTGCAATGGATTGTTTGTTATAAGTATAGGTAGCAGGGTTTGCGCTGCAACCATTTGAGTTGGTTACCGTTAATTCATAAACTCCGTCGGCATCAGCTAAACCAAGACTTAGTGTTGGTTGAGTTGAAACAGTAGTATTGCCTTTCTTCCAAACATAGCTGGCACCAGCATTTCCATTGGCTGTTAATACCAATTGATTACAGAATGCATCAGGACTGCTTACCGTATAAGTTGCAGTGGTTGCAGCACCAATGGTTACATTATAAGAAGCTGTTTTGGTGTTACCATTCACATCCATTACCGTATAGGTAACAACAGAACTACCTACATTAAAATTACCACTTGCATCAAGTCCTGTTCCGCTGCGGTTAGTAGCACCTGTTATCGTATAACTTACAGAATAGATACCGCAATTATCAGAAACTTCCAGTTGAGGTAGTTGATAATTACCGGTGGCATTGTAGCACAATGAAGCGGGAGATACAGCACTAATAACTGGAGCTTCATTATCAATAACGGTTACATATTGAGCAGCCGTATCGATATTACCGTTGATATCGGTAATGGTCCAGGTAACTTTGGTTGTTCCTATCGGGAAGAAATTACCTTGAAAATCTTTAGATACTGAAGCTGTGTTACCACAGGCGCTGTATGATTCAGGTGCTTGAAGCACTACAGTTGCACCGCAGGCATTGGCATCATTTACTACACTGTAATCAAACAATGGTTTGAGGAAGGTAGCGAGTCCGGTAAAGCCATTTGCAATAGGCAAATTGCTGCCCAATGCTGCATTAACCTGTAATGCCTGTGCAGAATCCCTGAAAATAAAATAAGTGCCTGAATTTCCAGGGATATTACCTGCTATAAAACCACTTCCACCTCCTGGAAATGCATTGGCCTCAAGTACACCGTAAATACTGTTTGGCACAGCACCGGTTAATGGGTCCTGATCAAAGAAGAAAATATGGGTAGCTGAAGCACCAAGGTTCCTGTTATAAAAAGTATTACAACTGATAGAAGTTGCATTTCCCCTGGTGCGCAGATTTGATCCGGTAGGTGTGGTACCATCAAAAATATTCCCGGAAATAAATGCGCCGATCACATCAATGGTTACTTGTGTATTACCCTGGTAACAACCAGATGCGCTGTTATAACCACCCGTTGTTCCAATTACTTTATTATTGGTGAACGTAACATTCATTGAATTGCTTACGGTATTACCACCTCCTAATACTACGAGTTGTCTTGGTACATTATTTCCCGCAACAAATTGTGTACTTGATCCACAACCACCTGGTTCTGCACCTGCAAATGTTTTTCCTGAAAAGGTATTACCATTAATGATGATATTGTTGATGGCTGTATTAAAATTAGAGCCGATACCATGTTCACCATTGGCTACTATTTCATTGCCTTCGATAGTGATATTATTATGAGTTCCCAATAAATACAAAGCAGCCGTTTCAATCTGGCCATTGCTATCGAAGCCTGTGATGGTAAAACCTTTACCAGGCTTACCAATAGTTACATTATTTGTACCGGAGCTAATGGCAACCGTGTTTTGACCAGTCACAGCAGATTGAATAAAGGTTACTCCTGCACCATCCGTAGAAACAAGGGTAACACCTTGTTTATTGATGGTATGGTTACCTGTATATGTACCTGGCGCAACAATGATGGTACCTCCAGCAGCTACACGAGGAATGGCTTGTGTAATGGTATTATATGGATCACGAACAGAACCATTTTTTGTGGCACCTGCATAAGCTGCACTTACGGACACAACAGATAAAATGGGTGAGCCATAAGAGCTGTGTTGGTTTTCAATTACTGCATTATTATTGGCGGCACTCACTGCAGCTATATCTGTGTATTTATTCAGTGTTGCATTTAAGATGGCTATATCATAATAATTGGCGGTATTACCTGTACCCCATTGGTTACCGCTAAAGTTTACTGCACAATCAGACAATACAACCCAACCACGCGTACCATAAACCATATTATTGGTAATTGCACCTGTAACATTATTGTTAATATAACCTGGCTGACGAAGGTTGTAGAGCGTATTATCATGGATATTCAACCCGGTTAGTCCGCCAGATACTTCCAGTGCTCGAGATACATTACCACCTGTCATAGCATACTGCCCGTTAATGGTACATCCTGCCAGTTCAAAATTGCTGGCTTGTACACCAATGATATTTTGACTAGGTGTATCATCCGTTTTAGTGATGATTAGGTTGCGGATGCTGACAGCAGGTGCAGTAACCAAAAAAAGATAACTGGTACCACCTGTTTGAATGGTAACAGAACCTGTTGCCTGAATGGTTACAGACTTGTTTACGGGAATAGTTGTTGTTTGAACATAAGTTCCGGCGCCAATATGAATGATGTCGCCAGAAGAAGCCGCACTGATGGCCGAACTGATACTCGCTTTTGCAGTAGCGGTACTTAATCCATCGTTGGCGTTATCGCCCGTTGTGGCAACATAGTAGTTAGTTTGTGCCATGGCCGTAAAAGACCAAAACAACAGGGGTAACAGCATGAATTTACTGCGTAAATTTTTTCTCATAAGTTTTCGTTTCGGGGTTAGTAGGGTTACAAAACGTTAACAATCAACTGCATATTAATTGTTAATTCAATGTGGAAAAAACGGTATTTTATGGAAAAAGGACGGTGTTTTAACGGTATAATGAACAGAAAATGAAAACATTAGAAGGGAGAATAGAATAACGCAGAAACACTTGTTCAATATGTAATTTTATGATTAATAATTACTTATGAATATTCTTGATCATTATAAAATTGTAATTTTACAGAAGAAGCCGTTGGAACTGAGTATTTAGTAATCATTGTTGTCCGGGGAAATTTGACCGCGAGCTATAGT
>CAZTCS010000005.1:51826-59500 GCA_964611995.1 uncultured Sediminibacterium sp. | reverse complement strand
ATATACCTGGGTAACCAGTTGTTCACAATTTCGGCTTTCGTCTTCATAATATATTTATTTTGGTTAACCTGCTCGGTATCTTTGAACAAGTTAATTGGCTAAAATACAAAAAAACAATCCCACCTGCAAGCATTATGATCAAAATAAACTATCCTTCCTACCCTTTTAAGATAGAACAAAAAGAAGGCAGGGAACATATTTTTGATCCATTGCGAAAGAAATGGGTTCGCCTCACACCCGAGGAATGGGTAAGACAAAACCTGCTTCAGTACCTTTTACAGGTAAAAGCATACCCCGCATCACTTATTGCTGTTGAAAAAGAAATAGCGGTTGGTGAACTACGTAAACGATTTGACATCCTCGTGTATAAAAACAATCTTCCCTGGCTATTGATAGAATGTAAGGAAATGAATACCCCTGTTGAAGAATCGGTATTCCAGCAAATGCTACGGTACCAATCTGCTTTGCAGGCTAGTTTTATGGTGATTACCAATGGTAATGAAACGAGGGGTTGGACAGTAAAAGAAAATGAAATTCTATCCTTAGATGCTTTACCGGATTATTTGTAACAGACACATAATAAAAAAGGAAAGCAAATGCTTCCCTTTTTTATTATCGTTATATCCACTTCATAACTGTTATGGGAAAATACCAAGTTCAGAATAAGAAGTACCTACTTTATTAATTGCACATACATAAGCTGCTGTACGCATATCAGGAATATCAGGATTGCTTTTCCATATTTCCATGATTTCCCTGGTTGCAGTAATCATGGTCTCTTCTAATCCACTATGAACCAGATCAACTTCTTCCGGACCATGTAATATGAAAGAACGTTCTTTATCATTTACCTGTTTTCCGGTGAGTCCTTCGATCTGACCAAGGATATGGTTATTCATGTTTTCAGTAAACCTCTTTTCCATACGGCCATAACGAACATGGCTCAGGTTTTTTAACCATTCGAAATATGAAACAGTAACACCACCTGCATTCAGATACATATCTGGAACTACCAGTATTCCTTTCGCAGCAAAGATTTCATCAGCTTCTGGTGTTAAAGGACCATTTGCAGCTTCTCCGATAATTTTTGCTTTTACCCTTGGTGCATTCTCTGCATTAATTACATTTTCCAATGCAGCAGGAATCAGGATATCGCATTCCAATTCAAGTGCATCAGTGCTTGTAGCAAGATTGGTAGCACCAGGAAAATTCAGGATGGAACCTGTTTTTTTTCTGTGCAGGAACACTTCATCTTCATTTAAACCATCGGCACTGTAAATAGCTCCTTCGTATTCTGCAATGGCTACAACTTTAGAACCATGCTCACGGAAAAATTTAGCAGAATGGTATCCAACATTACCCAAACCTTGCACCACCACAGTTTTTCCTTCTACTCCAACGGTAAGTCCTAATTTCTGCATTACATCAGACATATTACATACTTCGCGGATACCATAGAATACGCCCAAACCAGTAGCTTCTTTTCTACCACGCACTCCACCCTGTGTAACTGGTTTACCGGTAACACAACCTGCGGCATCAATTTCACCTGGTTTCAGTGAAGCATAAGTATCAACGATCCAGGCCATTTCGCGTTCACCGGTACCATAATCTGGTGCAGGTACATCGATACCAGGGCCAATAAAATTTTTCTTTACCAGTTCTGCTGTATAACGACGGGTAATTTTTTCTAACTCATACGCACTGTGGCTACGGGGATTAATTTTAATACCACCTTTACCACCACCAAATGGTACATTCACAATGGCACATTTATAGGTCATCAGAGATGCCAGGGCCATTACTTCATCCTGGTTTACTTCTTCACTAAAACGAATACCTCCTTTACAAGGAGATTTATGTTGTGAATGTTGCACGCGATAGGCTTCAATTACTTCAATTCGGCCATCATCCATTTTTACCGGAAAACGCATGCTGTAAATACTATTACAGGCTTTGATCTGTTCCAGCAATCCCTTCTCCCACTTGGTGAATTTGGCCGCTTTATCAAAACTTCTTTCAACACTTTGAAAAAAGCTATACGGTTTGTGTTCTGACATGAGCTAATCGTTTTTGTTTTTTGACGTTTATTGTGTAGCAGATAGACCATAGTCCTTGGACCATGGTCTATCTGCCTTTTTCCAGTTTACTGATTTTGCGATCCAGGTTGGCTACATAAATGAACAGACCTAATACGATGGTGATCACAACTGCCATTACTACATAGATTTTCCCATTACTGCGCATAAAATCAGCGTTCTCGGTTTGTTGTGCTGATACTACGGTGGTTAGTAATAATGCTACGAACGTAATGGCTGTTCTCTGAAATATTTTATTCATGGGTTAATCTTTGTTCTTTAATCATTTCATAACGTATACGCAGTGTACTGATCCATACGCCAAGTAGTGTCCAGCCAATTACTGCTGGATAAAAAACTGTACGCATAGTAGCCGACATATCTTTCCCGTTTAATCCCGGATTGCCTTCACTACCTTCCCCGCCTGGGTGTAATGACTCTGTTAATCTTGGTAATATCCAAAGTGTTGGGAACAGCATGAAAAAGGCAAAAATATTATACACAGCACCAATCCTTGCTTTCTTCTCTTCTTCATGCATACTGCCCCTCAAAACAAAATATGCCAGGTAAATCAGCATAGCAATGGCAGCACCGTTTTGTTTTGGATCACCGCTCCATGGACTACCCCATTGGTAGTTGGCCCAAATTGCCCCGGTTGCTAAACCAAGAAATCCAAAAATGGTGCCTGTTATTGCGAATGCCATTGAATACTGATCATGTACCAGTTTTCCTCCGCGCAGGTATTTAATGGCATATACCACAGATACGCCAAGTAGAATCATCATAGAAAACCACATGGGCACATGGAAAAAGAAGTTTCGAATTGATTCCTGTAACCTGTCATCCAGCCTGGGAACTTCTACCAGGAATCCATAGGAACAGGTATACATCAGTAACAGAAAGGCTAATATCTTCCACCAGGCTTTTCGAATCATGATCTTTTTTTTACAGTTGTTGCCGACCCTGGTCAAACTAACAACTGTTTGGCGCAAAATTAGGTGAAAGGCTACCAATAAAAGCCAGCAAAGCGTAAAATATCTCTCCACATAAATCGAATCAGAGGCTGAGCCAGATTCGGCCTTTCGGCCTTATATTGTGGCCATATGGCCGATCCCATCCTATCCATACAGCAGCTATCTGTAGATTTTACCTCGCCCAGCGGTAATCACCGTGCCCTCGAGGGTTTAAGCCTGACCGTTCACAAGGGAGAAATAGTAGCTGTAGTTGGTGAATCTGGCTCTGGCAAATCCGTCACGGCCCTCTCCATTTTAAGGCTGCTTAACGGGAAACAGGTTAACTATCCATCCGGGAAAATATTGTTCCATGAAGGAGAAACCCAGGTAGACCTTTTAACCATCCCAGAGAAAGAAATGCAGGATCTGCGGGGACAAAAAATCGCCATGATTTTTCAGGAACCTATGACTGCTCTCAATCCTGTTATTACCTGTGGTGAGCAGGTTGCGGAAGCCATTCGCAGACACCTGGATTTAGATGAAAAAAACATCACTAAAAAAGTTACCGAACTCTTCCGCCAGGTTCAATTACCTGATCCGGGAAAAATCGGGAACAGATACCCTCACCAACTTAGCGGAGGTCAGAAACAGAGGGTGATGATTGCTATGGCAATGAGTTGCAATCCTTCACTACTGATATGCGATGAACCTACAACAGCATTGGATGTTACTGTGCAGAAAAATATTCTAAGGCTGATTAAAGAACTACAACTTCACCATGAAATGGGGGTAATTTTTATTACCCATGACCTTGGCGTAGTGGCTGAAATTGCTGATCATATTGCTGTATTGTACCGGGGAAAATTATTAGAGGAAGGAAGTACAACTGAAGTGCTCCAACATCCCTCACACCCATACACCAAAGCTTTACTGGCATGCAGACCTGCATTACACCCAAAAGGAAAAAAATTGCCTGTAGTTAGTGATTTCATGGCAGAAGATTTAACGGAAAAAAAAGTGGTCAATACCAGTCAGGATATTCCTTTTGTTAGACCTGGTGAGAACAACTTATTAACCGTTCAGGACCTCTGTGTATGGTATCCTACAAAAAAGAATTTCCTGGGAAAACCTGTGAACTATTTTAAAGCTGTTAATCAGGTAAGCTTTACCGTTAAGGAAGGAGAAACACTTGGTTTGGTTGGAGAATCAGGATGTGGCAAAACTACACTTGGGCGTAGCTTATTAGGACTAACCCCGGTAAGTTCGGGAACAATTCTATATAAGGGACATGATCTTACGCATGCAACTGCACGGGAAAGAATGGTTTTCAGACGCGATATGCAATTGATATTCCAGGATCCCTATTCATCGCTGAATCCACGTATGACCATTGGTGAAGCCATTGGTGAGCCTTTGCAAGTGCATGGAATGGTAAAATCGGCTGCAGAAAAAAAAGAACGGGTAATGGATTTACTGGAAAAAGTACAGCTAGGCACGGCCCATTATAACCGATATCCGCATGAATTCAGTGGCGGACAGAGACAAAGAATTGTAATTGCCCGGGCATTGGCATTGCAGCCATCTTTTATTGTTTGCGATGAAAGTGTTTCGGCATTGGATGTAAGTGTTCAGGCCCAGGTATTGAATTTATTGAATGAACTGAAAAGCAGTTTTTCTTTCACGGCCATTTTTATATCGCACGACTTATCAGTGGTAAAGTACATCAGTGATAGAATTATGGTAATGAAGGCAGGAACTATTGTGGAATCTGGAGATGCTGAACAGGTTTACCACCATCCGCAATCTGCCTATACCCAACAGTTACTGGAAGCCATTCCAGGATTGAAAATGGGGTGATTTTTCGTTATTTGCACTAAAAACGGCAAAAAATCAGTACCTTTGCCGACTTCATAAAAAATCATGCCGTAACATGAAATTATCTCAATTTAAGTTCGATTTACCCCTTAACCTCATTGCACAAAATCCAACCAAAAGAAGAGAAGACAGTCGTCTGATGGTAGTTGACCGTAAAAGTGGTCACATGGAGAACAAACATTTTCGCGATATCCTGGAATATTACGACGACAAAGATGTGTTTGTAGTAAATAACACCAAAGTATTTCCTGCCCGTATGTACGGAAGAAAGGAAAAAACCGGTGCCAAGATTGAAGTGTTTCTATTGCGTGAGTTAAATAAGCCCAACCGTTTATGGGATGTTATCGTTGATCCCGCAAGAAAGATTCGTGTAGGAAACAAACTCTACTTCGGTGATAACGAAGAATTGGTAGCAGAAGTTATTGACAATACCACAAGCCGCGGACGTACCATTCGTTTCTTATGGGATGATGATGACGAGAGCTTCAAAAAAATGCTTGAGTTCTTAGGTGAAACCCCACTTCCAAAATACATCAAGCGCAAACCTGATGAAGAAGATAAGGAACGCTACCAAACCGTTTATGCAAAACATGAAGGTGCGGTTGCCGCTCCTACCGCTGGTTTACACTTTAGTAAAGAACTGATCAAGCGTTGCGAGATCCTGGGAATTCGTTTCGCAGAAGTAACACTGCATACAGGCCTTGGCACATTCCGCCCTATTGAAGTAGAAGACCTCAGTAAACATAAAATGGATGCTGAATACTATGCTATTTCTGAAGAAGCCTGCAAAATTGTAAACAAAGCCAAAGAAGGCGGACATAGAATCTGTTCTATCGGAACTACCACTATGCGTGCAATGGAGAGCAGCTTTACAGCGCAAAAATTACTGAAACCTAGTGAAGGTTGGACCAACCACTTTATTCACCCACCTTATAATTTTAATGTGGCAGATAGCCTGGTAACCAATTTCCACCTTCCTAAAACAAGTCTGCTGATTATGACCTGTGCTTTTGCTGGTTATGATTTGGCGATGGAAGCTTATAAAAAAGCCATCAAAGACAAATATCGTTTCTTTAGTTATGGTGATGCTTTACTGATCATCTAACAATAAGCTATTATAAATGATAAAGCCATCCTGCCTAAACGGGATGGCTTTTTTCATTTAACAACCAACAACTCCCATATACCCTATAAGAAGTTGTCAAAACTGAATCTAATGTTTACCTAAACTAACAAACATTAGTTGTAACTGTAGTATAAAACTGCAACTATTTTTTAAAAAACGCAAATAACCGCAAATATTTTTTCTTAAATGGGGATAAAATCGCAGAAACCGACTATAATTTGCCTGTTTTGGCTTCCAGATAGCTCCTTAATTGTTCGAGGTTCTTCTCCATCATGGGACCTAAAATCTTATCATTCATCATAGTACCCAGTTTTTCCCAGGGCAGCCAACCTACTTTTTGTTCAAATTGCCATTGCACAATGGTTACTTGTCTGGTAGGTTGATGAATTACCTGCATTGTGCTTATTTGTTTCGATTTTGAACCAGTGATCCACTCACTTACCACAACTGTATCACCGATATGTGTTATTGAAACCTGACTTCTTCCGATAAGAGCCTTTCCGGATGATTGTATATGCACGGATGAATCGTTCATGCCTTCAACCCAATGTTTCCATTGGTGAATATCCTGTAGTTGCACCATGATTGAATCTGGATCAGCTTTTATATTGGTGGCACGCGATACCAATACCTGAGAAGGTAATAATGCTCCGATTAAAGTTGCCAGGGCAAACAATGCAACAAGACTTATCAATCCTAACTTCAACAGTTTCATATTACTCCCATTTAAAGGTTTTGAAAGCCACAGCATACACCACAACCGTCCAGGCACCCAGAATCATCAATTCTTTACCACAAGATGATAAAGCTGCTCCTTCAAATGCAATACTGCGCATGGCATTATTAAAATGCGTTAGGGGAAGTATTTTACATAAAGGTTGAAGCCAGGATGGGAATGCATCTATTGAGAAGAAAGTACCTGCCAGCAAAAATTGCGGTAGGGTAATCAAATTTGCAAAAGGAGGTATACTGCTTTCATTCTTGGCCAAACTGCTTACGATAAATCCAAATCCCATAAAGAGAATAAGCGCAATAAAACTAAGCAGCATAATGGTGAGGAATGTTTCCATTCCGTTAACCAGGGTAAACTTAAAGGCGAAATGTCCTACCCCGATAATGATCACAGCCGTCATCATTTGAAAAATTACCCTGCTAAGGGCTTCCCCCAACACGATATATGGACGACGAATCGGAGTTGCATAAAACCGTTTTAATACCAACTGCTGACGGAGATTAAAAAACAAAAAAGCTACCCCAAATACTCCTGCACTTAATAAGGAAAAACCCAATTGCCCTGGTAAAATAAAATCAATCGTTCTGTAAACCCTGCCGGGTATCTTTTCGATGCGATTATTCACCATCGCTATAGTGGGTGTATTGCTATAAGTTTGTTGATTGATGCCGGCAATCACAGCATTTAAAATAGATTGTAAAACCTGCAGGTTCTGCGGATTTACGGCTTCTGAACTGGAAATATTAATGGTGTACGGAGGACTTGCCAGTCCCGATTTCTGTATATCTAAAACCGCAGTTACGCGCCCCTTTTCCAGGTCTTCTTTTAATGCCTGGCCTGATTTATCAATAATACGAAGCCCGGCAATTTTTTTTAATGCCGGATAAACTGGGTTAAGCGTATCCGTAC
>CAZTCS010000005.1:27421-51816 GCA_964611995.1 uncultured Sediminibacterium sp. | reverse complement strand
AGCAAAAGCAATACTTAATGATACCCTGCTTCCTCCCCCAATAAACCCAAACACAAGGATAAATATCAAAGGAAAAGCAATACTGAAAATAACTGCAGAAGGACTACGGAATACCGCCTTCAAACTTCCTTTGGTGATGGCCATCATGGCCCTTAACTGACTGTACTTTACAGACATAGGCTTTTGCTTGAGAAACAAATCTATCCCATTCTGAAGGAAGAGAAAAGGGAATTCTTATGTTTATGACAAATGTCGTATATTTGGATGACAAATGTTACTTATGGCGAAAGCGAAAAAAAATCCTGCTGCGGCCACACAAAAAGTGGAAGAGCCTGTTGCCGTGTATTTAACGGAAGTGGCTTCATTCACTTATCGCAAATTCAAAAGAATTGCCGATTTGGTTCCATTTACACAGGCTGAATGGGCAAATATTTTGCATTTATCAGAGCGAACATTACAGCGTTACGCTAAAAGCAACCATTCATTTGAAGGCATTTATACCGACCGAATATTACAATTACAAGAGCTTATTGAAACTGGCCTCAACACATTCAATTCACCAGAAGCTTTTTACAATTGGTTGAAAAAAGACAAGCCCGTTATGGGGCATCTCCTCAACTTTGAAGCATTGGCTACCAGCAGAGGCATCCAGGAAACCATCAACCAACTGGTACGTATTCAACAAGGGGTATACGCATGATACTATACCGGTTTGCACATCACCAATTTGCCGAAGATTTATCAGGAACAGGTGCCAAATTAAAAGGTGGCCGATGGAACAATACCGGTACTGCCGTTTTATACACCAGCAGTTCTATTTCACTTGTATTACTTGAAATTTTGGTAAATACCGGCAGCTTTGATGTGTTACAATTGTTCAAATTAATGCAACTAACCCTTCCTGATGATGCACCAGTTTATAGCATTGAAACTAAAAACCTGAAAAAAAACTGGCACCACGATTTTGGATACACCCAATGGATGGGCAGCGAAATAATTCAGGATAAAAATACATTGGCTGTTGCATGCCCGTCTGCCATTGTTCCACAAGAGAAAAATTTCTTATTGAACCCTGCACACAAAGACTATAGCCGGATCAGACTAAAAGAAGTTTCAAATTTTCATTTCGATGAGCGACTATTCCCCTCAATGTACCGTTAAGAAATAGGGCATTCTTGCCTGAGGTTCACCAACCATTTGTTTTACCTGTCGGAACTGCTGCATCAACTGCCATTGTTCCAATCCTATTTCATCTTTAATCAGGTTGGTTTTTATAGATCGTTTATAGTTACCCATAATCTGCTCAATGAAATTTTTCTTTTCAGGGTATTCACGCAAACGATAATCATCTTCAATTCCAGCTAGTTTTGCAGCATGTTTTACTGCATCTTGCAGTGTTCCTATTTTATCTACCAATCCTATTTCCAACGCACGCTTACCTGTCCAAACGCGACCTTGCGCAATACTATCGATATAAACTATATCTTTTTTCCTGCCATCAGCTACCCTGCTCTTAAATGTTTGGTAAATGGAATCCGTAGATGCCTGGAAAAACTTTTTCTCCATGGCTGTCAGTGGCCTGTCTCCAGCCCCCATATCTGCATAAGGTGCTGTGCGTACCCGATCGGTTGTAATACCTAACTTATTCTTTAAGAATGATTCGAAATTTGGAACGATACTAAATACACCTATAGATCCGGTGATCGTAGTTTCATTTGCAAAAACAGCATCTGCATTACAAGCTATATAGTACCCTCCTGAAGCAGCTACATCACCCATACTAACCACAACCGGTTTAACCTTTCTGGCAAGGGATATTTCATGCCAGATTACATCACTCGCCAAAGCACTACCTCCGGGTGAATTAACCCTAAGCACAATTGCTTTGATTGTTTTATCAAGTCTCGCTTTACGAATTACATTTTTATACAAATCACTACTCACCTGTTCATCATCTCCTTCCAAACTTACAATATCTCCCTGCGCATAAATGATGGCTATTTTTCCACCGCCAGCATAATTTTCGAGTGAAGTTGCTGCAGCATATTCGTTAATGGTAACAAAATTGATGCTTGTACCTTTTCCTTTCTTAAGAAGCTCCAATAATGATGCTTTTACTTCATCGTCGTATTTCAATCCATCTACCAACTGATACTTCTCCGCATCTTGTGCGGTTTGAATATCTCCTTCATTTGCCAGTTGATGAAGTACGGCAGTATCAATTTTACGGGCAGTACTTGTCGCTTTCAGAAAGGCTCCATATAAATCACCCAGCCATACCGCAGTTTGAAGACGGTTTGCTTCGGTCATTTTTGTTTCACGTAATGGTTCAGTAGCGCTTTTGAATTTACCCGCATAAAAAATCTGCGGTTCAATCTGCAGTTTTTCAAGCATGCCTTTCAGGAAGAAAAGATTGGAAGAAAACCCAGACCACTCTAATCCACCTTGTGGATGCACATAAACTTTATTAGCTGCACTTGCTACATAATAAGCTTTCTGTGTCATCGTCTCTCCATAGGCCACTACAAACTTTCCTGATTTTTTAAAATCGAGCAAGGCCTTTCTTAGTTCTTCACTTGAAGAAAATCCATTTGCATTATCATTGGCCAATACATAAACACCTTTTACAGCAGAATCTGATTTGGCCTCTCCCAATAACCTAACCACATCAAATAGAGATGGTTTATTTGCTTCGATGTTTGATAAAATAGTTCCGAAAGGATCTTCTTTTGCCTGTTCTCTGAAATTTACTGACAAGTCAAGTACCAAAACAGCTTTTGAACCAACCACCGGCACTTCTGCTGTTGTTGCAGTTGAGATAAAACCAATCAGGATAAACACCCCAATTACCGTAAACACAATAAGGGCTAAAAGAGAGGCAAAAAATATTTTAAAAAATGTCTTCATATACTTTGTTTACAAACCAGTTGTCTTTTTGTTGTCAGTTTCTGGTATTTCTCACCAAGACTACGTGAATTTAAAGATATTTGAACCCGCTAATATCTCCAATTTATGAATACAGTGTATTTGCTGACAGGCGGCAATATGGGCAACAGATCATTTAACCTGGCGCAGGCCGAGCAGTACATACAACAATATTGTGGCGAAATTACCAGACGATCGTCTATTTATGAAACAGCCGCATGGGGATTTACTGACCAACCCGCATTTTATAACCAGGCCCTGATGTTCCAAACCAGCCTTTCGCCCGACCTACTTATGCGGAAATTATTGGAAATTGAACTGGAAATGGGGCGAATCAGGACCCAAAAAATGGGGCCTCGCGTTATCGACCTTGATATTTTACTGATCGATGACCTGATTATTGAAAGCAATATTCTCTCTGTACCACATCCGGCATTGACACAAAGACGTTTTGCCTTAATGCCCCTGGCTGAAATTGCCCCCTCATTGGTACATCCGATAGAAGGGAAAACCATTGCTGAATTGCTGGAAGCATGCCCAGATACCTTAAATGTGCAAAAAAAATAACCATTGACTTATCCCCTGCTGTTAATTTTGACGGTATCGCAGCAAGTACTATGAAGTATCAATACATTACAGTAGAAGGAAATATCGGAGCAGGCAAAACCACACTGGCGCATTTATTAGCTAAAAAACTTAATTCCAGACTGATATTGGAAGAGTTTGCGGATAACCCCTTCCTACCCAAATTTTATGATAACCCCCAACAATATGCGTTTCCGTTGGAACTGTTTTTTATGGCCGAGCGATATAAACAGTTAAAAGATATGCTGCATACTAAAGATATGTTTCAACATATTACCGTATCAGACTACCTTTTTACAAAATGCCTGCTCTTTGCCAAAGTAAACCTGCCAGAGGAAGAATTCAGGTTATACCAGAAATTATTCGACATCATACACCAGCAATTGGTGTTCCCTGATATATTGATTTATCTGCACGCACCGGTGCAAAAATTACAGCAGAATATCAAGCGCAGAAACAGGGAATATGAACAGGCGATTCCGGATGAATATTTATTCAATATTCAGGAAACCTATACCAGTTATATCAAACAGCACAATATCAAAACTATTTTCATTGATGCCAGTAATGCAGATTTTCTGGGCAATGAAAAACATTTAAATGTTGTTCTGGAAGCATTGGATAAAGATTATGAAAGTGGCCAACATTATTTCAGTCTGCCATAGCAGCTAAATAAAGGCTCTTTAAAGCACAGCAGATGACTACCAAAAGTTCAGGCTACGACCCCTTTGCAGCAATGCGTATCGCAGAATACCGCCACCTGATGGTGGGACGATTCCTATTTATCATGGGACTCCGGATGATGGGTACACTTGTTGGCTGGTGGATATATGAGCTTACAAATGATCCTTTTGCCATCGGATTAATCGGGTTGTCGGAAGTAATTCCGGCTGTATCCTTATCATTATATGCCGGGCATGTAATTGATATCAGCGAAAAACGTAAACTACTGTTGCGCGGTGTTAGTCTTTATTTTACCTGTGCCCTGTTTTTATTGCTCTTATCTACCAATTATACATCCGATCAGTTAAGTAATCATTGGATTGCTTTCAGTATCTATGTAATCATTTTCTTTACGGGAATCATACGGGCCTTTACTGGCCCTACTTTTGGAACAATGGTTGCATCAATTGTTCCAAGGGAACAACTCCAGAATGCAACCACCTGGAACCAGGGTATCTGGCTCACCGCATCTGTAACCGGACATGCTACGGTTGGTTTTATGATCGCTCTGTTGGGAAATACAGGGTCACTGATCATCATCTGCTCCCTGGTTGCCATCGGTTTCTCCTTTATGTATCGCATAAAACCAAAACCATCTCTGAATGAACCGGGTGAGAAAAAAACATTGGATAGTGTAAAAGAAGGGTTGCGATTTGTGTTTAAAACAAAAGAAGTATTGGGTGCTTTGAGTCTGGATTTATTTGCGGTGCTTTTTGGCGGCGCAGTAGCAATGATCCCCGTTTTTGCCAAGGATATTTTAAAAATCGGACCAATTGGTTTTGGCTGGCTGAATGCGGCTTCTGATATTGGGGCCATACTTGTGGTAATTCTTTTGACCGTTTTTCCGCTTAAAAAACAGCAGGGCAAAAAACTATTACTTGCTGTAGGCGGTTTTGGTATTTGCATCATCACATTTGCATTGTCTAAATGGTTTTGGTTATCCTTCTTTGTTTTAATGCTGAGTGGCATTCTGGATGGTATTAGTGTTGTTGTAAGGGGTACCATACTTCAACTCAAAACGCCTGATCAAATGAGGGGAAGGGTAATGAGTGTTAACTCCATGTTCATTAACAGCAGCAATGAACTTGGCCAATTTGAGAGTGGTGTTGCCGCAAAACTTCTGGGGGTGGTTCCTTCGGTTGTGTTTGGTGGCTGCATGACTTTACTCGTTGTAGTTACTACCTGGTTCAAAGCGCCTAGCCTAAGAAAGATGGAATATTAAAAAAGCATCCCGGAGGATGCTTTTTCGAAGATGATTAATCTGGTATCACCAGTTTATTATTGTTTCGGTTTAAATCTGCCATCCGCATACTGGGATCAATCTCTATGGATTTGATTTCCTGAATTCCTTTACTGATGGAGAATTTATATTCAGGATGTGTCCAATGCCATGGCTCATGTACAGTTCTGGGAATATCGTTTTCAGCCGGTTTAACACCATACATCAGATCAAGCGGAATATTATGCATTTCCTGTGATCCATCTTTATAAGTTACAAGCACATCAATTGGCATCGGCATTTTACCAATACGTTTTACTGACAACATGGTTTTATTGTTTTCTACATTGATATCACCAACCGCATAATCAATTGTTTTGGTTGAATTGATCCAATATTCTTTATACCAATCAAGCTCCATTCCACTTCTTTTTTCGGCTATGCGAATAAAATCATTTGGATTGGGGTGCTTAAACCTCCACTGGTAATAATAATCCAGCAGAATCTGGTCGCGCACTTTTTCTCCAACTATATATCCCAGTTGTTCCATAAATACGGCCCCTTTGCTATATGAAGCTGCACCATAGGCAAAATTGGTATTGTAATGGTCTGAATGGGTACTAGCGGGTTCTTCCATTCCACTTTTTGCCAGATTAAAATAACTACGGTAAGACCCTTCAGCAGCAAAGCCTGATCTACCACGCATTTCAGCCATTACACGAGATGTTGCATAATCTGTGAACCCTTCGTCCATCCAGGGATATAATGATTCATTGGTACCCATCATCATCTGATACCAGCTATGCATCCATTCATGAATAGCAGTTCCTATGCTTGCACTTTTAAGCAGTGTTGCCATTGGATACTCCATACCACCATCACCACCCTGTACAAAGCTGTAAGTTTTATACGGATATGGGCCGAAGGTTTTCGCAATAATCGGGTATGCTAATGCAGTAGAGTCGGCCACTTTCTGCCAACGCGCATCCAGCGTATCAGTTCCTTTGAATACTATTCGAAGCAATGGACCATTTGGCGTTTTCCTTGTAATCATTTGGTAGGAAGGATCTGCAGCCCACATAAAATCATGCACATTATATGCCTGCCATTTCCAGGTAACAGTGTTTCCTGAAGGATTAACTGGTTTTGCGCCTGGTGTTTCATATCCTCTGCCTATTTCATTGGCATTTACCAGATCGCCGCCAGCTGTAACAAAATAATTTTTGTCGATGGTGATATTTACGTCAAAATCTCCCCAAACACCATAAAATTCTCTCGCTATATAAGGGTTTGCATTCCAACCCTGATAATCATACTCTACCACTTTGGGATACCACTGGCTCATACTATAGCGTACACCCTCTGCATTATCACGCCCACTTCTGCGGATTTGCTTTGGCACCTGTGCTTCAAACTGAACATCAAGCTGTATTTTGGATTTAGGCATGATGGGTTTTGTAAGCACTACTTCTAGAATTGTTTCATGCATTTTAAGCTCCTGAGCCACACCACCGATTTTAACGGTAGCCACTTTTTGATAGCCGATTTCTTCAGGTGTTAGTTTGCTGATCCGGTCTTTTACGCGGGGATCCCAATCTAATCCGTCATTAAAACGGGATGGTTCACGTAATACCGTTTTACCAAGTTCCCTGCTTCTTACATCCATGCTGCTATTAGGCTGAAAAGCGTTCCAGTACATGTGAAAAAATATACGGGTTAACGTATCAGGAGAATTATTCCAATAGTCAATTTTCTCGGTACCGGCAAAGCGGTTTGTATTGACATCCATATTTACATTGATCTGGTACTTGATGCGTTGCTGCCAACGATCAGGTTGGGCCTGAAGCTTCGAAGACTTACCAATGACTGATGTTACGAGTAATAAAAAGTACAATGATTTTTTCATGTGTGTTAGAATCGTTTATTATGCTAATTTCAGAAAAAAAGAATTATGGCAACTCCAAAGATAATCAATGGCTTCCCTTTTGTTGCTTATCATAAAGAAACATATAATGCGGGGGAAACTAAGCAAAGAGCCCGGGAATTTTATGAATGGATGGATAAAAGACGCACTGTTCGCGACTTTTCAGATAAACCTATTGAGACTTCCGTAATTGAAAATATACTATTGTCGGCCTCTACAGCTCCTTCGGGTGCACATAAGCAGCCCTGGACATTTTGTATAGTTAGCGACCCAGCAATAAAGCGTCAGATACGTTTGGAAGCAGAAATGGAAGAAAAAGAAAGTTATGACCAACGCATGAGCGAAGAATGGCTGGAGGACCTGGCTCCTTTGCAAACAGATTGGCAAAAGCCATTTTTGGAAACTGCTCCTTATTTGATTGTTGTTTTCAGGAGAAGTTATGAGATCGATGACAGGGGAAAGAAAAGACAAAATTATTATGTAACCGAGAGTTGTGGGATCGCTTGCGGGTTCTTGTTAACCGCTATCCATCATGCAGGATTGGTAGCACTTACGCATACCCCATCTCCTATGAATTTTCTCAGTAAAATTTTAAACAGGCCCGAGAATGAAAAGCCTTATTTACTTATTCCGGTAGGGTATCCGGCAGAAGCATGTTTTGTGCCAGATTTATCCAGAAAAACACTGGATGAGATAAGTGTATGGTATCAATAAAGAAAAACGCCAGGATTATTGCTTATTCTTCTTTGCCACCAATTACAATAACGATTTCACCTTTAACGGCTTTAGCCCTGAAATGATCGGCAACTGTTTTGATGGTACCCCGGAAGTTTTCTTCATACATTTTAGTAAGCTCACGACTAACGGAACAGGCCCTGTCTTCACCAAAATAACCAGCCATTTCATCTAGTGTTTTAACCAGTCGAACAGGACTTTCATAAAAAATCATGGTGCGGGTTTCCAGTGCCAATTGTTTAAAGAGGGTTTGACGTCCTTTTTTAATGGGGAGAAAGCCTTCGAATACAAAACGGTTTGAGGGAATACCACTGTTAACCAAGGCAGGTACAAATGCAGTTGCGCCGGGCAAACATTCCACTTTTATTCCTTCCTGTAAACAAGCCCTGACCAATAAAAATGCGGGATCAGAGATTCCTGGAGTACCGGCATCTGTTATGAGTGCAAATTGTTTACCGGCTTTCATCTGATCAACCAGGTGAGTCACAATTTTATGTTCATTGTGCTGGTGATAAGGAGAAAGCGGTTTTTGAATCTGGTAATGATTTAAAAAACGCGAAGAAGTGCGTGTATCCTCACATAGTATTACGTCTACCTGCTGTAACACTTCAATAGACCGAATGGTTACATCTTTTAAATTCCCAAGTGGTGTAGGAACGAGGTAGAGCATAGGCGAATGTAAGATGTCAGATCGCAGATGTCGGATGTCGGATTTGAAATCTGATATCTGCGATCTGACATCTGACATTATCAAATTATTGTATCATTTCTATTTCGTAAAACTCCATTACTGGATTAGCGAGTAGTTTTTTGCAGGCATCTTCTGCTATTTGTTTTGCTTCAGTTTCGGTGGCAGCATCGATTTGTAAAGTAATATGTTTACCAACCCTTACATCGGTAACCGATCCTAAACCAAGGTTAGTTAATCCGCCCAACACTGCTTTACCCTGTGGGTCGAGAAGGTCTTTTAATGGCATTACTTTAATCTGCACGTTATAGGTCATGATTCTGTTTGTTTAAGGAGCAAAGATAAAACTACGTAAGCAATAAAACTAAGCGGAACTGCAAGCCATCCAAATAATAAAGCCCCGGCAACTGCAACAGCGGCAATAATAAGAAATGGGGCCAGTTTTTTCAGGCTGATATTTTTGAATTTAAGTGCCATCATAGGCAAGGTTGATACCATCAGATAGCTAACCACGATAACTAATACATACCAAAACCATTTATTGAGCAATAGATTAATTACCCATGATTCATTTGTGTTCCAGTAAATCAGTGGAAAAGAAGCAAACAATAAACCCGCGGCCGGTATCGGCACGCCTTTAAACCCATATGATTGTTGCGTATCAATATTGAACCTGGCCAACCGGTAGGCACCGGCACAAGGCAATAAAAAGGCTGGGAATAGCCAGATGATGGAAGCGTCTAGTCCATCGGTTTCCTGCGCCATAGATAACCGCAAAAATTGATACACAATTAATCCCGGTGCCACACCAAAACTCACCACATCGGCCAGAGAATCTAGTTGTTTACCTAAATCGGAAGGTACATTGAGGAGTCTGGCCACAAAACCGTCGCAAAAATCAATTATAGCAGCCAAGGCAAGTAACAGACTCGCCCATTGCATTTGTTCCGGTATTTCAACAATTGGCTCTCCTGCAGAAGAACTGGCAATGGTTAGGCCTGTTTGCATAATACAAACAATGGCCATACAACCGAAAATCAGGTTAAGCAGGGTGAATAAATTGGGAATTTGTTTCATGGAATTTTTTTTCGCCTAATAAAAGTGAATCAATTGATTTAAGCGTTATTGGTGTTAGGTATTAGGTGTTAGGGACTAGGTATTAAGTGATATACCCTTATTCCTAACACCTAATACCTAACACCTATCTCCTCGTATTACAGTTACTTCCTCTTCATTAATGCTTCGATATCTTCTACCGTAATCGGAATATTTTTCATCAGGTCAATATTACCATTCCTGGTGATCCAGAAATTATTTTCTATACGGATACCCATTTGTTCTTCTTCAATGTAAATACCCGGTTCAATGGTGAAAACCATACCCGCTTTTATTGGTTCGGTTTTGGTACCCAAATCATGTACATCAATACCGAGGTGATGAGAAATACCGTGATATAAATATTTACGATAGGCCCTGTTTTCAGGGTTTTCATTCTTTACATCAGATTTTTTGAGCAAGCCAATTTTTAAAAACTGTTGAGTGGCTTCCTCTCCTACTTTATCGGTATAATCTACAATCGTTATCCCCGGCTTTAAGATGCTTTTCGCATAGTTATGCAAATGTAAACAGGCATTGTAAACTGTTTTTTGCCTGCGTGTAAACTTTCCATTAACAGGTATGGTACGTGTCAGGTCTGCACAATAGCCTCCGTATTCGGCACCGAAATCCATCAGAATCATTTCTCCGTCTTTACATTCCTGGTTATTGGAGACATAATGTAGTATGCGTGCCCGGTCACCACTGGCAATGATACTTCCATAAGCAGGTCCCGTAGCCCGCTGACTATAAAAATCATGGTAGATTTCAGCTTCAATCTCATATTCCATTACACCCGGTTTAATAAAACCAAGCAGGCGACGGAAAGTATGTTCGGTTATATTGATTGCTTCTTGTATTACAGCTACTTCTTCTTTTGTTTTAATGGCCCTCAGCGAACGCATGATTTTTGCAGACCGATGATACTGATGTAGTGGATAGCGCGCTTTCATTTCATCAACAAACCTGTAATCGCGACTTCTGATTAGTGAGGCCTTACGATCATTTTCATTGGTATCCAGGTAAACATTATCGGCCAAATGAACCCAGGTTTGTAATAAGGCATCAATAGTATCAAGCCATACTATGGTTTGAATTCCGGAAATAGCAGTCGCTTCATTCATTCTCAGTCTTTTGCCATCCCATTTTTCTTTCAGTTCATTAGGTCGAACCAAAACCAGTACTTCCCTGTATTTTGGATCCGGACAGTCTGGGAATAAAATGATCATTGAATCTTCCTGCGTTATGCCACTGAGCCAGAAAAGGTTACTATTCTGCTTGAATTTATGGAGGGCATCCCCGTTCATGGGCCATTCATCATTGCTTACAAAAACGGCAATACTGTTGGGCAACATGGCTTTAACGAATCGTTCCCTATTGGTAATGAAGATGTTAGGATCCAATGAATGATATTTCATATAGCTGATTTTGGAGTGGTGCAATATAAAACATTAAGTGCTGACAGCACCATACAATTCACCCACCCAAGGAACCACAAATGTTAAAAAACAACCGATTATCCAGATTTTTTATCTATTTACGAATATTATCGTACGTTTACTACGAAATAATTCGTCAATCACTAATTCAACTATTATGAAAACAATCTTATTCAACAAATGGGCAACGGGCATTGTATTGGCGTTGCTAACGATCAGTTTTACTGCCTGGAAGGTATCCGACAACTACAACAATACTGACACTCCAGATGGTGATTACTTCAAGCTGGATACCATCAAACCAAAAAAGAAATACAAGTATAAATACGAAGATGATCGCGACTACAAGATTCACGATCTTGATAAGGCCATCAGAGAATTGGATAAAGCTTCCATTGAAATAAACCGCGACCTGAAAATAGACCTTGACAAAATGGATGTGGAAATCAAAAAGGCCATGGATGAAATAAAAAAAGTAGACTTTGACAAAATCCAGGTGGAAGTACAAAAGGCAATGAAAGAAGTTGCGGCGGCATTAAAAGAAATTGATTTCAAGGAAATAGACCTGGAAATGTCGAAAGCCAAAAAGGAACTTAAGTCAGAAAAGTTCAAACACGATATTGACTTTAAAAAAATAAAGACAGAAGTAGAAAGAGGTTTGGCAGAAGCCAAGGAAGGCATTAATACTGCAAAAAAGCAATTAGTAAGAATGAAATCATTTGTGGATGCCTTAGATAAAGACGGGCTTATCAATAAAAATGAAAATTATAAAATTCAGGTGAAGGATCATAAGCTCTATATCAATGGTAAAGCGCAGTCTGATGCTGTTAATAAGAAGTACAGTCAATACCTGTCTGATGAGGATTATACCCTAACAAGGGATGCTGACGATGATGATGATGATATCGAGATTTAATGAGTGTCCATAGACTATAGACCATGGACCATGGTCTATAGTCTATGGTCTATGGTCTTAAAACCTAACCGTAGGGCATTTCACCCCTCTCCCACCATTGGTGAAAATGCCACTCTTTACAATAGATATTTCATATGCACCACGGGCGCCATTTATACCACTCAGGTTAGAGGTAGTTGCGTCATAGTTAAACGTAAAACGAGTATCATTCACCTGATAACCAACCAGTGGAATCACCGCATCTTTATGGCGATAATAAACCCCAAGAATAAGTTGTTGCGCGCCATCTCCACTTAGGTCCCTATTTGCATTAAACCCAACTACTGTTTCCCATGCATTACTCATTTTACTCACATAAATATTCGGATTAACGATCCATCGGTCCTCAATTTTCATACTGGCATTTACAAAGCCGGTATACCTTCTGTTAACACGTGTATCGGCCACATTGGGAGAAAAGAAACTCTCTTGCGGCGTGTTAACATGCATAACACTTACACCTGCATTCAGGTATAAATTATCGGATGCGAAATAAGCATAGTTCATCCCTACCTGCAGGTCAACATAGGAAGTTTGGCTATAGGCAAATGGTTCATTTGAAGGAACATTGATATCGAAGAATTGTCCGTTCCATTGGTTATCAAAACTCAGTTTAGTTATATCAATTCTTTTGGTCACCAATCCAAGACTAAACCCACCACTCAACAAACTATTATAGCCGATCATCTGGTGCCATGCTACGCTAGCATAAGCATTGGTAGAAACGAGGTTCCCGCTTCCTGCTTTGTCGCTATACAGCGCTGCCCCGAGCCCCATCCAACCATTTTCAAATCGATTGGTGAATAATTTAGTATCACCCCATGCACTCATGGTACGATATGGATTACCTACACTTGCCCATTGGTTGCGATAATTACCTCCAATACGATAATCGTAATCCGGATTAAAACCGGTATTAGCCGGATTAACCAATAATGGGGCATTGTAATACTGGGAAAAATGCAAGCCCTGCCCATTAACATTGACGCCAATGCTTAATAACAAAATAATCCCTGCTGTTTTCAACACACTATGCATAACTGGCAATTATCGAAGTAATGTAATATCTCCTTTCTTGGAAACCTTATCTCCACTCGTAAATTCTATTTGTAAAGTATAATGGTAAACATCCTGTGCTTGCAATCTTCCTTTGTAGGTACCATCCCATCCTTCAGCCTGGTTATTACTAATATAAACCTGTACTCCCCATCTGTTATAAATGCGCCAGGTCATTTTAGCGATTCCAAAGCCTCTCACAAATATGCGGTCATTGGTGCCATCTCCATTTGGTGAAAATGCATTGGGTACTTCAGCATTTGCATTTACGGTTACACTGATTGACTGGCAGGTTGTGTCACTACATCCAGCCGCATTAAACGCAATAAGGCATGCATTATAAGTTCCGGTTCTATTATACTGATGTGGTACCTGTATATCCGGATCGGTGGTTATGGTACTATCGCCATCACCAAATAACCATTTAAAACTTGTTCCGCCAATAGAACCATTATTAAATACAACTGGTGTATTGGGTTCTGTTGGGTTAGGTGTATAGGTAAAGGCGGCAGTCGGACTTCCACTAACCGTAATGGTTTGCGTGGTTGTATCGCGCAGGTTACAGGTTGCATTATCTACTGCAATTAATTGTACAGTATATGAGCCTGGGTTAGCATATAAATGGGTTGGACTGGTTGCTGTAGATGTGCTACCATCTCCAAAATCCCAAAAGAATTGTTGTCCGGCCAATGATGTATTGTTGAATACAGCATTATAAGGAGCACAACCAATAGCAGGTGTAGTAAACCTTGCATCTACATTTGGTGAAATCCGAATCTGCTGTATAATACTATCTGCATGATTACAGTAATTGGTATCAATTAATACCAGTTTTACATCAAACGTACCACCAGCAGCATAGGTATGTGTTACGATACCAGGACCTGCAATTCTTGTGGTTCCATCACCGAAATCCCACCTGAAACTTTGATTGGTAAATGGCTTACCTGCAGGAGGAACAGATGTATTATTGAATTCAAAAGCCAATGATTCACAAGGGGGAACTTTTGTTGCAGTAAATGATAATGCAGCTTCATCACCCCTTACCCTCATATTGATATAAACTGTATCGGCAAGATTGCACTTACTGGAATCAACTGCTATCAATCTAACCCTGTAAAGTCCGATATTATTAAACGTATGTGAAATAGACGGTGTGGTAGTGCGAATATCCGGAGTACCATCTCCAAAATTCCACCAGTAGGCATTTGCCTGAGCGATGGTATCCCGGAAATCTACAGTTAATGGTACACATCCTGCTGTATCTCTTGGCACACCGTTAATGGATGTCTGAATGCCAGCGCCAACACCCGCAAGATCGAAGGATAATTTTATGGCCAATAAATTACAGCGTCCTCCATTTGATTGGTTCTGGTTATTTCTTGCCCATGCACCTGCAGTACCTGTTACCATTCCAGATCCATCTGAATTGCCTGAACATGAACAAATAGATTGATAAATAGTTCCATTTCGATCGAAGCGACTTGTACCACCATCAACATGGTCGGGTGAAGGAGGATTGGTTGCATTTAAAGCTGTTGCTCCAAAAAATGAAGCAAATAAAATAGACCGGGCATCTTTTTCAATTACGTAGAAATATAAGTCTTCCCCGTCTGTTGATGTTTTAAATTGGTCTGTCCCTGCCGTAATCAGCCCCCTCGTACCAGAAGAAGGCATTCCTGTTTGTAAGGTTCCACCCCAACCAGATACATACACATTTTCGCATCGATCAACAAGAAATGCTGTTGGAGAAATATTGGGTACACTACCCGTTACCGTTCCGAAATTGGTAGAATATATAAAGCCTGATAAATCGGGCTGTAGTTTTGAAATAAATTGTTTGCCGGTTGCCTGACTATTATTCGCATTGACGGGTGCATTAATAACGGGCCAGGCAACAGTTGTTGTTCCCATGATATATGGAAACCCATTTCGGTCGAATTGAATTCCATAGATCAGGTCAATACCATTTGTAGCGAAATAACTTGTTTTTAGAATTTGAGAACCATTTGGTGAAATGATTGAAACGAAGCCATCTACATTTCCTTGGAAAGCTGGAAATAATACACCAGATTTATCGCCGGGTAAATTATTACTCATGGTTCCACCCGCAACATAAATATTTCCATTTTGTGGGTGCAAGGCAAGCACAAAAGCCGCATCATCTCCATTCCCACCAAGAAATGAACTGAATTGAACCGCACTTAGATCTGCATTTAATTTAATTACTACTCCATCCTGAAAACGAGTTGGAGTAGCAGTTCCCGGAGTAGTTTGAAATGCAGATGCTGTTACCGGAAAATTCACAGACTGGGTAACAGACGCCAAAATTGGGTTACCTGCGCCATCGAGTATGATTTCACTTCGTGCATCATCTCCATAATTTCTGCGGGTACTTTCTGCAACAAATGGTGGTGTATAATTCTGTCTAACATTTACCCCTTCATCACCAGTACCGCCTATTCGAATTGAACTAAGAATATCAGAGCCAGTGGCATTTAATTTAGTGATGATGATATCAGCTCCACCTCCATTTCCGTATAAACCAAGTCCACGGGTTGGATATGTATTTCCAGAACTGGTACGTCCAGCTATAAATAAATTTCCTTGTCCATCAACAACCAGACTATGTGGTTGCTCATTCCCTGTTCCACCCAGATAGGTAGCATAAATCCTGTTAAACCCTGAGGGATCAAATTTGATGATCGCAATATCATTAGCGGGCAGGTCACCTTCTCTTACACCACCCTGAAAAGTTCTTTGGAATGCCCCATTATTTACCGGGAATGTACCTGACTGAAATACGATACCACCACCATAAAAATTACCCTGCGCATCATAGGTTGCTGTAAAACCCCAGTTATCTGCTGTACTGCCAGAATAACTAATAAAGACAATGGAAGGATCTATTACAAGCGTAGCATCTTTATTATAGCTGCCATTCAGCTTAAAACGTACAATATTACCTTTCACATCAAAACTGCAGGGAACTTCTTTTTTAGTATTGCGTAGTAGTTGATAACTGTAGGGTTCCATCTCCTGCACATCCATCACCGATGTTTTAATCAGCAATTTTTTATCTTTTACTTTAAGTCCGTCGGCACCTTCAAAATAAAGGTTCACATCATCGATATTACCTCCAGGGTGTACAATAAGATCATATTTTAAAACCCCGCTTGTTGTGTAATAACGGATATCAATATTGGGATAGATATTTTTAAATGTAACAGCCTGATATATCTTACAATTAGGAGCCCATTTGGTAGAATCGTTCCCGATAAAATAATTATTGTAGGCAGAAAGCGCTTTATCAGGAACCACTTCTGCATTGGGATTTGCATTGAGGAACTTAACCTGATAAGTATGTCCCCTTAATATCCCGTTTTCAGATACTCCCCCACCCCCATCAGGATTTCGGGGTCTGTCTACATTTGAGGAAGTTTTTACGGTAGGAGTTGGCGTATTATGCTGGTGCGAACCAGCGTGAGGATTTAACCTACTTAAATCTGATTCATTGTATAGTAAAACACGGTATCCATCAGATTGGAGCGCCACGGATCCTATGCCTGTATTAGCCAAGTAGCGTATTTTTTTGTCCCACTGCCCCTTGTTTTCAACAAATTCCAGATAATTCTGTGCAAAGGTCATTATTCCTGACATAAGCAATACCACTACACCAACTATTTTCTTCAGTGCTGCCAATCCTCAATTTTTTAATAAGTTACTACAATAAACGATTCTTACCGTGTTAAAGTTCACCTCAGGATATTTTACTCCAGGCATTTTTACCTTTCTGTGACTTCAGATAATTCTTTAACAGCAAATTCTTTGCCATATTCAGGTCCGGATCTTCCTCACAAATTTGTTCTGCAGCGGTTCTGGCCAATTCTAGTAAGTCCTTATCCTGAACTATGCTAGCTACTTTAAAATTCAACTCCCCGCTCTGTCTGGTGCCTTCGATATCACCCGGGCCACGCAATTCAAGGTCTTTTTCTGCGATTTTAAACCCATCATTTGTGGCACACATAGTATTGATCCGTTCGCGGCCCTCTTTGCTTACTTTGGCACCCGTTAATAAAATGCAAAAACTTTTTTCACTACCCCTTCCCACCCTTCCCCGAAGCTGGTGCAATTGTGATAATCCGAACTTTTCGGCACTTTCGATAACCATAACCGAGGCATTGGGAACATTTACGCCTACTTCAATTACGGTGGTACTTACCATGATCTGTGTGTCGCCGGATACAAAACGTTGCATATTGGTTTCTTTCTGATCAGCAGTTTGCCTTCCGTGTACCATGCTTATACGGTACTTTGGTTCAGGGAAAAAACTTTTAACCTGCTCATAGCCCTGCATCAGGTCTTCATAACTTAATTTTTCACTTTCCTCTATCAGGGGGTATATAAAATAAGCCTGCCTTCCTTTTTGTATTTCTGTTTTCACAAAATCCATCACACTGGCCCTTGCTACCTCATTACGATGAACAGTAGTTATGGGTTGTCTGCCAGGTGGTAATTCATCCATAACACTATAATCAAGATCGCCATAGGCGGTCATGGCTAGGGTTCTGGGTATTGGGGTAGCTGTCATCACCAGCACATGGGGCGGTATCGTGGCTTTCTCCCATAATTTTGCCCTTTGGGCCACGCCAAAACGATGTTGCTCGTCTACTACAACCAATCCCAGGTTTTTAAACTGAACCACATCTTCAATAACCGCATGCGTTCCCACCACAAAGTGAATAGTATCGTTTAGTAGTCCGGCCAGGATTCTTTTTCTTTCCTTCCCTTTTACACTACCTGTAAGCAGGGCAATTTCAACAGGCATTTCTTTCAGTAATTCATTTAATCCAGTATAATGTTGTTGTGCCAGTATTTCAGTAGGTGCCATCAGGCAGCTCTGGTACCCATTATCTGCAGAAAGCAGCATGCTTAGTAAAGCGACAATTGTTTTACCACTTCCTACATCACCTTGTAATAAACGGTTCATTTGATAACCCCGTCCGGTATCCGTTCTGATTTCCCTGATCACTCTTTTTTGTGCACTGGTAAGTTGGAACGGAAGAAAATGATTGTAAAATTGGTTGAAGAGATCGCCCACTTTTTCGAACAGTACTCCTCTGCTGCTTTTATGTCGCTCTAATCGTATAAGGTTAAGTCTTACTTGTGCAATAAACAACTCTTCGAATTTGAGTCTTTTGAGGGAACGATTATAAGCATCCTGTGATACAGGAAAATGAATATTTACATATGCATCATAGCGATTGATTAGTCCATGTGCAGCGATAATATGTTCCGGAAGATTTTCTGGAATATCGGTTGGTTTAATTTGAGAAAATAACTGGTAAGTGAGTTTTCCGATTTGCCTGCCATTTAAACTACGTGCTTTTAATTTTTCTGTGGCTGGATAAACAGGTTCAAGGTATTCCTTACCATCGGCTTTGGCAGCCACAAAAGGTTCAATTTCTGGATGAACCATCTGAGGTTTTCCATTAAAAAAACCAGTGCGTCCAAAAACAAGGTATTTCTGTCCGGGCACCAAATTTTTTTGCACCCAATGAATACCCTGGAACCAGGTTAATTCAATAGTTCCAGAATCATCTTTCAGCAAAGCAATTAATCGTTTGGTTCGTTTTTCACCCAATATTTCAAACTGTTGCAAAACTCCCGCCACCTGTGCGAAATCTGTTTGGTAATTGATGGTGGCAATTTTATTGACCCTTGTCTTATCAATATGCCGATGAGGAAAATGATCCAAGAGATCACCAAAAGTGAAAATCTGTAATTCCTTACGCAGCAAATCGCCCCGTAGCGGACCAACGCCTTTGAGGAATTCGATGGGGGTGGATAATATGTGGGATGTGAGATGGCTGATGTCGGATGTATGTTTGATTTTTAAATTTTGATTTTGGGGAGGATGATTTTATGGTTTATGCACCTGTCCCTTTTTCTTTACAAATATCCTCCCTGATAAGGATATAGAAAATTCAATCTTTGGAATTAAGAGCAAGTCACAAGCCTACTGTCCGGGGAATTAGGCTGCGAGCTTCTAGCCTCTAGCTGCTAGCCTTGATGGGTGCTTATAATAGGCTTTCTGCTTTTAATGGAAAAATAGCAGGACTTGCGAATTTGTATTGTAAAAATCCTAGTTAAAAGAAATATTTGATTACCACACTTACGCCTGTAGATGGTTAAATTAATAGTAAAAAAAGCTAGAAGCTAGCAGCTCGTGGCTAGAAGCTATTGCAGCTTGCAGCTTATAATTTCTCTTTCTTATCTTCGCCGCATGGAAAAAGAGGTTGTTTTAAGTGGAATTCGCCCAACCGGCTTTCTGCACCTGGGAAATTATTTTGGAGCCATGCGCAACTATGTGCGCATGCAGGATGAGTTTAACTGTTATTTTTTTGTAGCGAACTGGCATAGTCTTACCACCCACCCCGACACACGCGAATTAAAAAATAGTGTTTACAGGGTAATTGCTGAAAATGTTGCCTGTGGATTGGATCCTGAAAAAGTGGCATTATATGTACAAAGTGATGTACCAGAAATTGCCGAACTATACCTATACCTTAATATGATGGCATATAAGGGTGAGCTTGAGAAAACGGTTACTTTCAAAGAAAAAGTACGATTACAACCAGATAATGTAAATGCAGGCTTACTGACTTATCCGGTATTACAGGCTGCAGATATATTGATTCACAGGGCGGTAAAAGTACCAGTGGGTAAAGACCAGGAACAGCATTTGGAAATGGCCCGTAATTATGCCGAAAGATTTAACCATCGATATGGTGATGTATTGCCTTTACCCTATGCATTTAATTATGGAGGGGAACTGGTAAAAATATTAAGTCTGGATGGCATTGGTAAAATGAGCAAGAGTGAGAACCAGATGAATACACTTTACCTGGCTGATGAAGATGATAGCATTCGGAAAAAAATCATGAAAGCCAAGACGGATCAGGGACCGGCTGAACCTAATTCAATTAAGCCTGATTATATTGAAAACCTATTCACACTTATGAAACTGGTGAGTAGTGCTGATACGGTAAAAAAATTCGAAGACGACTTCAATAATAGCAGTGCGGGCAATTGTATCATTCGCTATGGCGATTTGAAAAAGCAGTTGGCAGAAGATATGATTCGTTTTATTCAACCAATCAGGGCCAAAGCCTCAGATATTCAAAACAACCCTGATCTGTTACAAAAAATCATCAGACAGGGAGCAGATAAAGCAAGAGAAAGCGCCTCCGCTACCTTAAAATTGGTACGTTCCGCGGTGGGGATGGATTATTAGACCATAGACCATAGTCCATAGTCGATAGTAATGGTGAATAAATCACAGTCCATGGATTATGGACCATCGGCTATGGACCATGGACTATGGACTATGGACTAAAACCAGCAGCTTCTCCGAAAATTCTCTGCCTAATTCTCTCAACTTTCGTATTTTCATTTTTATGGCGAAAATCAAGAAACCAAAACATGTAGCTATAGCCGGAAATATCGGCGCCGGGAAAACTACGCTAACTGAAATGCTGAGCAAGCATTATCGCTGGATTCCTCAGTTTGAGGATGTTGACCATAATCCATACCTGATGGATTTTTATGAAGATATGCCGAGGTGGAGCTTCAACTTACAGATCTTCTTTTTAAACAGTCGTTTAAATCAACTATTGGATATTCATCATGGTACTGAAACGGTAATTCAGGACAGAACGATTTATGAGGATGCAAATATTTTCGCGCCTAACCTGCACGAAATGGGGTTGATGAGTAAGCGTGATTTCGATAATTATTATCAGTTCTTCCAGACCCTGAAGACTATGGTACAACCGCCGGATTTGCTGATTTATTTAAAGGCATCTGTTCCTACACTAGTGGCCCAGATTCAGAAGCGTGGTCGTGAGTATGAAGAAAATATCAGACTCGATTATTTAAAGCGCCTGAATGAATATTATAATAAATGGATCGATGGCTACAAAGAGGGCCAATTACTGGTGATTGATTGCGATAAAAATAAGTTTGCAGAAAGTGAAGAGCATTTTGGGGAGATTATTAGCAAAGTTGATGGTATGCTGTTTGGACTTTTTTAAAAATAGTTTTATTTAATTTAATGCCACTGAGGGCACAGAGAAGCACAGAATCGTTTCAGTGTATTTCTGTGCCCTCAGTGGCATTTAAAGGATATTTCTACACCTAACGTTTTCGCCAATAAACAACAACTCCACCCCACTCGCACTACTCGATTTCGATTTCACTACGCCACTCGTTTATTATTTAACCACAGTTGCACCCAACATCTCACTCTTTCCTTATTTGTGCACAATCCAGCTTGTATAGGATTCCCCTGCAAACTAATTTTACATCCAGAAAAGCAAAGTATACATCCACGCGCTTAACAGCATTAATGGATTAATAACAATGATCGCTCCCCCCAACTACAGAAAGTAAAGGCTACACCAAATTAGGTTGTAGTTATTCGTTGCACTATCAGCTACCTATAAATCGGTCGTGCAATCGGCTATAGCCAGTCATTCAGCAGCTGCTAATTGCGGGATCATAATGTACGGTCCAACCCAAAGAAAAAGGGGCCGTCGAAGGGAAGATTTACTGTAAGCCCTGTTCGTATGTACAACGAACATCAGACGAGTATTTACCATCAAAATACCTTGTATGCAAACAATAGAATTAAACCGCTTTGGACTTATCCCAATGTCACAAGCAGATATGGAAGAAACAGACGGAGGGTTCGTTTGGTTTCTGGTAATAGCTGCCTGCGCACTACTATCTGGATGTGGAAACGGAAGCGGTAATCAGGTGAACAGCTTCAATGGAGATCATAACAATAATACGAGCCATTTCAGCCAGGATTCTGTTCAAAACAGTTCAAGTGCACATGGTTCATTGCAAGTGCCCTTACCTGGTAAAAAATAATCTGTAACCATTTAAAAACCAACAAGCATTATGGAATTATCTCAATTTCAATTAACTGAGCTAAGTGCACAGGAACTAGAGGAAACAGATGGTGGCTTTATTTGGCTTATTGCCATTGGAGCTTGCTTATTGCTCAGTAGCTGTGGAAACGGGGTAGGCAATCAGACCAATACAACAAATGGTACTGGTAACACTACCAATATATACAACCTGAATACACACCACGGAGATACCATCATTATTTCCAACGGAGTAAAACGTGACACCATTATTCATCAATAAACAAATGGGTAAGGTGACACCACCTTACCCTCTTAATAAAATGAAGCAAAAATTGTATATCATTTTATGGATGACATTATTCAACGCTTATGATCTTATAAGCACCTATATCATGTCGCCCGACTTATCTCTGGAAGGAAATTGGATGGTGCGAACATTCAACGGTGGCTGGCTGTTGTTGATCACAGATTGCTTGGTATGGCAAGCACTCTATAGTATTCCTATATTTTATGCACTCAACCATACATCCAATTCAACTATAAAACAACAGAACAAAATTATCCTGTCATGCTGCAAGTCAGTATTTGCTGGCTACCTGGTTATGAAATTGTTTGTGGGAACAGACAATCTATTATCAACTTATTGTGCTGCCTATTTGCGAAAACACGCTCTGTTAGATGCCCAGGTAAAACAGCATTTCCTATGGACTGTCGATTTGCAATCTCCACATTGGTCATCTGTTAAAGGAAAACTTGTGTATACCTATGGATTTTTACATCCAAAAACCAAACACCTATTCATGACAATCCTAATTGGATTAACCGTCTTGATTAAAACCATTCGCTTTTATTATTCATTCAAAACAAATGATACCAACCCAAACCCTATCAATACATAATCATCAACCAACCCTATGGAAAAAAAGCAAAGCCATTTATTTAGTCACACTTACGCTGGTAGTTTCCGCCATTGGCTCCCTTCCATTTATCAAAACAACTATATCCATAAAAAGTACTGGCATTATTCGACCACAAACAGAAAGAACAGACATAAAACCTTCTATTGGCGGCCTGCTCGAATCATTATTAATCAAGGAAGGAGATTTAATTCAAAAAGGGCAGCTACTTGCTGTAATACAAGATCGGACAACTGCTCCACGGATTATCCTGAATCTTTATGAACAAAAACAGCGACAGGATTTTATTGCTGACCTAACCAGACTTACACGTAATGAAATCATTAATCCATCAGCATTAGAAACGCCTCTATATCGCCTGGAGCTAAGCAGGTTTCTTTCACAGTATGCGGAACAGGAAGCTGATATAAAGAAACTCAAAAAGGAACTGGAAATAAATTACACCTTACTAATAAGCAAAGCTATAGCCCCAAAAGAATATTTCGACAAAGAAACAGAAATCCACAAACGTACTGCCGCAGTTGAAGCCTTCAGGTTTAATCAGCAAACAAACTGGCAAAATGAACTTAACCGATACAAAATAGAACTTTCTCAAATTCGGGCACAAAGATTAGCACTCGAAACAGAAAAACAACAACATAAAATATACGCTCCTTTGACGGGCATTGTACAAAATTGCCAACATCATTATACTGGAAAGTATATACAAGCAGGTGAATCATTATGCACCATTTCACCGCAAACTGAATTGATGGCAGAATGCATGGTTAGTGCCGCCAGAATTGGCTTAATACAAATGCATCAGCAAGTTCAGTTTCAAATAGATGCTTTTGACTACAACTATTTTGGCATAATAACTGGAAAAGTAATATCGATCGACAACGATTTCAGCTTAATTGACAATAAACCCATTTTCAAAGTCAGATGTAGTTTCAACCAAAAACAATTATTCCTAAAAAATGGATATAAGGGTATACTGAAAAAAGGCTTGACACTACAAGCGCGATTTATAATAAACGAGCGAACACTTTGGCAACTACTATTTGACCGAATTGATAACTGGCTTAATCCTAATACTCCTATCCCTCTTGAACTTACAGCACCATGACCTCTCGTAGAATTCTCATAAAACAAAGAGACATCACTGACTGTGGTGCAACTTGTCTGGCTTCCATTGCCCGATATTATCATTACA
>CAZTCS010000005.1:0-27411 GCA_964611995.1 uncultured Sediminibacterium sp. | reverse complement strand
ATCCCGGTAAGCCGTATCAGACAATATGCAGGTACCGACAAAAAAGGTACAAATGTTCTTGGACTAATAGAAGCCGCTGAAAAAATGGGCTTCCAGGCAAAAGGTGCAAAAGGAGCACCGGAAAGTCTTGCAAAGATCCCCCTTCCAGCTATAGCACACTTGGTATTAAAAGATGGGTTGCATCATTATGTGGTAATTTATAAAGCTAAAGGCAATAAAGTACTTTATATGGACCCAACAGATGGATGCATCCATAAAATATCCACCGATAAATTCATGGAAATCTGGAATGGTGTACTCGTGCTTATAATACCCGGCGAAAGTTTTGTAAGAAGCAACAGGCAATCAAGCAACTTCAGCAAATGCTGGGAACTTATCAGACCACATCGTGGCATAATGATCCAGGCACTTATTGGTGCTATTATCTATACCATACTCGGACTTTCCACTTCTATCTATATTCAAAAGATTATCGACCATGTACTGGTTGAAGGAAATCTAAGACTATTAAACCTACTTAGTCTGGCAATGGTATTTATACTAATATTTCAACTGATTATTGGAGGCTATAAAACAGTTTTTGGACTACGCACGGGACAATTAATTGATGCAAGATTGATACTGGGATATTATAAACACTTGTTATCACTACCCCAGCGTTTTTTCGACACCATGCGTATCGGTGAAATCATTAGTCGGGTAAATGATGCGGTAAAAATCAGGGAATTCATCAATAGTGTAGCGCTGAATATTGTAGTAAATGGATTAATCATCCTATTCAGTTTGGCTGTTATGTTTATTTATTATTGGAAACTGGCTTTACTAATGATTGCCATTATACCGATTTATTTCCTCTGCTATTTTATCAGCAATCAGGTAAACAAAAAATGGCAAAGAAAACTAATGGAAGAAGCTGCAGCGGTTGAATCACAGTTGGTGGAAAGCCTGAATGCTATAGGAACCATTAAGCAATTTGGCCTCGAAGATATTACGCATGATAAAACTTCGGATCGATTTTTTCAATTACTACAGAGCGTTTATAACAGCAGTATTTATAGCATATACATTGGAACGGGTACGGAATTTTTTACACGCGTATTCACCATTGGCCTACTATGGACCGGAAGTTATTTTGTAATTAGTCATGAACTTTCACCCGGTGAGCTTTTATCTTTTTATGCATTGATAGGGTATTTCACCGGACCTGCATCTGCACTCATTGGTGCAAATAAACAAATTCAGGATGCATTAATTGCGGCCGACCGTCTATTTGAAATCATTGATCTGGAAAGCGAACAACAAAAAACAACAGTCATTCAGCTAAACCGCGACCAGATAGGCAATATTCATTTCAACAATATTTATTTCAGGTATGGCACAAGATCAGTGGTATTTGAAGATTTTAGTCTGGAGATCATAAAAGGGCAATCCACTGCCATTGTTGGAGAAACAGGAAGCGGGAAATCAACCCTTTCTTCATTGTTGCAAAACCTCTACCCGATTAAATCGGGTAATATTTTTATTGGCAATGTCGACATCCAACATATCAGTCTACCTACACTTAGAAAACTCATTGCTGTTGTTCCACAGCAAATTGATCTGTTTAGTGGAACTGTCCTAGATAATATTGCTATTGGAGATTCATCTCCTGATTTAGCCCGCGTTGTTCAATTATGTGAGCTACTTGGTATTCATCAATTTATCACTCAATTAAAAGATGGGTATTTCTGTAACCTGAATGAACAGGGGAATAATTTATCTGGCGGACAAAAACAGCGTTTAGCGATAGCCAGGGCTTTATACAGGAACCCCGAAATATTGATCCTTGATGAAGCTACCAGCAACCTCGACCCTATAAGTGAACAACAGGTACAGGATACACTTCAATGGTTTCAGATGCAAGGCAAAACAATCATCATTATTGCACATCGATTATCAACTGTAAAGAATTGTAATTCCATCGTTGTCTTACAAAATGGCAAGCTTGCTGAACAAGGACCACATGAAGCATTAATGAGCAGAAAGGAACACTATTACCGTCTTTGGCAACAGTATCATGGTAATACATTTTAATACTGCCTCGCTTCATTCCACATCATTAAAATAGAAATCCCGCCATAATTGACGGGATTCCATTCAAACAGACAAAGCAATCGAAGAGACCAAGTTAATACCATGTAGCTTTAGCCTACACGATACATAATTCAATTATACATTAGGGGCTGCTTGTAATATTTCTTCGCTAACACCAGCAGCGTATTTTGAAAAATTATTAATGAACTGTTGTGCCAGGTCTTTTGCCATTTCATCATAAGCATCCTTATCTGCCCAGGTATTTCTAGGGTTCAATATTTCTTCAGGAGCGCCAGGACAAGTTTTTGGCATCATCATTCCGAAAACAGGATGTGCTTCAAATGCTACATTATCCAACTCACCTTTTAATGCTGCAGTAATCATCGCACGGGTATAACTCAATTTCATCCTGCTACCAACTCCATAAGAACCTCCGCTCCATCCGGTATTAATCATCCAAACATTCACATCATGCTCGCGCATTTTCTGACCAAGCATCTCTGCATATTTACCAGGATGTAATGGCAGGAATGGTGCACCAAAGCAGGCACTGAAGGTCGATTTCGGTTCAGTTACACCAGCTTCAGTACCCGCTACTTTAGCAGTATACCCGCTGATGAACTGATACATTGCCTGACCAGGTGTTAAGCGGCTGATGGGTGGGAATACTCCATACGCATCACAAGTAAGGAAAAATATGTTTTTTGGTAACCCACCAATACTTGGTGAAGCTGCATTGCTGATAAAATGCAATGGATAACTTACCCTGGTATTTTCCGTAATTTTTTTGCTAGAAAAATCAATCTGGTTTGTACCTGCTACAAATCCAATATTCTCCACCAGTGCACCTGGACGAATTGCATGAAATATTTCCGGCTCTTTGTCTTCACTTAAATCAATGGTTTTGGCATAACACCCACCCTCAAAATTAAAGACGCTGTTGGCTGTCCACCCATGCTCATCATCTCCAATCAGTTTACGATTTGGATCTGCACTCAAAGTTGTTTTACCTGTGCCGCTAAGCCCGAAGAAAATGGCAACATCACCTGCTTCACCCATATTGGCACTGCAATGCATGCTCAATACATTCTTTTCCTGTGGCAATACATAATTGAGAATAGTAAAGATTCCTTTCTTCATTTCACCTGTATAGCCAGTACCGCCGATGAGGATGGTTTTATGTGTAAAAGAAACAATCGCAAAATTGTGTTGTCTTGTTCCGTCAACAGCAGGATCGGCTTTAAAACCGGGCGCCTGTATGATATGCCATTCAGGCGCAAATTGATCCAGTTCCTGTTCCGTTGGACGCAGGAACATATTGTAAGCAAATAAATTGCTCCAGGGGTTTTCATTAATCACACGAATATTGACCCTGTATACAGGATCCGCACAAGCATAAGCATCTCTGATCCAAAGTTCTTCCCTGCCATTCAGGTACTGTAACATTTTATCCCTGAGCTGAAAGAAATATTTTTCTTCAATCGGAATATTGAAATTATTCCAGTGAACCGTATCAGCAGTAATAACGTCTTTTACAATGAATTTATCTTGCGGTGAACGGCCGGTAAATTCTCCCGTTTCAATACACAAGGCACCGGTATCATTTAACGTACCCTGACTGCGAAGCAAGGTTTGCTCGGTTAATACTTCCGGACTTAATTGATAATGAACATGGTGCATTGGTTTTAATCCCAACGCAACTAATTGCTGAAGATTTAGCTGGGTCATAGATTCAGTCATATACGAACAATCGTTAGTTAGTAAGGCAAAAATACTGGATAAACCCATTCCCAAAATATTTTATGTAAGTTCTACACGTTGCCATTTCTTAAGCTTTTAGTTAAAATTTTGATCGTTATTCAAAAAACAGAACAACCCTTCCTAAAATGCCTAAATGTCTGCCGGTAAAATTGAAGTTTTTATAAAAATTTCCTCTAAAAACGCAAAATCCTGCACTCGTCTCCCCGCCAACAAGTATTTTTACCAAAATTATCAGTGTATGTCGGCAGCGGGAACCATTAGTACGGAACATATCCAGCAATTCAAAGCAATATTGGGCGATGCATTTGTATTGGCAGATGAAGAAAACCTGAATCATTACGGACACGATGAAACCGAGCATTTATTATACCTGCCGGAAGTAGTGGTAAAACCCAGAACAGCTGAAGAAATTTCAGCGATCATGAAAATCTGTAATAAAGACCTTATTCCGGTAACCCCTAGAGGAGCCGGTACTGGTTTAAGTGGAGGTGCACTGCCACATTTGGGAGGCGTATTATTATCAACAGAAAGAATGAACAGTATTCTTTCTATTGATGAACGTAACCTGCAGATAATAACAGAGCCAGGAGTAATTACAGAAGTATTGCAAAATGCTGTGAAAGAAAAAGGACTCTTTTACCCTCCCGATCCGAGTAGCCGGGGTAGTTGTTTTATTGGTGGGAATATTGCTGAAAACAGTGGCGGACCTAAAGCCGTTAAATATGGCGTGGTAAAAGATTATGTACTAAACCTCGAAGTAGTATTACCTAATGGAGAAATCATCTGGACCGGCGCCAATGTATTGAAAAACTCTACTGGTTATAACCTTACACAACTGGTGGTAGGTAGCGAAGGAACACTTGGAATTGTTACCAAAATTGTACTCAAGTTGATTCCTTTTCCAAAATATGATTTACTGATGCTGGTACCTTTTGCTTCACTGGAAAAAGCAAGTGAAGCAGTAAGCGCCATATTCAGAGCGGGTTTTGTGCCTAGCGCATTGGAACTGGTGGAAATTGATGCCTTGAAAATTGTGAGCAAAATGGTTGACAGTACAGCCGTGCCTGTTGACGATAGTATTGCCGCACACCTGATTATCGAAGTAGACGGTAATAATATGGATGTATTGATGAGTGAGATGGAATCAATTGCTGAATTACTTACTGGCTTTGAAGCAGGCGAAGTATTTTTTGCCGATGATGCACAACAGAAAGCAGAGCTCTGGAAATTACGTCGCCGTGTTGCCGAAGCTGTAAAAACAAGTGGTTATACGATTGAAGAAGATACGGTTGTTCCAAGGGCCGAATTACCAGCTTTGATAAAAGGAGTAAAAGCATTGGGCAAACAATATGGCTTTCATGCTGTTTGTTATGGTCATGCAGGAGATGGCAATTTACATATCCGCATCAACCACCCTACCATTAAAAACAGTCATGGTAATGCTGAAATGACCGAAGCACTCAGGGCATTGTTTGAACTGGTGAAAAGTTTGGGAGGAACCATCAGCGGAGAGCATGGTATCGGACTAATTCAGAAGCCTTATATGTCAACGGTATTCCGCGATGCTAACCTGTTCATTATGCGCGAAATAAAGAAAGCATTTGACCCCAACAATATTTTAAATGCAGGTAAAATATTCGATCTTAAATGAAACGTACATTTGCATAAATACCAGTGACTATGAAAAAAAGCGTTTTATCGACTTTTCTAATACTTTTTAGCACCATGCTATTTGCCCAGCAATTAGAAACGGATGAGCAACCAAAGGGATTTAAGCGTGAAAATATGTTCTTTGGATCCAGCTTAAACCTCTCGCTTGGCAATCGCTTTTTTAATATCGGTGTGAACCCTGAACTGGGCTATAGTTTGAATAAATGGCTCGATGCCGGTGTATCGCTCAACATTAACTATTTCTCACAAAATGCATCGGATTTCAGCAATACCCGTTTTCGCAATTTCAATTATGGAGCAGGTACTTTTTTCCGTATCTGGCCAGTAAATTTCTTACACCTGCAAGTGCAACCGGAATACAACTGGATTAATTCTTCTCAAAAGAATGTGATTACCAACCAAACAGCTCGTTATAATTATAATGCAGAGAGCCTGCTTGTAGGTATTGGTTATGGTAACAGGGTTGTTGGTGGACAATACTCCTATGTTACCCTGATGATTGATGTACTCCAAAATATCAATTCGCCGTACCGTGATCAATTCAATGATCCGTTACCTGTTTTCAGGGCAGGATTTGGCATGTACCTTAACCGAAAAAAGCAATAGCTTCATCAGCTGAAGCTGCCACGATTAGACGGTCTTGCCAGTTTTCATATAAAAAACCTTCCTGTGCCATCTGTTCAATATGTGACACAAGATGCTGATAATATCCTGCTGTATTCAGCAGGATTATTTTTTTATTGTGGATGTTAAGTGTATTCCAGGTAAGCATTTCAAACAATTCATCAAGTGTACCATTACCACCAGGTAATACAATTGCTGCATCACACAATTCATACATCATTTTCTTACGGATATGCATGTCTTTTACAACATGCAACTCAGTAATACCTTCATGCTGGTGCTCCCATTCCAATAGTATTTCCGGAATCACCCCTATTACTTTCCCTCCATTATCCATCACACTATTCGCTACGGCCCCCATTAGCCCTTTATTACCCCCGCCATAAATCAAGGTAATCCCGGATTCAGCAATGAGCTTTCCCAAACGACTTGCATCAGCCTGGAAAAGCGGGTTGTTTCCATTCTTTGAACCGCAAAAAACTGCAATACGCTTTAACTGCATTAAGGTCAATTTATGGCGCAATGTAAGCAGCTTTGAGATTACAAGCTCAAATCGCCGGTTTAAAAATTGTAAAGTTTCCTGTTTGAAATCCTGCAATAAACCGCAAAGTACCCCTATCTTTACCCTGAACGATTGATATTTCGCTACTAAATAATCTACTATTATGTCGCCATTACTCCTGTTCTCTTTTGTGATACTGTATTTCCTAATCCTTTTGGTGGTAGCATGGTATACAGGTAAAAACAGTAATAACGAATCATTCTTTATCGGGAACAGAAATAGTAACTGGATGCTGGTTGCCTTTGGTATGATTGGTACTTCACTCAGTGGGGTAACTTTTGTGAGTGTACCTGGTGCTGTTGCCAAAGAATCATTTGCCTATATGCAAATTACCCTTGGTTACCTTATAGGTTATATGGTGATTGCTTTTGTATTACTTCCACTCTATTATAAACTTAACCTGACTTCCATTTATAATTACCTGAGTTCAAGGCTTGGGTTTGCCTCCTATAAAACAGGTGCTTCTTTTTTCATTCTATCACGTACACTTGGTGCTACCGCTCGTTTATACCTGGTAGTACGCATATTACAGGACGCCATCCTGGAAAGCTTTCATATACCTTTCTGGGCAACCACCCTTATTATATTGCTGATGATTCTGCTGTACACTTATGAAGGCGGGGTGAAAACCATTGTATGGACCGACACTTTACAAACCTCCTGCATGCTGATTGGTTTGGTTATTTGCGTGATTTATATCCTCAGCCAACTCGATATGGGTATCAGTGAAAGCTTTGCGGCAATGGGCGATAAAGGTTATTCCAAAATTTTCTTTACCGAACCAGAAAGCCGTTTCTTCTTTCTGAAACAAATTCTGGCAGGTGCATTTGTTACCATTACCATGACTGGTATGGATCAGGAAATGATGCAGAAAAATATTTCGGTTAAAACACTGAAAGATTCACAAAAAAATGTGGTAACACTTGGATTTATCATGCTGGCTGTAATAGGATTATTCCTGTTCCTGGGTGGTTTATTGCACCTCTATGCAGATGCTCAAGGTATTGCAGCCACAGGCGATAAACTGTTCCCTACTATTGCATTACAACACATGCCAAAGATGGTATCGGTAATTTTTATTATAGCACTGATATCCGCACTATTCCCAAGTGCTGATGGAGCTATCACTGCATTAACTTCTTCTTTCTGTATTGATATTATCGGACTACAGCGTCGAAACGACTGGACCGATGAACAAAAGAAAAAAATAAGACAGCGTGTTCACCTCGTGTTCGCGGGTATTTTTCTATTATTCGTAATGGTGTACAAGTGGATCGATAGCAGCAGTATGATAGGCGTAATACTTAAAGTGGCAGCTTATACATACGGCCCATTACTCGGTCTATTCACTTTTGGCATATTGATGAAACGAGCTGTGAACGATAAACTTGTTCCGTTAATATGTATTGCCTCTCCGCTACTCTGTCTCCTGGTAGATAAATTCCAGAAACAACTATTCGGATCTTTTGAAATAGGATTAGAACTCCTGATCATCAACGGACTGATTACCTTCCTGGGATTATTAATGATTTCAAGGAGGAGCAATAGTTAGAGGAGTTAGGTGTTAGGGGTTAGCATTTAGCTATTGGCTGTTAGCAATTATGCTACTATTAATACTATTCTCTCGCAAACAATCTTAACACCTAACACCTAATACCTAACCCCTAACACCTAATTCCTAACCCCTACCAAAGCTGAACTAGTTCAGCCTCCGTATTTGTGGTAGTTTCTGGTGCTACCTCAACTACCACTGGTACCGGGATTTTATCGCCCAGGGATAATTGAACTTTTGACTCCATAACAACCATAGTGCCTGCGGCTTCCGCAGCAGAAAGATAGTCTTTAACCATTTCCCTGCTTTGTTCCAATTCAAGCAACCTTTTACTTGATAAAGGATCTGCTTTACCGAAACGTTCTTCTGCGCTGAAGTTCTTCATGCGATGGAAGTTGATTTTGTTGTTGAGTATTGCAAGCAATACTTCTTTTGCTTCGGCAGGTGTAAACTCGCCTTTGATCAGTACTATATTTTCTACGTTTTTCATATTGATTTTTTAAGCTATTCCGATTCCAGATTCAATGTTTACTGTTTGATCCACAGACATCAATTGGGTCCTGAGTTCGTGGAACTCGTGTTGTAATTGTTTGATTCGTTTTTCACGCATCTTGATATCTTCTTCTTTCTCGCTTCCTTTGATTTTATTTTCATGGTACTTGATTTTTACATGTACCATCTGCGAGATAAGTTCAAGTGCTTCTGACTTATCGAAACTGCCTTGAATTAATTGTAGTTGTACCATATAACTGATTTTGTTTATTGTCCTTGTCCAAGTGAATAAGCTTGTTTGCCATTAAATGTGTAGAGGTTTTCGGTTTTAATGGTATCAATACCATGCGCATCTACCTTTTCCAACAATTCGATGATTTGTTGCTTTGTTACACCGGAGCCATTGGCAGGTTTAAAGCGACATCTCCAATGGTCTGTACAGAATGTTTCTTCAAACCCTTCCGGCCACACTTTAATACCACGGTTAGTGATCATAGATAATTCTACTCCATGTACTTCCACCTGTTTAATCTTAGCGGCTAGATCATCCGCTTTGTAACCATCCCAGTGTACGAAAAGGTCTACCCCAACCAGTTCTTTTTTAGAAGGTGTTTTGCGTTTATACTTTGGCAGATTTAACACTGCCTGTTCATTGTATTCAACTGCTTTCAACTGAACAGGTTTCAGTCCAAGGTTTGCTATCACAGCCTGTGCAAATTCCTTTGTACCTACTTGCTGTTTACTTACCCCTTCTTTGAAAATATCGTAGGTATGAATACCGTCTTCTATTGTTTTCAACCAGGCATTCTGAATTTTTTCAGCGATGGCCGATTGACCAATATGATTCAGCATCATGATTGCACCTTGTAGTAAGCCAGAAGGATTGGCTGCATTCTGTCCGGCTCTTCTAGGTGCAGAACCGTGTATTGCCTCGAACATTGCGCATGATTCACCAATATTGGCTGAACCTGCAAGTCCAACAGAACCTGTAATCTGTGCGGCAACATCAGACAGCACATCCCCGTATAAATTAGGCATAACAATCACATCGAAATATTCGGGGGTGTCGGCTACTTTAGCGGCACCTATATCGATGATCCAGTGTTCGTTTTCAATTTCAGGGTATTCCTTTGCAATTTCATCGAATACCTGGTGAAACAAACCATCCGTTTGTTTCATGATATTGTCTTTGGTAAAACAGGTTACTTTTTTACGACCATACTGTTTTGCATATTCAAAAGCATAACGTACAATTTTCTCACACCCGGGTCTGCTGATCAGTTTTAAACACTGAACCACTTCATCCGTTTGCTGGTGCTCTATTCCTGCATATAAGTCTTCTTCATTTTCACGGATGATCACAATATCCATTTTTGGATGTTTGGTTTTCACATAAGGGTGAAGACTCATACAAGGACGCACATTTGCATAAAGACCCAGGAACTTACGGGTGGTTACATTCAGACTTTTATACCCGCCCCCTTGTGGCGTAGTAATCGGGGCTTTCAGGAAAACTTTATTCTTGCGAATGATATCCCAGGCTTCTTTGGCGATACCCGCATTATTTCCTGCCAGGTACACTTTCTCTCCTACTTCAATTTCATCAATTTCAATCTGTGCACCAGCTGCCATGAGAATTTCCAGTGTAGCGTCCATTATTTCCGGACCGATTCCATCTCCTTTTGCAATTGTGATTCTTGTCATACTTGATTGGTTTTTATGAATGATGACGCAAAAATGAGCTGAAGTGATTATATATTATTATTTATCTTTACAATGTTATCCATAAATATTATTTATGAATTATACCCTCAACCAATTGCAGATCTTCCTGAAAGTGGCGCAAACACAAAGTGTTACAAAGGCTGCGGAAGAACTTTACCTTACACAACCCGCTGTCTCCATTCAGTTAAAAAATTTTCAGGATCAGTTTGACATACCACTTACTGAAGTAGTAGGCAGGAAATTATACGTGACAGATTTTGGAAAAGAAATTGCCATTGCTGCCGAGTCCATACTTAATGAGGTAAATGCCATCAATTATAAAACACAGGCCTATCAGGGACAGATCTCAGGCCGATTAAAAATATCTGTCGTTTCCACGGGTAAATATGTGATGCCTTATTTTCTGACCGGATTTATGAAACAACATCCAGGCGTAGACCTGCTCATGGATGTAACCAACAAAGCAAAAGTGATTGAAAGTCTTGACAGAAATGAGGTCGATTTTTCACTGGTATCAATCATCCCCGATACCCTTCAATTAAACAGGATTGAACTCTTGCCCAATAAACTCTATTTAGTAGGAGCCCGTGGTTCTAAAATAAATGTCAAAGCCCCTGTAAAAAAAATATTCGAAGAACTGCCGCTGATTTTCAGGGAAAATGGCTCCGGCACAAGACAAACCATGGAAAGATTTATTGAAAAACACCACCTTATTTTTCGTAAAAAAATGGAACTTACTTCAAATGAAGCCGTAAAGCAGGCGGTGCTCGCAGGACTCGGCTACTCCATTATGCCCCTGATCGGTATTAAAAATGAATTGAAGAATGGAGACATGAAAATCATACCAGTTAAGGGCCTGCCAATTCAAACAGCCTGGCAGCTTATTTGGTTAAAAGGGAAAAAATTATCCCCTGTAGCTACTGCTTTTCTGGCTCATATCAACAAGGAAAAGACGGCCATCACTAAACAATTCTTTCCGAAGGTAGATTAGGTGATTAATGTATGGGGAAGATCAGCTTCAAGCTGCAAGCTGCAAGCCTTGATTGGTGCTTGTTTTAGGCTTTCTGCTTTTAATAGAATAAATGAGGGGGGATAATTTAAATAAGCTGGGTAAGAAAATATTGGATTGCTATCAATGCACTATCTGTTATTAATAGAACACGGATTTTCATGATTTTCAGGATTTATCATGATAGATCTTGAAAATCATGAAAATCTGCGTTCCATCATACGCACACCTACAGCTCGAGGCCAAATTTCCACGGACAGTATTGGATTAAGCCTCTTTCTTTACCTCACCCCATACAAATTCCTCAATATCATCAAACAGACTGCGGGTCCTTGTTTTGCCCTTTGACTCGGCCTCGTACTTATTTGTGAGGTTAAATGCAAGCCGATACATTTCTTCACTGGCTGTTTGGTCAACCAGTTCGGCAAAACTTTTTGGCTGTTCCGCTTCCTCTAAGGAACGGATATAACACAACACTTCTACCACTTCAAAATGCGTTTTTTGCCATGAATCAAATCCGTTTGGAAATTCAGGTAGTGACATGTCGTTTTTGTTTTAGATGAATGTAATGTCGGGGATTAGGGGTTAGGTGTTAGGTATTAGGGTTGCAATACTAGGCGCTCGATTTCTTCCTAACACCTAATCCCTAATGCCTAAGACCTTACGCTTAACCCAAACTACACCTTTTCGATGGCAGTAAAAAGCTAAAATCTGCTGTCCCCCTGCCCTTCAGATGGGTTTTCGTATCTTTGTAGTATGAATACCCCCCTGATTATTTCCCCCGAAGCAGAAGCGTATGCTCAGGCATTTACCGCTTCGGAAGAGGGACTCTTACAGGAGATTGCAGCCTTCACCCAAAAGGAACATCCACTGGCCCATATGCTTAGCGGACAGGTACAGGGGAAATTTTTATCCTTTTTGAGCACTATTATGCGCCCAAAGTACGTTTTAGAGATAGGCACATTTACGGGGTATAGTGCGCTTTGTCTTGCAGAAGGACTTACACCAGACGGAGAGCTGCATACCCTGGAGTGTCGGGAAGAAGATGCCGGTACAGCCAGGAATTATTTTAGCAAAAGCAAAAGAAACCATCAGATACATTTGCACATCGGTAATGCGGCGGAGATCATACCCCGTTTACCTTACGAATGGGACCTTGTTTTTATAGACGCAGATAAAACGGGGTATATCGGTTACTATGAACAAATAGTTCCGAAACTCAGTAATAAGGGGATCATTTTGGCAGATAATGTACTGTTTCATGGACAAGTATTAGAAGACCCAATTAGCGGGAAAAATGCCAAAGCCATTCACGCATTTAATGAACATGTGCGTAATGACGAAAGAACAGAACAGGTATTATTAACTATCAGAGACGGTTTGTTAATGATAAAAAAGAAAGAAGCCTAAAAATGCCCAACCAGTTGATGATTTGAAGGAAATGTTTGGCGGCAAATTTCAGGCAACTAAAATCAAGGAAAAGAAACAATGAAAAAATGGATATCACTCATCGCAGTTTATGCTTCTATGCAAACCATGGGTTTTGCACAGGATCTATCTGTGAAAGAAAAAACAGAAGCATATATCAATAGCTATAAAGACCTAGCCATCGATGAAATGCTTCGCACTGGCGTACCGGCTTCTATTAAACTGGCGCAGGGTATACTAGAGTCTAAATTTGGTGAAAGTCCACTTGCTAAAAATGCTAATAACCATTTTGGTATAAAATGCAAAACAGAATGGACTGGCGATAAAACTTACCAGGATGATGATGCGAAAGGAGAATGTTTCAGGGTTTATCCATCTGTTGAACAATCTTACAAAGACCATTCAGATTTTCTTAAAAACAGACCTCATTACGCCTTCCTCTTTAAACTGGAGCCGACAGATATTACCGGATGGGCCTATGGACTAAAACGCGCTGGTTATGCAACCAGTTCTACTTATCCGGAGAAACTACTACGCGTAATTGAGGATTATAAGCTACACCAATACACTATGCTGGCACTAGCCATCAGAGACAATAGGAATGCACCTATTCCACAGCAATCTACCACTATAACTGCGGAACCAGTCAAACCTGCCCCTGTTGAGTTGAAGCCTGCAGAAATAAAAGAAAAGGAAGACAAGCCTCAGACAGATAAAGTAACCGAAATAAAACCTACAGAAGAGATTAAAGCAAAGGAACCAGTTAAAATTACTCCTGCACAAACAGCAAATGAAGTAACCCCAGAGGCTACTGATGATACTGTTGTGACAGAGAAAAACACACCTGCGGTTGCTGATAAAAAAACATCACCCTACCCTGAAGGTGTATTCACCATTAATCATACCAAAGCCATCTATGCAAAAGAAGGCACTTCCTTACTGGCACTCGCACATAGGTATGATATTAGCCTGAGCAAACTATTCGACTTTAATGAATTACCAGAAAGTGATATCCTTGAAACGGATCAATTACTTTTCATTGAGAAGAAACAAAAAAGAGGTGCTTCTGATATTCATGAAGTTGCTCCGGGTGAAACCTTGCATGCAATAGGACAGAAAGAAGGTATTCGATTAGAAAACCTGATGGAATACAATAAACTCAAAAAGGATAGTCAAATCAGTGCGGGCCAAAAACTATACCTGCGCTCCCCTGCTGAAATAAAAAATGTAACCCCAAAAGCAAAAACAAAAAATACAAAATAATTCCGCATGAATGTGATCACTGTTCACGATAAAGAATTTGTTCCCTATTTACCCGAAGATTTGATTCGTGAAAAAGTTAAGGAACTGGCTGCATTACTCGACAAAGACTATGCCGGGAAAAAGCCTTTATTTATTGCTATCCTGAACGGCTCATTTATGTTTGCTGCAGATCTTTTTAAAGAACTGAGTATTGAAGCGGAAATCTGTTTTATTAAACTTGCTTCTTATAAAGGCACTAAATCAACCGGCCAAGTTATTACTGCCATAGGTTTAGATACTGAAATCAATAACCGTCATGTAGTTATCCTGGAAGACATTATCGATACAGGTAAAACCATGAGCGAGTTTCTACCACAACTCTTCAACCAGCAACCTCTTTCACTTAAGGTAGCTGTACTATTGCACAAACCCGATGCAATGAAATATCCCATCAATATTGATTATTGTTGTTTTACCATTCCGAACAGATTTGTATTAGGGTATGGATTAGACTATGATGGACTAGGCAGAAATATCAAAGAAATTTACCAGCTTAAAACTGAAGCATAACAAGGCTTTAACGGATTCTATATACACAGGCTGTTTATTTAGCGTTATATTGTTGTAGAAACCCCTTTTACCAAATGCGTACCCCCATTTGGATATTATCATGCTGCCTATTTGCCATTCAGCTACCCGTAGCTGCGCAATACTATTTGCGTGGGGAAGTAAGGAACGAATTTGGAACCTTACTCGATGGCGTAAAAATAAAACTGAAGTCTAAACCAGGACAGGTATTTACAACCGGACATAGCGGAGCATTTGGTATTTCCATTAAACAGCAGAACGACTCCATTAATCTGTCTTTCGAAGGCTACGAAACACTTAATCTTTTGGCAGGAAGTAAGTCGTACCTGCGTATAACACTCAAAACAATTCCTGGCACACTTAAACTATATAAAAACAACCGATCTTCAATTGTTGCCAATGCAGTAAATGGTGATAACATACCTTATTCTTCACTTGGTGAGAGTTATAGTAACCTTGTTGAAAATGAGTTTATAACTGCCGCTACTTTCCCGGAAACCGGCTTTTCCCTCAACATCGACAACGCTGCTTATAGTAATGTAAGAAGGTTTATTTCAAACCAGATGTTCGTTCCCAAAGATGCAGTCAGGATTGAAGAGATGCTCAACTATTTCAGCCTTCCTATACCGGGACAACAAAATTCAACTGATAAAACACAATTCCGTTTTAATTATAAACATACCAGTTGCCCATGGAATAAAAACAATCAATTATTATTCCTTCAACTTGAAGCACCGAGTTTACCGCTTGATGACATTCCACCTTCCAATCTCGTTTTTCTGATAGATATTTCAGGTTCAATGGATAAACCTAACAGGCTTCCATTATTGCAATCGGCATTTAAAATGCTGGTCAATAATTTACGAGATTGCGATACGGTTACCATTGCCACTTATGGTGGTGGTGTTGGCATTGTACTCCCTCCTACTGGCGGTGCTCATAAAGCGCATATTCGAAATACCATCGACTCTATCACTGCAGGAGGCGACACCCCCGGCTCTGGTGCCATTCAGCTTGCTTACAAATTGGCTAAAGATCAGTTTATCCCCAAAGGAAACAACCGTGTTATCCTTGCTACGGATGGAGATTTTAACGTTGGTCAATCATCGGAAAAAGAATTGGAAGATTTAATTATCCGGTACCAGCAATCAGGCATTTACCTTACTTGTCTTGGTGTTGGAATGGGTAACTATAAAGACAGTAAACTAGAATCACTCTCCAAAAAAGGCAACGGCAATTTTGCTTATATCGATCAGATAAGAGAAGCGGAAAAAGTGTTGGTGAAAGAATTTACCAAAACCATTTTTGCTGTAGCAGATGATGCAGCAATAAATGTTCGGTTTAACAATGCAACCGTGCATCAATACCGACTCATTGGGTTCGATAATAAAAAATCAGCCCTTGAAGATAGTAGCAGTATACTGGAAGGTGGAGAAATAGGAAGTGGACATACAATTACTGCAATCTTTGAATTATGTCCAGCAAAAGATACCTTAACATCTGTTCAACAGTTACTGGCATCACTAGAGCTCAGGTATAAAAAACCAGGCACGAATGAGCAGATTCGCCAAACATTCCCTTGCTATTACCAGCCTGTTGATATTACACAAGCCGACAGCACTTATCGCTTTGCAGCTTCAGTGGCTATGTTTGGTTCCGTATTGCGAGATTCCCGCTTTACTAAAGATTATATGTTGGAAGATGTATTAACGCTTGCCAAATCCGGCATACAAAAAAACAATGTTTTGCAGAACGAATTTGGCAAGCTATTAGAACAGGCGATACAGTTGTACAACCCTTCAAAGAGAAAAAGGAAATAGCCATTAGCCTTTAGCTAAAAGCTTCCTTAACCCTTTCAAAGAAACTCTTATCGCCTTTGGTTGGATTAGGTTTGAAATTTGAACTCTCACCAAGTTTTTCAAGTATACGTTTTTCTTCGTCACTTACCTGTTGAGGTGTCCACACATTTACATAAATCAGCTGATCACCTTTATTGTATCCCTGCACTTCAGGAAAACCTTTTCCTTTCAGACGGAAAATTTTACCGCTTTGTGTGCCGGCTGGTATTTTAATTTTTGCCCTTCCATCAATAGTAGGCACTTCAACCTGTGTACCAAATACTGCATCTGGGAATGAAAGGTGTAGCTCATAGGCAACATTCAATCCATCGCGTTGTAATTCAGGATGTGCTTCTTCCTCAATTTGTATAATCAGGTCTCCTGCATATCCTCCCCTTTCACCGGCATTTCCTTTACCACTCATGCTAAGCTGCATTCCTTCCTGCACTCCTGCCGGAATATCAATACTGATGGTTTCTTCTCCATAAACCCTTCCTTCACCCTTACAACTGCCACATTTTGCGGTTACGGTAGATCCTTCTCCATTGCAAGTTGGACAAGTGCTTACGGTCTGCATTTGACCAAGGAAAGTGTTTGTTACGCGTCTTACCTGTCCGGTTCCACCACAAGTTCCACAGGTCTGTACGCTGTTTTTATCTTTTGCTCCATTGCCACCGCAAGTATTACAGAGAATGTGTTTTTTTACTTTTACGTTCTTGGTAACACCTTTGGCAATTTCTTCAAAGTTTAGTTTGAGTTTGATGCGAAGATTACTTCCTCTTTGTCCCCTTGCTCTTGAGCCACCACCACCACTGCTTCTTCTTCCTCCACCAAAGAAACTACCGAACATATCATCACCGAAAATATCTCCAAACTGACTGAAGATATCATCCATATTCATTCCCCCACCATAACCACCGGCATTACCACCCGTACCCGGACCAAACGCCGCATGACCATAACGATCATACTTTGCTTTTTTGTCGGCATCACTCAATATTTCATAAGCTTCCGCCGCTTCCTTGAATTTCTCCTCGGCATCTTTGTCTCCAGGGTTACGGTCTGGGTGAAATTGCATCGCCACTTTCCGATAAGCTTTTTTAATCTCATCGGCCGAAGCAGATTTACTCACCCCCAATATTTCGTAAAAGTCTCTTTTAGCCATTTTTAGATCTTTGATTTTTTGATCTTTGATTTTCTGATTTTTAATTCTTCAATCGAATAATCAAAAAATCAAAAATTCGACAATTATTTTCCTACTACTACTTTAGCGAAGCGGATAATTTTATCGTTGAGGTAATAGCCTTTCATTACTTCATCTATCACTTTCCCCTTCATCTCTTCAGAAGGTGCAGGAATTTCTGTGATGGCTTCATGTTTTTCTACGTCGAAATCAGCATTAATGCTCTCCATTGCTTTCACACCTTTCGACTGAAGACTTGAACGAAGTTTATTGAAAACGAGTTGAATACCTTCTTTCTGAACAGCGATATCATCACTGCCTTGCAATTGTTTTTCAGCACGGTCACAGTCGTCAAGTACGTCCAACAGAGAAACAATGACATCCTTCCCGGCTGTCTGAATTAGTTCGATACGCTCTTTGGCCGTTCTGCGTCTGAAATTATCAAACTCGGCCATCAGGCGGAGGTATTTATCCTTTTGCTCCTGCAACTCAGCCTGTAATTTTTCCAGTTCGCTGTCGTCAGCCACCGGTTCATTCAGGTGCGAGGTTCCAGCAGCATTTTCATCTGCATTGATATCGATTTCCTGGTTTGTTGCTTCATTCATATTCGATGTAGTTGCCTGCTCTTCCATAATTATTTTACTTAATACTTATTGTGGCTAAACCTGTCAAAAATTTTGCCGATGCAAAGAAACGGGAAAATTTGGCAGTTTATGGGGCCAAATAACGGTACTTGTCAGTCGAAAACCAATAAACAGCCCCTTTTCCGGTCGCTTTAACAGCATTGAAGATTATGCTATTAAGTATCTTTGCCGGATGATAAATGTGTTTCTCCGGAAGAAAATTGCCCCCAGAATTGCCAATGGACATCCCTGGATCTTTGGAAATGAAGTTGAAAAACTATCGGGACCTGTGGAAGCAGGTGATATAGTAGATGTGTTTTATGCAGACGGCAAGTTCGCCGGACGTGGTTATGTGAACCCAAAATCACAGATTATGGTACGCCTCCTTACCCGTAAACAGGAGGAAATAAACGACCAGTTCTTTTATAATCGTATTGCTCAGGCATGGTCGTACCGCCAAAAAATCGGTTACACCGAAAACTGCCGCCTCATTTTTGGCGAAGCAGATTATATGCCGGCCTTGATCATCGATAAATTCAACGATTATTTTGTTTTGCAGACCTTGTCGCTGGGTATGGACAAATGGAAACCAGCTATAGTAGCTGCTTTAAATGCAATTTTTTCACCTAAAGGTATTTACGAACGTAATGATGTGCCGGTTAGGGAACTGGAAGGACTTTCACAACTAAAAGGATCTTTATCTGATCCCTTCGATCCAAAGATCATCATCAATGAAAATGGATTAAAGTTCCATGTTGACCTCGAAAACGGACAGAAAACAGGGTATTTCCTTGATCAGCAGGATAACAGAAGGGCTATTCAGCATATAGTAAAAGGAGCAGAAGTATTAGGTGCTTTTACCTATACCGGTACTTTTGAAATACATGCAGCACACTACGGTGCAAAATCAGTACTTGGTTTAGATATTTCAGAAAATGCAGTAGCCCAGGCAAACAGAAATGCTGCATTAAACGGACTGGATAATATTTGTCGGTTTGAGGCAATGAATGCTTTTGATGTTTTAAAACAATGGGGAAAAGATGGGCGTCAATACGATGTTGTTATGCTGGACCCGCCCGCTTTTACCAAAAGCAGGGAGAATATACAGAAAGCCATCACCGGATATAAAGAAATTAACCTGAGAGGAATGAAGCTCATTCGTAATGGTGGTTTCCTGGTAACCTCCAGTTGTACCAACCTTGTTCAACCAGATTTATTCCTACAAACCATTGAAATGGCCGCAAAAGATGCCCGCAAAAAAATAAGGCAGGTAACTTTCCAAGCCCAGGCAAGCGACCACCCAATCATCTGGGGCATGGAAAACACAAACTATTTAAAGTTTCTTATTGTGGAAGTGGCGGATAGGTGAGATGTGAATTGTGAATGGTGAATTGTGAGTAAGAGAAAAATATTAATTACTAACTATTCACAATTCACCATTCACAATTCACGTCTCACATCATAGATCATAGATCATAGATCAAACATCACACATCCCCCTACTATCTCCATTCCGGCCATCTTCCCGGAGTGTATGGTGCTTTATTTAGTTCTAATTGCTTTTCGAGGGCAAGGATTTCTTCATCGAGTTTGCGCATTGCGGCGATTACTGCGGTTAGGCCTTTGGAAGCGATCGCATAATCATTCCGATAGGTTGTAGTGATGGCCGATGTTGAATTCCATACACCACTTTCAACATTACCTACCCTGGCATTAATGGATGGTGGAGTTTCAAATTCACGACGTGATTTAGTTGCATCACCATTTAACTGAATACCAATTTCATTCAACTTATTTGTAAGGGTATATGCTTTTTCGATGATTGATTTTGGAGAAGCCGAAATATCCTGTGTAGCTGCAAGAATATTGCTGATACGCGAACGCATATCGCCATATATATCCGTAGCCGCACTTGTGGCTTTACGCAATGATGATACCTGCTTATAGAATGCTACATTATCTTCCATATTTACGGGCAGACTACTTTGCTGCAAAAGTTTACAGGTAAAAGAAACTGGCCCTGCTATTTCGTTTAGTAGTCCATTTTCAAACTTAGATAAGCTTACCGTGTATTCACCCGGCATTGCGAGATGGCCCAATTCTTCTCTGCCAAACAATTCATCAGGTGCAGGTGTTCTCCTGCCGAGTACAGGAGCAGGTGTTGCGTACCTGAAATCCCATACAATCTTTTGCAAGCCTTTTTTAGCTGGTGCTTTAAGGTGTCTAACAATATCTCCTGCTTTATCTCGAATAGTAAATAATAAGTAGGGATCAGGTTGATTATCTTCTAAGCGCAGACTGTCGATATCCGGATAATAAACTTTTTCTCCTTTTTCGGTCTTTTCCTTTTCCCTGGCGGTACGAATGTCTTTTAATTTCTTACTATCCTCTTTAATGTAATAGGTAAATACCGCACCAACCTGCGGGTTAGGCGTACTGAAATAGCTACTTCCTAAATGACCTTTATCGCGCAGACCCAATGGTAGTCTTTCAATGTACATAAGACTTTCTTTTACAGGGAATATTGCTGCGTCTTTAGCAAGGCTTTCTTTTTTAAATGAACGTAACACACTGTAATCATCAAGTATATAAAAACCACGACCAAATGTTGCAAGTACCAGGTCATTTTCCCTGCGTTGTATCTCAATATCACGAACCGCACTAACCGGTAATCCTCCTTTTAATTGTATCCATTCCTGTCCACCATTATTCGAAAAGAAAACACCAAACTCAGTACCAACAAACAGGAGATCTTTATCTATATGATCTTCTGCAATGCTATATACGCTCCCCTTTTGCGGGAGATTAGCCTGAATAGGTTTCCATGTTTTACCTGCATCGGTTGTTTTTAAAACATACGGTTTAAAATCGCCATAGCGATGGTGGTTAAAACAAACATAAGCGGTATTTACATCGTGTAAAGAAGCTATTATTTGATGCACATAACTCATTGAAGGAACACCGGGAAGGTTATCGAATTTGGTCCAGTTTTTTCCTCCATCTGTGGTTAACTGAATTAATCCATCATCAGTACCAACCCATAACATATCCGGATTAATTTTAGACTCAGCAACAGAAGTAAGTTGTCCGAAAATATCTGTGCTCCCGTTTTTTGCAATTGCATCAACGGACCATACCCTTCCCATTACTTCAATTTTATTCCGATCTATTTGACGGGTTAAATCCGGACTGATTACTTTCCAGCTATTCCCTCTGTCATCTGTTCTGAATAATTTATTTGCACCAAAATATAAGCGGGCATTATCGTGCTGACTAATTAGTAATGGCGCATCCCAATTCCACCGATATGCTGGCTCATTTTCACCTTCTGATGGTTTGATATCTAAATATTCACCACTTTTTCTATCGAATCGAACAATACCACCGTATTGGCTTTGTGCGTAAATGATATCCGGATTTGATTGATCTACCTGTGATTCAAAACCATCGCCGAGGGAAGTAATGTACCAGTCAGCATTCACTATTCCATTGGCAGACGTTGTTCTGCTTGGTCCTCCAAGACTTAAATTATCCTGCGTACCTCCATGTACACCATAAAAAGGGTATGCATTATCGGTGGCTACTTTGTAAAATTGTGTAACGGGTAGATTAGATTTAAAATCCCAGGTCTTAGCATAATCCCATGTTTCATAAATACCTCCATCACAGCCAACCATCAGATGATCGGTGTCTTTGGGGTCAATCCAGATGGCATGGTTATCAATATGCTTATTAATTTCTCCAAGATTATAAACGGTTTTACCACCATCATCACTAACCTTATAATAAGTATCGGTAATAAAAATTCTGTTTACATTTTTAGGATCGCAAACAATTTCCTGGTAATAATTACCAGAGGTTGCATAGCTGCTTCTTTTTTCCCAACTCAGTCCCTGGTCTTTAGATTGATAGATCCCTCCTTTATTGTCTTTGCCTTCGACTACAGTATATAAAATATCCGGATTAACGGAACTGATGGCCAAACCAATTCTACCCAATTCACCACCCGGAAAACCGCCTTCCAGTTTTTTCCATGTTGCACCTCCATCGGTTGTTTTATACAAAGCAGATTCAGGCCCGCCACCTATATAAGTAAACACTTTACGCATGCGCTGATGAAAAGATGCATATAGTACATTAGGATTGCGCGGATCCATTACCAGGTCATTACAACCCGTATAATTGCTTACCGTTTTAATGGCATTCCAGGTTAGGCCCCCATCTACAGATTTATATACCCCACGCTCACCGCCTTCGCTCCAAACAGGACCATAAGCCGCAACATAAATGATATTTGAATTGGTGGGATCAACAATAACTTCTGCGATATGCTCTGAATTTTTCAGACCCATATTCTTCCAGGTCTTGCCTCCATCTTCTGATTTGTAAACACCATCCCCATAGGATACTGATCGCTGGTTATTATTCTCACCAGACCCTACCCAGATAATATTTGGGTTATTAGGATCAATGGTTACGCATCCAATTGAGTAAGAGCCCTGTGCATCGAATATTGGTTGAAAGGTTACCCCATGATTAGTAGTTTTCCATACGCCTCCCGCAGAACTGGCTACATAGTATTCACTTGCATTCTGAGGGTTTACAGCAAAATCAGAAATACGGCCAGATGTTACAGCCGGACCAATAGAACGAAATTTCATATTGGAAAAGGTAGCGCTGTTAAATTCTGAGGCTCCGCTGTTTTTGTTTTGAGCAATAACGGCTAATGGCAAAAGGTAAACCAATACCCTTAGGGTAATGGATAAAAATTGTTTCATATAAGCTAGATTAGTTTCTGTGCCCGAATTATCAGACAGACTTAAATATAAAGAATAAAAGGAAGGATTCTAGCTTAAATTGTATGAGGGTATAGAGACAGAGGGTAAGGCAGGCTACTATTTAACCACCTGAAATTTGCCGGATTCTACGATCCTGTTGCGTTGGTCTCGAAGCTGATAAACATATAGACCGCGATAATATTCATCGTCGAGATTGATTGCAATTTTCGCTTCGGTGATCCGAATTTCAGTCATACGTTTACCCAGAAAATTACAGATAACAAGGGTATAGGTTTTATCAACTGTTTTATCGAATTCAAAATTAATAACAGTTGTAGCAGGGTTGGGATAGAAACGGGAGACTTTTGATTGAATTTCCGGAAATGAGGTTAGCTTATTGACATTAAATACCGGGTCGGACGCAAAACTGCTTCCAAGCACAAAGAATACCAGTAAAAGTATTGTGTACTTTTTTCCCATGGGTAAGTTTGATACTATAAAGTTAGTTAATTGACCTGATTTTTACAAAAACCACTGTTAAAACCCGGGGAATAATGAATAATGAAGGTAAAATCAATGAATTGGGGGGAGGAATCGGGTTCTGGCAAAGGGCCAGAGAGGATAGTCCATAGTCCATGGTCCATAAGTACCTAGTTTAACAACTGCCTGGTAATTATGGATAAAATTCAGAAAAAAGCGGCTACGGAAAGGGAGTGAAATGATGAATGTCGAATATCCAACTTTGAATTTCGAAATTGGATATTCGACATTCATTATTCTTAGAGACTATTCAATGTTTGTTGTATCGCCTCAAAGTTTGGAAGATCGCCTGGGGTTGGACAAACTTCCGCATATTTTACTACGCCTTCTTTATCAATAACAAATGCTGCGCGTTTGCTTACTCCTTGCATTTCAAAAGCGGGGAAAGTATCATAAAGTACACCAAATGCTTTTGCTGCTTCTTTATTGAAATCACTCAGTAATTGGAAATTGAGGTTTTGCTCCTCACGGAATTTACCCAGTGAAAACAGGGAATCAACAGAAACACCAAATACTACTGCATTGGTATTGTTATACAGGCCAATATTGTCGCGTACATTACACAACTCGGCTGTACAAACACCTGTAAATGCCAGCGGGAAAAACAGCACTACTACGTTTTTTCCTTTTTGTTCTGCTAAACTTACTTTGTTCTTATCTGTATCGAACAGTGAAAAATCCGGTGCCTGGGCGCCTACTTGAATACTCATATTATTTGTTTTAAAGTTAATTGCTGATTAAACAATATTGGTCAAAAAAAGTTGAGACTGATTATAACTGCATTTCCGGAACATTTTCCGGTATGATTAATCTTCCTGCTGTTTTTGCTTTTATTTCTTCGACTGAAACACCTGGGGCACGTTCCAGTAATACAAAACCTTCATTGGTTATATCGAGTGCAGCCAGTTCTGTTACTACTTTCTTTACACAGCCAACTCCAGTTAGGGGCAAACTGCATTGAGGTAATAACTTACTTTCCCCTTTTGGATTGGTATGCATCATTGCTACAATGATGTTCCTTGCACTAGCTACCAGATCCATGGCACCACCCATTCCTTTCACCATTTTACCGGGTATTTTCCAGTTAGCAATATCTCCGTTCTCGCTCACTTCCATGGCTCCTAATACCGTCAGGTCTATTTTACCAGCCCTAATCATTCCAAAGCTTTCCGCACTATCAAAGAATGCACCACCAGGAATAACCGTTACAGTTTCCTTGCCGGCATTAATCAGGTCTGCATCAACCGCTTCTTCTGTTGGATAAGGCCCCATACCCAAAATGCCATTCTCACTCTGAAATACAACAGTTATACCCTCAGGAATAAAATTAGCTACCAGTGTAGGTATACCAATTCCGAGATTCACATACATGCCATCCCGTAATTCCTGTGCGATTCTTTTTGCTATACCGAATTTATCTAAAGCCATCTGATCGTTTTTTTGCTTTTGAAAGATTTGTTTGATGTGAATTGTCAATGGTGAATGGTGAATAGTTTTTGCTTTCCATATTTGACAATTCACCATTCACAATTCACGCCTCACTGCTCGTGTGATGTGAATTGTCAATGGTGAATGGTGAATGGCTTTTTGTTCTGCACATTTGACAATTCACAATTCACAATTCACAATTCACGCCCATCTATTCACTATTCACCAACCTCACCGTCCTACGCTCAATTCTTTTTACATAATCTTTTCCTTCAAATATGCGATGAACATATACGCCAGCTACATGTATTTCGTCTGGATCAAGTTCACCGGGTTGTACCAGTTGTTCAACTTCTGCGATGGTAATAGTGCCGGCTTTCGCCATGGAAGTAGAAAAATTACGTGTTGTTTTACGGAATACAAGATTCCCCATGGTATCGCCCTTCCATGCTTTCACAAGCGCGAAATCTGCATGCAGCGCCATTTCCATCAGGTGCGGTTTGCCGTTGAATTCGCGTATTTCTTTTCCTTCCGCAATTTCTGTTCCATAACCTGCAGGTGTAAAGAATGCAGGGATACCCATTCCTGCCATTTGAATACGGGTAGCCAGTGTGCCTTGTGGTACAAGGTCCACTTCCAGTTCGCCACTTAACAGTTGTCGTTCAAATTCAGCATTCTCTCCTACATAACTACTGATCATCTTTTTTATCTGTCTGGTCTTAAGCAATAAGCCTAATCCGAAATCATCCACACCTGCATTATTAGAAATACAAGTGAGGTCTTTAACACCGCTGGCAACGAGCGCATCGATCGCATTTTCAGGTATACCATTCAATCCAAAGCCACCAAGCATCAATGTGTTTCCATCCTGAATACCCTGTATGGCTTCTATCGCGTTCTTATACACTTTGTTCATAAACAAATTATTTTGTGGGGTTAGTGCTACCACCTCTTTCTGTTTCGTATCTCTTTATCCTTTCCCGGTTTGCGTATGTTTCCAGTGAATCGATGAGGCGCTTGAAGGAAACTGGTCTTCCTTCGTAATATCGGTAACTTGAATAGTATCTTTCTTTGGTAATTCCGTACACTTTAAACACCATTTCATAGAGCTTCACGTCTTCCTTATTCCTGTTGGCATTTGTGTCTTTAATTACCTTACGACTGAACCACTCGTCCGCTTTCATCATATCCCACATGATCAGCTTCATGCTATCGATCGGAATAACTGCGGTTGAAGGCCCATTATTACAAGCCATTTGCATGAATAAAAGGAATGCTATGCATAAAGTCAATATAACTCTCATCGCAATGCTTCTTTATACTTTGATGCATTAATTACATCCAGCTCACTTAATAACTCCAGCGCTTTTGTTTTTTCTGCATTATTTGCCTTCTTAAAAATACCCACTAGTTCCTGGTACTTTCCCTGCATAAAAAACTGCTGTACCATAGTGTTAGGATTTTCCTTGCCGAATGCCTGTAGTTGAATCAGGGCGTTTAATACTCCACCTTTGCCTTCCGCTTCGTTATCATATAAATTATCCAGACCCTTTCTGTAATAACCATAAATGATATCGTGAATGGTATTATACCTTGTTCCCATCAGGTTCTCATTCAACCAATAACGGTTTCTGAGTCCGTCGAAGATTCTCCATCCTGATATGCCTCTACCTTCTGGTGCGTTATTGACTATATTCTGTGCCTTTTTAAAATAAGGTTCGCCTGCTTTTGGGGCAAATGAATCATAATCGAAACCCAAAATTATATAAGCATAGTAAGCAAAGATGGCCGTAAGATTAGCTACCGCTGCATCGGTACCCTGTACGCGGTTTTCGTTGAACTCAACCGGTTGAAACTCTACATATTTGAAGAGCACATCTGCATCCTGAAAATTAATGATGGCAGCTTGATAAGTAGAATGGTAGACAGGTCTGGCGGCCTGTATATTTAAAGAAGCTTTATAAACATTTGGTTCCTGAACACTTTCAATATTCAGGATAAAACTGCAAATAATTTTTTCATTCTGCTTATAAGCATCAGTTGTCCATTTCCTGTTATTAAGCAGATTGGTCAATTGATTCTGAAGTGTTGTAAATATTTTACGATCGATATTTGTAGTTACCCTGTTCGATAAAACAGTTACCCTGGCCTGCAGTTCCTGACTCTTGGCCTGATTTACCATAATGCCGAGCAATAGTATGGTTAGGATTTTTTTATACATGCAGGTGCTTTATGATGAATGAAACAATATCTGCAGCTACTTCTTGTTTTGTTTTAAGCCCTGTTTTTTCTTC
>CAZTCS010000004.1:50572-69979 GCA_964611995.1 uncultured Sediminibacterium sp. | reverse complement strand
TGATTCATAATATCATTCCCAAAGATGCGGGCATAGTTACACAATTTATGCCAAAAAACGGAGTATAGGAATATTAGGTGAGGGTTTTTAACTATTGATTTCCGGTGGAAATTGGCTACAAGCTACAAGCGGCAAGCTGCAAGCCTTGGTTTGTGCATGTTATCGGCTTTCTGCTACTGATATAATAAAAGAGAGACCTCGAATTAGTTCATTTGAAAATGTGCTGATTAAAGAAATATTAGATTGCTGTTAATGAAACCTGTTATTAATAGAACACGGATTTTCATGATTTTCAAGATTTATCATGATAGATCTTGAAAATCATGAAAATCTGTGTCCCATCATACGAACACCTACAACTCGCGGTCAAATGTCTCGGGACTACTATGGTCCATGGACCATAGACAAGGCAACAAGTTGCAAGTCGCTATCTCCAATACGCACTTTCTTAATTTCATAAATATGCAATATCTTACTTCCATAACTAATTAATTGGAACCAGCACTTTATAAATACTTTTTGCCAACGGGGCGTAATCTATTTATTTGGGCCAACAGTTTATTAATGTTGGCGGGGTTATTCTTTTTTGGTTGGAGGCCGGTAATTATTGTATTTGCCTATGTTTTCGAAACCATCATTATTGGTATCATTCACCTGTTTAAGCTTTGGTATGTATTAAAATATGGTGAGGCTCAAAATAATCAGGTCGCCTCGAAGGATCCCCGACAGATCAATGGTTATGGCATCATTCCATTCTTTCTTGTACATTATTTCTTTTTCATTTTTGTGCAGTCGGTTTTTATTTTTTCTGCGGTAGGTAAAAGTTTACCTGGCATATCGTCGGACGTTTTTAATGTTTTTGGCAATTATAAATTTCTATTATCACAGACGGATATGCAATTGGCATTTGCGTCGATAGCATTAGCCAATATTGGCTATACTTTTAGGAATTTTTTCGTTCCTGGAAGGTATCATAAGTACACCGTGAATATGTTATTCATGCAACCCTATATTCGGATTTTCATACAACAACTGGTTGCAATTCTTGCAGGATTTTTCTTCTTTTTCAAAGACGGCGCAATGGTTGCCGCATTATTATTAATTATTACCAGACTAGTATTAGACCTGTACCTTCAAGCCATTAAATACAACGCTCAGGCAAGGAAAAAATTAAAAGAAAAGCTTACTACAAAAGGCAGCAAATTGCAGGTTACCGATGAACAATTGGATCTTTTTCTTGAATAAGTTTTATTCTGCTACAAAGGCTGATAATGCGTCTACCAATTTCCGATCGTTACTTAACCTAGGCACTTTGTTTTGTCCGCCAAGTTTGCCAATTGATCGCATATAATCAATAAAGCCGTTTTTACGTACCCTGCGTACTTGCAGTGTTTGGAGTATATTTCCACGAATCAGGTCGTCGTAATACACATTTTTATTGCGAAGATTTTCTTCCGTCTTTTGCACGAACGCATTGAAATTATCCGGTTCTTTTTCAAACTCAATAAACCATTCATGGTAGCTTTTACCTTCTCCTTGTTGAATCATAGGAGCTACTGTAAATTCTGTAATGCGCGCACTGGTTTCTTCCGCAGCTTTCAATAATGCAAATTCTACTTCCTCTCCAATAACATGTTCGCCGAATGCGGATATAAAATGTTTGGTTCTGCCACTTACAATAATTCTATAAGGATCGGTACTGATAAATTTTACGGTGTCGCCAATATTATACCCCCATAGACCAGCATTACTATTAATGATGAGCGCATAATTTTCTCCAACCTTTACATCTTTCAGACTTAGTCTTGTTGGATGCTCATTAAAAATTTCAGCCGCGGGTACAAATTCATAATAGATCCCGCTGTTGGTATTTAATAATAGTCCTTCACCCTCCTGTTGATCTTGAAAAGCGAAGAACCCTTCACTGGCAGGAAACAATTCAATGCTGTCTATTTTCCTACCGATGCTTTCAAATAATTTAGCGCGATAGGGTTCAAAGTTTACGCCGCCTTGCACCATCAGACTAAAATTAGGAAAGAGCTCTCCTACTTTTTTACCACTTTTTTCCATCAGTCTGTCGAAATACATCTGCATCCATGGTGGTATTCCGCTGATGAGTGTCATATCTTTCTGGATGGTTTCTTCAACGATTTTATCGAGTTTGGTTTCCCAGTCTTCTATGCAATTGGTTTCGTATCCAGGTAATTGGTTGGCGCGCAGGTAGCTTGGTACATGGTGGTTAACAATACCACTTAAGCGACCTGTAGGAATTCCGCCTACTCTTTCAAGTACAGGTGACCCACTTAAAAATATCATTTTGCCTCCGGCAAAAGCTGAATTTCCCGTTTCTGCCATATAGCAGAGTAAGGCGTTCCTGGCTGTATTGATATGATTGGGAATGGAATCTTTTGTAATGGGTATATATTTCACCCCACTAGTAGTTCCGCTAGTTTTGGCAAAATAGATGGGTTTACCTTTCCAAAGTATATTTTCCTTGCCCTGTTTTATCTGTTCGATATAGGGTTTAAAAGCCTCATAGTCGCGAATAGGCACTGCCTGAGCAAATCCTGCATGGTTTTCAACTTCATGAAAGCCGTGTTCTTTTCCGAATTGGGTACCCTTGCCGGTTTTAAGCAGATTTTTCAGGATAAGTTCCTGATCTTCAAGTGCATGGGCACTGTTTCGTTTGATCTGTTTATATATATATTGGGCAAATGGTTTTGCCAGTAAAGATTTCAGGTTCATAGTACAAATGGTCTTAAAGACCTGCCGGGCAAAAATAGACAGAAGTTGGGGGTTTGCCATTGTTTTTAAAATTTAAAAACACATCCCCCATTTTGTTGATTGTTTACATCATATTAAATATTCACTTATATTAGCAATACCAATATCTATAGTTTTAGTAATGTAGCAAATTCCTGTTTATCCCCCCATATTATCAGGTATTTTATTACACTTTGCGTTATCAATACAATATTTTTTCATCGAATCATCCTTCAAAGTCATGCGACAAAAAATCATCTTTTTTTTATTTGTTATTATTTGTTCTGCGCATTCAATACATGCGCAAAAAACTGACCCGGTTAAACTGCAGGTAATTTACAAGTTTAAGTTCATGAATGACACAACTTCCAGAACTGAATTCACCGAAAATGAAATGGTTTTATTGATTGGTGAAAAGATGAGTACATATAAGAGTTATTCGAGCTATAAAATGGACTCTATGTTTAAAGCGAATCAGGGAAATATTTCCGGAGGTATGATCAGTGGCGGAACAATCAGCGTAGTAGGAGCACCTACTGATTTATCAAATGCTCAGTATACCATTCTAGCCAAGAACCAATTATTATCCAGTAACCGCATTTTTGTTACAGAATATCTTGTAGATGAGTCCGCAAAGCAAACACAATGGACCATTACCGGTGAAACAAAAGAAATAGCCGGAATTGCCTGTCAGAAAGCCACCGGTCGGGTAAAGGGTCGTGATTATGCTGCATGGTTTGCCCCTGAATTACCGTATAGTCTTGGGCCATGGAAACTCAATAACCTACCCGGCTTAATTCTTGAAGCAAGTGATAGTGAGGGAGAAGTATTTTTTGAGTTTGAAAGAATGAGCAGTGATGCTTCTACTGCAACGGTTGAATTACCCAATAAAGCAACACAGGTTTCACTGAGTGAATATTTAAAAGTGAAAGCTGCTTTTGATGCAGATCCGCAGGGTTTTATGCGTGCCAATGCGCCACCTCCTCCGCCTGGTATGTCGAGCATGGGTAACATTTCAGTATCTGGCAGGCCTATAACCCCATCAGGCTCGGTAAAAAAAGTAGTTTTCAATAATAAACTGGAAAAAGAAAACTAACTATTGAGACCCAAGACTATTTACGGATTATTATTTTTTGCGGTACTTATATTGCCTGCACTGACGTTTGCGCAGATAAGGCTTTCTGGTATTGTACAAGACGGTGCCAAAAAACCTTTAGCAACTGCTAGTGTAACCCTTACAAAAAAAGATAAACCAATCATCCTTGCTTTTGCAATAACGAATAATACCGGAGCATTTACGCTACAATATAATGGTACTTTTCATCCGGATAGCTTCACCCTGAATGTTTCGGCTATTAATTTTAAAAAACAACAGGTTAAAGTTACCAAGGCTGAGGAAACATTTGCTTTTGTTTTAGAAACAACAGTGAGTGAACTACCAACCGTAACGGTAAAAAACAAAAAACCGTTGGTAAGACTTGAAGGAGATACTTTACATTATGATGTATCATCATTTGCTGATAAGAGCGACCGTGTTATTGGCGATGTAATAAAAAAACTGCCGGGTGTAGAAATGGATGAATCGGGTAAAATAACTTACCTCGGGAAAGCTATTACTCATTTATACATTGATGGGGACGACCTACTTGACGGACGTTATAACATAGCGACCAGAACCATTCCATCTGAAATGGTTAGCAAAGTGGAGGTACTGGAAAATCATCAGGATATAAAATCCTTAAGGGGAGTAATCCCCAGCAATAGTCCTGCGATGAACCTGGTTTTAAAAGACAAAAGCAGGGCCAAATTAATTGGCGACGGGAACCTGGCTGCCGGTACTCCTTCAGCAGTTAGTGGCGCAATAAATTTCATGCTCTTTAAAAAAGAGATCAAGTTTATCAACTACTACAAATACAATAATACCGGTATTGATCTTACATCCGACCTTACAATGCAAACCACCGGATTTTCATCATTCAGGAATAGTGATAATAATATTTCCGCGAATCTGGTGTCGATGGCAACAGCCGGTGGGCCTGATTTAAATAAAATGCGGTATCTGTTTAACAATAATGGGTTACTCAATATTAATAAAATGGTTCGTCTTAGTCCTGATGCGACCATTCGGTTAAATGGTTATTTTCTTCACGATCAAAGGAATCAGTCGTACAGATACAATGCTACTTATTTTCTACCCGGTGATACAATTCGATATAGTGAAATTCAGCAAAACCGGAATCGGCCACTAACCTATGTTACACAGGTAAACCTGAATATCAATAATAAAAAATATTTCCTGAACAACACACTGTTGCTGGAAAATGCACTCACGAATGGTTATTCAAGTATGGAAACCAATACCCAACCATTACTTATCCAGGAGCAGCATTTGAACAGTACCACTTTCAGTAATGATTTCAGGTATAACAAATTAATAAAAGGGAAACATGTACTGGAGCTTGGTTCCTATATCAGTAATCGTAACAATCCGCAGGAGTTGATCATTGAACCAGGTTTGTATAATAATCTACTCAACAATAATATTCCTTATGCGCAGCTTAGACAATCGGTAAATGAGCCGGTTTTCTATACAGATAATTATCTGTCTTATAGACGCAAGGCTGGTGCTTTTGCTTATGGCACCCGGTTTGGATATAGCTGGCAATCGGTAAAAATGCAGTCTGTGCTTCAAACTATTCAGTCAAATGGGAATATCAATGCTTCACCTGACAGTTTTTACAACAGGTTATTATGGGATCGTTATAAGCTCTATGTAGATGCAGGTGCAGAATGGAATACCCAAAGTTGGAATTTTAGTTTAAGCATACCGTTTAATTATCAGTCTTTCAGCTACCGGAATCAGTTAACAAAGCCCACTGCATCAAACTTTAAGTTTATTCCGTTTACCCCAAGTTTCAGGGCTTTATGGCGTATGAATGCCGATAATGAGGTTTCACTTTCTGTATTCAGCATGAAGAGCAGAGGAGATGTAAATGAGGCTTTTGAAGGATACCTGCTCAAAAACTATCGGAATTTCAGTCGTAATGACGCTGCATTATCCACCAGCACATCAAAAGGCGGGAATATTTATTATGCTTTTCGGAATGCTGTAAAATTGCTTTTTATTAATGCTGGCTTAGGTTATATGATCTATACCGGCAACTCGGGAAATAATAGTTTGTTGAACGATGAGGTTCAGTTTTCCAGAAGAATATTATTTGATTACGAAAACAGAAGTTTGAATAGTAATATTCGTGTGAGTAAATACCTGTTTAAGCTAAGATCAACGATAGGACTAGGCATTAGCTGGCAGAAAGCCAATACCATTCAACTCCAAAATGGCAACCGCCTAAACTATGAAAACAGAACGAGTGCCTTCCAGTTGACAGTAAATTCGAAAATCAGTAATTGGGCTAATTTTGGTTACCAGGGATCTATAACATTTCTGAGTAGCCAGCAAAAAGGTATTCCTGTGGGTAGTCGGAATGAACAATTAAAACTTAGGCAAATGAGGCAAAATGCCGAAATAAACCTTACCCCCGGGTCTTTTATTATGATGAAATTAAAGCTGGAGGATTATTATAATGAAACTAAAAATATTCCCTCCCCGCATACGCTCTTCCTTGACGCAGCGATTACCATAAAAGTGAAAAAGTGGAAGTCTGATATTGAATTATCTTGTTTAAACCTTGCTGGAAATGACCGTTATACATTGAGTAATCTTGTTGTGAATAGCCTAATTGAAAGTAGTTACCCCCTTCGGCCACGTATGTTTATGCTCAAAACCTATTTTAGGTTTTAATTTAATAATATATATAACAATGTAAAACAAATAGTTAAGGATATAGATACCCAAGAATTCTTAATTATTATTACCTTTATATATCGTTATTCTTTTTTTCTACCGCTGTGAATAAGATTTATTTCAAAAATCTTTGCAAATTCTGCCAGTGAATCCTTACCTTTGCCGTCCTAATTTTGGATAGCTATGTTAGCAGTTGTAAAAATCGCAGGTCAGCAATTTAAGGTACAGGAAGGTCAAAGCCTGTATGTTCCTCACCTGCAGGGTAAAACCGGAGACAAAGTAGAATTCACCGATGTATTGTTTACAGACAATGCAGGTACTGTTGCAGCAGGTGGTAGTGTAAAAGCTACTGTTAAAGCTGAAATCATCAGTGACCTGGTACAGGGTGATAAAGTGATCGCCTTTAAAATGAAAAGGAGAAAAGGCTTCCGTAAGAAGCACGGTCACAGAACGCATTACACGCGTATCAAAATCGAAAGCATCGCTTAGTAAAAAACATACCCGGATCGCGCAAATGATCCAGGTTTAAAAACAAATAACCATGGCACACAAAAAAGGTGAAGGTAGTGTAAAGAACGGCCGCGACTCACAGAGCAAACGTCTCGGTGTAAAGATATATGGTGGCCAGCCTGCTATTGCTGGAAATATTATTGTACGTCAGAGAGGAACTGTTTACCATCCTGGTAAGAATGTAGGTGTTGGTTCTGACTTTACTTTGTTCGCATTAACAGACGGAATCGTTGAATTCAGAAAGGGTAAAAACGATAAAACTACCGTTTCGGTTTCTCAGGTAGCTGAGACCGCATAAAAAAAATTTTTTGTAGTTACAAATAAGTTTTTATTTTTAATGTATTATTTACTAACCATTAAATCTAAAAAACATGGCAACTGCAAAAAAAGCTGCTAAGAAAGCTGCTCCTAAAAAAGCTGCTCCAAAGAAAGCCGCTAAGAAAGCTGCTCCTAAAAAAGCTGCTAAAAAAGCTGCTCCTAAGAAAGCTGCTAAGAAAGCCGCTCCTAAGAAAGCTGCTAAAAAAGCTGCTCCTAAAAAAGCTGCTAAAAAAGCCGCTCCTAAGAAAGCCGCTAAAAAGAAGTAATCTTAGTTTAGCTTTAGCTAAAATAGATTTAAGAGTCCCGCCTACGGCGGGACTTTTTTTTATCCTAACTTCACGATTCTTCTATTTTATTGTATGACGAACGAAGCAATTGCCGAAAATTTCTCCCTTCTTTCCAAATTAATGGATATCCATGGAGACAACCCATTCAAGGCCAAATCCTATTCCAGCGCGGCTTTCACGATAGATAAACTGCCTGTAGAACTCTCTACCCTTAGTGCCGATAAAATATTCGCACAAAGAGGAATCGGTGAAAGCACAGGTAAAAGAATATTGGAACAATTGGAAACCGGAAGACTTGCATTACTGGATGAGTATATACAGAAAACACCTGCCGGCATTTTAGAAATGCTCCACATAAAAGGACTGGGACCAAAAAAAATTGCGACCATCTGGAAGGAACTTGAGATAGAAACGCTCGGTGAATTATTATATGCCTGTAATGAAAACAGGTTGATGCTTTACAAAGGCTTTGGAGAAAAAACACAACATAATATTCGTGAATCGATAGAGTTTTATTTTGGCTCACTAGGCAGTTATTTGTACCAACAAATGGAAAGCCTTGCGATTAATGCCACAAAAAAACTAAGTGAACATTTTCCCGATTATAGCTTCCTTCCAACCGGATCTTTCAGAAAACAGGATGAAATTGTTGAAATTTTAGCGTGGGTTACCACCTGCCCTATTGCTTCCATCACAGATTTTTTGGTAGCACAACAATTTGAAATCATAACAAAAACAGATACTTACCTAACCGTTAAATCGAAAGAGAATGTAAGCCTTGGATTCTATTGCTGCAGTGAACAACAATTATATCAAACCCTTTTTGAAACAAGTTGTAGTGAAACATTCCTAAATGCATGGAAAAATAGGTTTAATTGGAACCCGGAACAGTATTACCAGCAAGAAGAAGCCATTTTCGAAGCAGCAGGCATCCCTTTTATTCCACCTTACCTAAGGGAAGATCCTGCGATTATCGATAAAGCGATAGCAAAGCAATTACCAAGGGTAATTCAGGAATCGGATATCAGGGGTATCATTCACAGTCATAGTAAATGGAGCGACGGCAGCAATACATTGGAGGAAATGGCCAATGCTGCAATAGAAAGAGGACTGGAATACCTTGTAATCAGTGACCACTCGCAATCGGCATTTTATGCCAGTGGCTTGGATATCGACCGTGTTTATGCCCAGCATCAACAGATTGATGAATTAAATAGCAAACTTGGAAGCTTTAGAATCTATAAAAGCATCGAAAGCGATATACTTAATGATGGCAGCCTGGATTATCCAGATGAAGTATTAGCCGAATTCGACCTCGTTATCGCCTCTATCCACTCAAACCTCAAGATGCAGGAAGATAAGGCCATGATGCGCCTTATAAACGCCATTGAGAACCCTTATACAAGTATCCTGGGTCATATGACGGGCCGTTTGTTACTTAGCCGCAACGGATATCCGGTTGACCATGCAAAGATTATAGATGCCTGTGCCGCCAATGATGTAGTAATTGAATTAAATGCCCACCCAAGAAGATTGGATATAGACTGGCGCTGGATTGACAAAGCAGTGGAAAAAGGAGTGCTTATCTCTGTCAATCCGGATGCGCATACTGTTCAAGGATATGACGATTGCCGATTTGGGGTGCTCGTGGCCCAGAAAGCCGGACTTACGAAGGAAAATAACCTGAGTAGTTTTTCCAAAGATGCATTTGAAGCTTTCCTGGTACAACAACATAGTAAGCGGTAAGCCTTAATTAGGCCATTACAGGTAATGATATAAAAAAGGTTGTTCCGACATTTTCTGTCGTTTCGAACCAGATTGTTCCATTGGCTTTTTCTACAATCCCCTTACAAATGGCCAATCCTAATCCGGTTCCGGATGACTTAGTGGTGAAATTGGGCGTAAAAATATTGTCTTGCATAGAAGCCGGAATACCTCCTGCATTATCCTGAATCGAAAAAATAATTCTATCATCCTGACGGGAAAGTCTCAGGGTAACAGCAACTTTTTTGTCATTACCGGCATTTGCTTCCACCGCATTTTGCAAAAGATTGGTAAGCAGGCGATTCATTTGTATACGGTCGGCAGATACTATTGCAGGCTCTTCTGTCATATCAAATGATAACTCCAGTTCAGGATGAGTTGCATATAACCTGGTTACTGAATCTATCACTTCACGAAGATCTATTTCTTCCATTCTGGCATTACCGATATTGGCAAATTGGGAGAAATCGCTGGCTATTTTCGACAACTGGTCAATTTGTTCAATCAGGGTTAATGCCATGTTTGAAGTGAGTGTTTTTACATCTGGTGAACCATTTAAAATTGCCTTCTGTAAATACTGAATACTCAGCTTCATTGGTGTTAGTGGATTCTTTATCTCATGTGCAACCTGTCTGGCCATTTCCCGCCATGCTCCTTCCCTTTCGCTTCTGGCCAAAGCCATCGCACTTTGCTCGAGCTTTTTAACCATCTTATTGTATTCGCCTACCAGCATGCCGATTTCGTCATTTCTTGTCCAAACAATCTCCTGATTGCTCTGCCCGATATTCATTTGCCTCATTTTGTCTCCGATCAATCCAAATGATGCTGTAATTCTATTTGTCAGGAAGAAGGCAATAGCACCAGCTACAAGAAAGATAAATGCGTTCAGGTTAATCAATGTTGCCAAAAAGCCGGAAATCTCCTGGTTGAGTTCGTTTTGAGAATTCAGGTAAGGAATGTTGAGGTATGCATAGTTTTCACCCGCATCGTCTGATAATGGTACATAGATACTCAGGTATTCAAAATCTCCTACTTTCTCAGATTGTATATAACGGATACTGCTTTCATAATGGAGCTGCTGGTAAGCTTTTGGTTCCATTTGAGTACTCAGTAAATGTTTGTTATAAATATAGGGTTGTGTAGAGGTAAGCAGGTTGCCTTGAATATCATAAAAGTTTACGTCGACATTATGCAGGTCTGAAATTTCAGCAATATCCTGTTCCAATTCACGTGAGAGACCCACATTTTTAAAAGTCAACACATCATCAAAGCTGAACTGTGAATTCATTTTACTATTGATCTCATTCGACATTACCTGGATAGATTTCGACAGTCTTTCTTCATTACTTCTGTTAAACCGAATAATGAAAAAAGAAATAGTAGCGATACCGATTACCAGAAATGAAAACACACTCAGAAAAATGATCGTGGCTTGTATTTGTGTTCGGATATTAAACCGGAACAATAACTTTATTTCCTCCCATTTGAACCTGGCTTTTAGCAATTGGTTGCCCAGGTGAAATACAAATATGATGGCCAGAAATGAACAAAATAAATAGGCAAAAAGGGTCAGAAACTCTACTACCCAGGTGTTACGTTTAACTACTACTACCTGTTTATCATTTCCACTATTATACCAAAGCTCACTGTATTCGCCCGAGATTTTATAGGTAAATTCAAACTGATTAATTTCATTCTTTTTAAGCCGGGATGGGAAATGATAGGTATTAAAGTGGTTGATTAATTTCCCCTTATTATAAATACCATAGGCATAATTCGTATTAAGGTCAGAAGAGAGGTTTTGAACCTGGTTAAACAATTCGGGATACAAAGCTTCGCTCTTATACCTTTTCGATTTTGCAATAACAAAGAGGTAGCCCAGGGTTTGATTCTTTTCCTTTATTTCCTTTTGATAGAGATAACTAAAACCCTCTGATGTATTATCATAGCTGTATAAACCCTGAATGATAGTAGGTCTGGCCTGATTTAAGATGATGGTCTTTATAGCCGCATAATCTGTCGCATCTTCATTATATAAAGGGTGGTATAAGCTGTCGAAAGTATAGATCCTCGTATCATATTTATTCAGGTAGCCAGAGAAGTTTTGGTTGATGAGACTGTCTTTAATATACTTATTCTCCAGTTCATTTTGGAATCGGTGAAAATTGTGCAACAGAAATTGATCATCGAAATTCGTAGCTGCAATATTTAATAAGTTCTCTCCTGAAGGATCAATCTGAAGGGCTAATTTTTCCGCGATCCTTTTTCTTTGGGCAAACTCAGTTACCCTATTTTCATAAAGGACCATTGCTGCGATGGAGAAAGTAAAAAACATGACCCAAAAAATAAAAAAGGTCGATTTTAATAGTGGCAGTTGAAGGTCTTTTTTACGGAAATGCATCAAAACGAGGAACCCTACTAACCACAATAAGATCATTAATCCTGTGGGGATTTCTTTATTCGGGAAAAACAAGAGCATGTATAGGAACCCGCTTAATATTGTTGCAATTACCTGCTCGAGCAGTGAAAATTTTCTTTCAATAAGAGGCTGCAAGAGAATTTGCGAAAGACCAAAGAAGCCTAATACGAGAAAACATAACACTACAAAGCAAACCACGCTGTAGATGTCAAGGCTAAAAAAATTGGTTACATCGGTTGAGATTTTTGAATCCTGTACAAGGCTTTGTACAATTCCGGCAATGGCATAGCCGATTATAGTTAGCAAAAAAATGGTACCGAAATTCCTGATTTTTACCGGGAGCGGTTTAGGCAACCATGTTTTCCCATCGGTATAACTTTTATATACACCAATCAGCCAAAACAAAAGAATAGCGTTTACCAGCAGATCGCCAAGAGATGGGTGTATAATATTAGAGGCGTAAATCGAAGGATCGTAGAGTGGTAATTTACCGTAATCAAATGGAAAAGAAAACTGGTAAGCAATCAAGCGGAGTAATAAGACGACTCCAACCAACATACTGAATCCGAGGCGAAAGCCATGAATAGCTATAAGTTCAACAGCAATAGCATTTAAAAATATCAATAAGAATACAATAGCCAATACCCTTAATATGATCGTAACACTATCGTATGCGATAAAAGATTTTCCTGGCTTGAGTCTTATGTTGAATAATTTTTTACCTACCTGATTATATATAGGAATCACATCATCTGCTGAAACGGTAACCAGTTCGTACTGCTCATCCAGTCCTTCAAAACCATCAAAATCTGTGTGCAGGTATTTGTTTTCAATAAAATAGGACCACCTGATAGGGATCATACCGATTACCAGCAAATTTCCTTTCTTAACAGCAACAGTGGTTTTGAGTATTTCAAATTCCCCGTTTCGTTTTACAGAAAACCATGCACTATCTTTCCGATGGAGATCGTCGTTTACGGTATAGTATTTATTGGCGTTCCAGTATAAAAGAGTCGGGTCGGCATTTTCTGATAATGCATAAATGAATAACCCTATTGGCTCTTTTGTCGTTTCTTCTTTTGTGTCGTTATTAGTTGCTTCAATTAATTTACTCAGTCTGGCCGTATCATGCAGCAGATCGAAGTACTTGTTTTCGTATTTATGTATTTGCTGCTCGAGTTTTGCTTTCACCTTTTCAGGTGATGCATTATAACTCCAGTAATTGATGAAAATAAAGGAAAAAGTATAAAGCCAGGCCGCTGTAATGGCCAGGTATCCGTGTTTATAGGCTGCGTTTCTGAGTGTTTTAATCAACAGTCTGTTATTTTCGTTTTATCTCATTCCAAAGGGCGTCCATTTCATTAAGCGTCATATCTCCCAGGTTTTTCCCCTGTGCTGCCGCCATTGTTTCCATAGCCTGAAAACGATTCATGAATTTTTTATTGGTCTGCTCAAGGGCAGCTTCGGCATCTACCTGCAAAAACCGTGCATAATTTATCAGACTAAACAAAAGATCGCCAAATTCGGCCTGTATTTCGCCTTGGTCATTTGCCTGTATCGCTTCCTTCAACTCCCCCATCTCTTCTTCTACTTTCTTCCAAACATCTTCACGGTTATCCCATTCAAAACCGACTTGCTTGGCCTTTTCCTGAATTCTTGTTGCTTTAACAACTGCGGGTAAGGATACAGGAACACCGCTCAAAACAGATTTTTTCCCTTCTTTTATCTTTATTTGCTCCCAGTTCCGCTTAACATCCTCCGCATTTTCTACTTTCACATCCCCATAAATATGTGGATGTCTGTTTATTAATTTACGTGATATTCCTTCAATTACTTCCTGTAACTCGAATGCTTTTTCTTCGGACCCAATTTTGGTATAAAACAGAATATGCAACAACATATCACCCAGTTCTTCTTTTATACCTTGCCAGTTATTTTGATCAATAGCATCCGCAAGCTCATATGTTTCCTCCAGGGTCATAGATCGTAAAGTATGGATGGTTTGCTTTCTATCCCAGGGACATTTTTCCCTTAACTCATCCATGATGGTCACCAATGCCAAAAAACTATCTGCGACTGAATTCGCCATAAGGAAATATGTTTCAAGTTAAACTGCAAAAGCAGAAAATAGGAAAAACACTAAAAACAGGAATACCATTACAAGCATCGATGCAAATAATAACAGTATATATTTTAAGATTGTTTTACCCCTGCGTTGCCCATAAAAATTGCGCATTGATTTGTATAAATAAAAGAACCCTGCGATGGTAAACAATCCGCTGATCCAATCATTTTCTTTGTGGGTAATCCATGTAAATAAACTATTCAACCATAAACCTGTAAGAATGATGATAAAAATGGCACAATAGAGGTGTATGGAATAAATTACATGGTTAACGTAATAGAATTGTTTTCTTCTGGCATATAATAACTGTAAAAGCAAGGCAAACAGCGGTAAAGAAACAAATAGCATTTGGGGGAATAAGTGTATGAACTTGTTCGTAATGGCCCGCATGCTAGCTTTTGAGTCGCCCTTATATTTATTCCTTAAGTGTAGGTTTTGTCTTTCAATGGTCCGAACAAAGAAACCATCCCTTTCTTTTTCTGGCAAAAGCGCCTGTAAGGAATCGTATTCAGCTACCGTAGACAAGGTTTGAGTAATCTTATTATCAAAACTCATGATGGTAAATCCACCTTCCGGCAAACTTTTAACAGAATCTACCAAAGTAGAATCGCGCTTCAGCATAACGATCTCTGCTGAGGTTTGGTCCAGCTTGTCTTTTATCTGAGCGGCTGCTACTACAGCAGTTGGATTGGCCAAAGCTTGTTCCAGCCGCTGTTTTTGTCTTTCCAGTTTCTTCAACACCTGAGCCGGCGTATCTTTTGTTTCTTTTATGTCGATTTCCTTTTCTTTCTGGTAGAAACTAAAGAAAATCAGGAAGAAAAAGGCCGATGTAAATACATACATTCGGATAGGATGAAGATAATCTGCCCTGCGTCCACGCAGGTATTCATGCGAAAGAAAGCCAGGTCTGAAAAGCAAATATTTAAGGGTACTGAAAAACTTACCGTCGAAATGAATGATATCGTACACAAAATGCGTAACCAGGTGCCAGAAACTGTCTTTTGGCGCTATATTTTCCTGACCACAATAATGACAAAAACGACCATGGAGGGCGGCCCCACAATTCAAACAAATTTTCTCTTTTCTTTCTGGTAGATGCGACACTTGTTAACGTTTGACTAAAAATACACAACTAATCCATAGTGGCAAGTGCTGTTACCTGAATGTTGAAAAATGAACAGCAGGATTTGAGTATTTTTGGGTCATGAATAAAATAGTGGTTTCCCTTTGTTTTTTACTCGGTCCAATTTTAAGCAACGCTCAATACTATTTCAACGATATCGTTTCTATCCGCCAGGGAAATGAGCAATATAAAATTTTACGGGCACAGAAAATCGCTTCTGTTAAAGCCATTTCCTATGAGCCGGACAACTCTATAACAGAAGGTTTTTCGGTGAGTCAGGAAATCAGCAGAGACGGGAAGAAGGTTACTCTTACCACTTTAACCAACAAGGAAAAAACAGTTACCATTAATACTTATGAATTGGGGATTTTAAAAAGAACCCAAAGCGATCATAAAAACATTAACAGTAAAACAGACTACACTTATGATGCGCAGGGCCGTATTGCTATTGTATCACTTTCTACCATCGATACATTTATGAATAGCACCATCGCTGAAATACATCAATATGCTTATGATGAATATGGTGCACCGGTTAGTATGCTTAAAATAAAAAACAGGCTCGATACCACACTGGTAACTTTCATAAAAGATGAGCAAGGTTGTATTGCGGAGGAAAGATGGAAAAAGAATGGCAGAACCATTGAAAGCTACTACTATTACTACAATGCCAATAAACAGTTGACAGATATTGTTAGGTACAATAGCAAATTAAAGAAACTATTGCCCGACTTTATCTATGAATACAATACTGCCAACCAACCTACTCAGATGACCCAGTTTTCACTTGGCAGCAATAATTATTTTGTTTGGAAATACAAGTACGATGAAAAGGGGTTGAAAACAGAAGAAATTTGCAGCGACAAGAGTAAATTACAGGTTGGAAGAATCATGTACCAATACACCAGTTTCTAAGAGCTTCGTCAAGTCTTAATCCAGGTATTTTTTCTTTTTCTCTTCCTTATATTCCAGTTGCTCAATAAGGGCGTCTGGATTGGGATTGCTTGTTACTGACACTGCTACCTGAAACAGGAGAAAGCATAACACAGCAGACAAAAGTAATTCATCCCATAACCACCAATAGCCCCATCCGCCATATACTTTCCCCATTGCGGGATTACCAGTTTCATATATAACCGTAAGGCTTTGACCAGCTTTAAGGGACCTCAATGGATAATCCGGATTGATAACATATTCTTTGGTACCTGTATTAAATACGGCCCGCAACAATTCTTTTTTTGCTGTTGAATCAAATCGCAACTCAACCAATGCCGGTACTTTAACACCATCAAAATAATCTGGCTGCCTGGTAAATAACAGGTAGCAGCCAAAACAGAGAAGGTATAGTATGAAGATGGATTTGTACATGAATGCCAGGGGGCGTGAATGGTGAATGGTGAATGGTGAAAAAGAGTGAGTAGTGATTAATAAAATTTGAATATCAAACTACTCACTACTCAATACTCACCAATAACTATTGACCATTCACAATTGACCATTCACAGTTTCCTGTTCGCAAGTCTAATTAATTCGACAGGCTCCTGAAATCGACCGGCACCAATTTACTTACGCCCGGCTCCTGCATGGTTACACCATAGATTACATCTACGGCACCCATGGTTTGTTTATTGTGTGTTACAATAATGAACTGGGAGTTATCACTGAATTTCTTGATCATTTGGGTGAACTTACCAACGTTTGCATCATCCAATGGCGCATCAACCTCATCCAGGATACAGAATGGAGCAGGTTTAATGAGGTAAATAGAGAATAATAATGCTGTTGCAGTAAGGGTCTTCTCTCCCCCACTCAATTGAGTAATGGATGAAGGTCTTTTACCTTTTGGTTTGGCAATAATTTCAATTCCTGTTTCTGCCAGATTGGTTGGGTCAACCAGTACCATGTCTGCGGTATCTTCTTCAGTAAACAGGGCCTTGAACACTTTCTGGAAGTTCTCACGAACCTGGTTAAAAGTATCCAGGAATTGCTGGTTGGCTGTTGCTTCTACTTCCTGAATGGTTTGTAAAAGACTTTCTTTCGCAGACACCAGGTCGTTCTTTTGTTCGAGAATAAACTCATAACGCTTTTTCATTTCCGTGAAGGCTTCAATAGCGGTAGGGTTCACTTCTCCCATATTTTCCAGGCGTTTTTTCATCCTGTCTGAGCTGGCTTGCAGTTCTTCCAGTGAAGTATCAGTGGTTCTGGCCTGATCCAGTATTTCATCAAGTTCAACCTTGAATTCAACACTTAATCTTTCTTTCATACCAGCCAACTGAAGTTTGAGCTCATTCAGCCTGTCTTTTATTTCAGTAACCAGGTGATCAATCATCTCCTTACTCTTCACTTTTAGGCGAAGCTCGCTTTCTTTTTCCTGAAGTGCGTTACGTAAGTTATAGTAAGCCTGATCTGCTTCATTCAATTTCTGCTCTTCTGCTTCTTTTTTACGCATCAGATCGAGCAATAATTCTTCTGAGCCAATCAAAGCTTTTTCACCTTCTTCAATATTGCCGGAAGCTTCAGATAGTTGTGCAGTATTGCTTTCTATCTGCTGGTGTAATTCACTAAGCTGGTTTTCTTTGAAAACCAGTTCCTGCTTAAGGGTAGTGATTTTGCTTTGCTGACGTGTTAGCTGAAGGTTTGTTTCATTGTATTGTACAGAAGCATAATTATACTCCTGTTCCGCCAACTGATAATCCTGTTCTACCAGTTTCATCTGCTCGCCTGTTTCCAGCAACTGATCATTCAGTTGAAACAATTCCTCTCTTGTAGCAGCAATCGCATCTTGTTCATCCTGCAAACGGGTTTCAATATCAGTAAGACGTTGAAAAGCGTTTTGTTGAGCTGCCTGCAGGTTTTCGATTCGGTTTCTGGTAGCAAAGACCTGGTTTGTCAGCTGGTTAATTTCATTTTCGGTTTGCTTAATGGCATTTTCTTTCAATTGTTCATTGAAGGCAATTACTTCATTATGCTTTGCCTGAATATCCGCTTTAAGTAAGCTTACTACCGATTCCTGATCCTGTATTTCTTCAGCCAGTTTTTCAAGGTTTTTCGCGCGACCAATTTTCTTTCCTTCAAAAAGTCCAACGCTACCACCAGTAAGGGTATACTTTCCTTTTACGTACTTACCGGTTTTTTCAAGAACGACTGCACCATTGCTATTAGCAATAGCTTCATCATTCTCGGCTATATATACGTTACCTAATAGGTATTCGGCCAGTTTGCGATATTGGTCATCAACTTCAATAACATCCATAGCAGGGATGGTATTGGCGGGCTGATGGGTTTCAACACGGAGGTCGGCGAATTTTTCGAGCATGAAAAAGTTCGCTTTACCTTTTGCATTTGCATCCAGTAAGTGTATGGCCTGCAAACCTTCCTGGAGATTATTTACCACATAGTAGTTGAGGTATGGCTCCAGTACATTTTCAACTGCCGCTCTGTATGCTTCTTTTACATAAATGATATCAGAAAGAATTGGGGCCGCATGATTCCACTCAGGGTTCTTATGAAGGAACTTAATACTCTCCGGATAACCTTCCATTGAATCGATCAGGCTCTTAAGGAGGTTGTACTCGTTCCTTTTGGCATCGAGTTTACGGTTTTCTTCAGCCAATTCATTACGCAATACTTCGAGTTGCGCCTGTGTTTCAAAAATATTCTCACGGGTACGCTCATGTTGCTCTTGTAATTGTTGCAGATCAATTCTGCGAGCTGCCAGGTCTTCTTCTTTCTCAGTTAATTCTTGCTGTAATTGTTCCAGTTGCTGCTCCCTGCTTTGTTTTTCATCATTCAACTGGGTTTGTGCCCTTTGAAGGTTCTGAATAGAAGTGTCGGCTACTGCAACTTTTTTCTCGGCATCGAATTGACTTCTCTGTATCTGCTGGTATTGGTTACGCAAGCTGTCTACCCCGGTTCTACGTTCGTCGTAAATGCGGCGTTTATCTTCGATATCCAGCTTCGCTGTTTCAACCCTGTCTTGTAATTCAATCAGTTTGGTCTCTTCTTCTCCTACCTGTAATTGGGTATATTCAATCGAATCACCAATTGTTTTTAACTGGCCTGAGGCTTTTTCGAGGAAGTCTTTTAAGCTGGTTTCCTTTTCCTTTAGGTAATGCAGTTTCTGGGTAGCGAGGTTACGTTCGTTTTCTTTTGAGCGTAGGTTTTGCAGCAAATCGTTGAATTCATGCTGCATGCTTTGAAGGGCTCTTTCCTTTTCAATAAAACCAACTTTCTCTTGTTCAATAGCTGCTTCTTCAACTGCTATCTCTGCGTCAAGTTGTACTTTTTTATTGA
>CAZTCS010000004.1:954-50562 GCA_964611995.1 uncultured Sediminibacterium sp. | reverse complement strand
GTTCATTAAGTTCTTTGTAGGTTATATTGAATCCTTCCAGTGCTGCTTTTGCGAGTTCGACAGAAATCTCTTTATAGTCTTTTTTTATCTCGTAATATTTCTCTGCCTTTTTAGCCTGGTTCTCCAGTGTTTTTAACTGGTTATTGATTTCGAAGAGCAAATCTTCAATACGCGCCAGATCTTGTTCAGTAGCGTCTAATTTATTTTTTGCTTCTTTCTTACGGGTTTTGTAAATAGTGATTCCCGCTGCCTGCTCCAACATACGGCGGCGGCTGTTTTCTTTATCCTTGATGATATCATCCACCATGCCCAATTCAATGATGGCGTAACTGTCGGTACTAACACCTGTATCAAGGAATAAATTATGGATGTCTTTTAGTCGACAGGTAACATCGTTCAAACGGTATTCACTCTCCCCATTTTTATAAAAACGACGGGTTACTGTTACAGTACTGAATTCTGTTGGAAGCAGGTTTTTGGTATTCTCAAAAGTTAGACTCACTTCTGCCAATCCACTTGGACTTCTGGTTTTACTACCATTGAAGACCAGGGCCTCGAGGTTTTCACTTCTTAAGGCTGATATTTTTTGTTCGCCAATTACCCAACGAATACTATCGATGATATTACTCTTTCCGCAACCATTGGGACCGATAATGCCTGTAATGCCCTCATCAAAACTCACTACGGTTTTATCAGCAAAACTTTTGAACCCTTTGATTTCTAATGATTTTAATCTCACTTTTCCGCTATTTAGTACCTGCGAACATACAGGAAATGGGGTAGATTTTTCGGAAAGATTATAGGGCTGTGTATAATAGGTGGAGAAATAAGATGATAAAAAAAAGGAATATAGATTTGAAACTTTCAATAATTTGATTATCAGCTAATTAAGAACAATATTTTAATATTAATATTCTACAAAGACAAGCTGATTCAACCGCTTTTCAGCCTGTATATTTGTTGCTTAAGCCCCAACTATTGAAACGAATTATTTTTACCGTCACCAACGACCTTAATTACGACCAGCGCATGCATCGTATTGCTGGTACTTTGGCCAAGGAAGGATATGAAGTTTTATTAGTTGGAAGAATAAGAAAAGATAGTATCGAACCATCTCAACAACCATTTCAGCAAAAAAGACTTCGTTGCTTTTGGAATAAGGGGATCTTATTTTATGCAGAATATAATATCCGGTTATTGGTATTCCTGCTTTTTCAAAAGGCTGATATCGTATGTGCAATAGATCTTGACACCATTCTTCCATGCTATTTTTCAAGCGTGCTAAAAACACAAACAAGGGTCTATGACGCTCATGAACTCTTCACAGAACAATTTGAAATCATAAGAAGACCCTTCATAAAAAAATGTTGGCTTTTGATTGAAAAATGGATGGTTAAACGGTTTAAAAATGGATATACCGTGAATGAGTTTATTGCGAATTGGCTCTCACAACAATATGGTGTTCAATACAATGTCATTAAAAATCTTCCAGTTAAAACAAACTTAGAAAATACCCTAAAAGGGGATTACATTTTATACCAGGGTTCTGTTAATGAAGGAAGATGCTTCGATGAATTAATCCAGGCAATGTTGCAGGTTAATGCCACATTGGTTATTTGTGGCAAGGGAAATTATTACGATGAGGTAAAACAACTCATTCGAAAATATCAACTTCAAGATAAGATCATCTTAAAAGGCAATCTTGCCCCGGATGAATTGAGGAAAGTTACCGAAGCTGCACTTATTGGGATTACGCTTTTTGACAGAAAAGGGCTTAACCAATATCAATCTCTGGCTAATCGTTTTTTTGATTATATGATAGCAGGGATACCACAAATTTGTGTCAACTATCCGGAATATAAGACTATCAATGACCAATATGGGTTCGCTCTGCTTGTTGAAGGCACCGATATTGAAAGTATTGCCAAAGGATTGAACAAACTACTCTCTGATACTGTTCTGTATAAACAAATAGCCCAAAAAGCACTGGAAGCCAGAGAGGAACTGAACTGGGAAACCGAATCAAATAAATTGATACAATTCTATCAGCATCTGAATTGAGCGACAAACACCTACATATCATAGCCTATAATGTTCCCTTCCCGGTAGACCAGGGTGGCCTTTTTGATGTCTTCTATAAGATCAAAGCATTACATGCGATTGGCATCAAGATTCACCTCCATTGTTTCGATTACGGAAGGGGCGAAGAAGCCACCCTCGATAAGTATTGCTACGCGGTTCATTACTATAAAAGACTCAAGGGTTTCAATACCTTTTCGCTAAGTCTGCCGTACATCGTTTCTTCCAGGTACAATAGGCAGTTATTTGATGAATTACTGAAGGATGATTATCCCATATTAATGGAAGGAATACATACCAGTTATTTGTTGCTCGATAAACGCTTTGAAAACAGGATTTGTTTGCTTCGCCTTCACAATACTGAGTTTCGTTACTATAAAGAATTAGCCTCACATGCCAGATCCTTCTTTAGGAAATGTTATTTCTTATGGGAAAGTTGCCTATTAAAAGGTTATGAAAAACGCATTGCAAACAAAGCCGTGCTGCTCAGCATTACTGCTGGCGATGAAAAGCTTTACAAAAACTTATTTGGGGCAAATCGCATACATACTGTTCCGTTATTTCTTGCAGATAATTGGATTGCAAAAGAGAAAGAGCCAAACGGCTCATACTGCCTTTATCATGGAGACCTAAGTGTTGATTCCAACGAGCAAATGGCCATCTGGCTGCTTACAAACGTTTTCAGCAAGCTCTCCATTCCATTTGTTATAGCAGGAAAAAATCCTTCTCCTAAACTGGAGAAACAGGCACATGTATTAAATCATACCTGCCTGGTTGCAAATCCAACGGAACATGAGATGCAGGATATGATTGCGAAAGCGCATATTAATATTGTACCTGCTCTTACTACCACAGGTATTAAAATAAAATTGATTAATGCACTTATTAATGGCAGGCATTGTATCAGCAATGCTGCCGGAATAGAAGGTTCTGAGCTTGGCTCAATTTGTGCTAAAGCCGACACAGCAGAGGAATTTATCGACCTTATCAGCAAACTATTCTCTCTCCCATTTTCTATGGATGACATGCATAGCAGGATGGCACTCATTCAAACAACCTTTAACAATAAAAAGGGAGCCAGATTTATAGAAGAATTAATGGATGGTAGTAAATAACCATTTTGAGTCACCCACATCAAATAGAGTGAAAGATTAGGCAGACACATTTGCGCTATCGAGCACTTTACCTTTCTCTGTTTTCAGGATCCTTGAAGGGTAACGATTAATGACAATAAAATCATGGGTAGCCATAATTACGGCTGTACCATAATCCCTGGCAATATGTATCAGTAATTGCATGATCTCATCACTGGTTTCCGGATCGAGGTTACCCGTAGGCTCATCAGCCAATATAAGTTTGGGTGAATTGAGTAAGGCCCTGGCAATATCTACCCTCTGCTGTTCCCCACCACTCATTTCGAATGGCATTTTAAAGCCCTTGCTCCTCAATCCTACTTTATCAAGTACGTCGTTGATTTTTTCTTCAATGAGTTTTTCATCCTGCCAGCCTGTTGCCTTTAATACAAAGCGCAGGTTTTCGTGCACATTTCTATCTGTAAGTAGTTGGAAATCCTGAAATACAACGCCGAGGTTACGACGTAAAAAGGGCACTTTTTTCCAGTCCATATCACGCAGGTTAAACCCTACTACGGATGCACTTCCTTCTGTAAGTGGCAATTCTCCGTATAAGGTTTTAAGCAAACTGCTTTTCCCTGTACCTGTTTTACCCACGAGGTACACGAATTCTCCTTTATTCACGGAGAAATTTACATCTTCAAGGATCAGGCTACCTCCCTGGTAAATCTTGGCGTTATTTATGGATACTACTGTTTCTGACATGGTTCTAAATTACAAATTCTACTACTATTCAAAAATAAGTATCAGCAGGTTTTAATCCTGTTAATATTCATACGTAATTGTTCCTTCTGAGGTATGCAGGTGGAGACTGGCTTTATCAGCCGCTTCTACCCTGCCCACAACTTTTGCTTCAATACCTAGTGATGCAGCTATCTCAATCATAGCATTGGCAGAATCGGCATCTGTAAATACTTCCAGTCGATGTCCCATATTAAATACCTGATACATTTCCCGCATATCAGCACCTGAGTTTTTCCGAATCAGGTTGAATATAGGTGGTATTGCAAAAAGATTGTCTTTGATTATTTTATAGGGTTTAGGCAGGTATTTCATGCATTTCGTCTGCCCTCCACCGCTACAATGTATCATTCCATGTATCTGATCAAAATAGCCATCTAACAATTGTTTTACCAATGGCGCGTAGGTTCTTGTCGGACTCAACAGCAATTTACCGATAGATAATTCGCCGAATCCATCGACCGCCAAGGTTTCTGTCATGTGGTTCTTACCTATATAAACAACTTCATCTGCAAGTGTTGTTTCGTATGTTTCCGGATAAGCTGTTGCATAATGTTTAGCAAGTACATCGTGTCTGGCACTGGTTAAACCATTGCTTCCCAATCCGCTATTATACGCTGTTTCATAAATTGCTTTCCCGGCGCTGGCAAAACCCACAATTACATCTCCTGCAGCAATCTTATCATTGGTAATTAGCTTTTCTTTGGGCCAGCGGCTTGTCATAGTGCCATTTACAGCAATAGTACGTACCACATCACCCACATCTGCTGTTTCTCCACCCAGGTAATGGATATTTACCCCGTAGGTTTTCAATTGATCAAAAAATGCCTGAGTACCATTTATTACAGCTTGTAATACTTCTCCCGGTATACGCAGTTTATTTCTGTCGATGGTAGAAGAGAATAAGAGTTGATCGGTAACACCAACACATAATAAATCGTCAAGATTCATTGCAACTGCATCCTGGGCAATTCCTTCCCAAACTGACACATCACCTGTTTCTTTCCAGTATAAATAAGCAAGAATGCTTTTGGTGCCTGCCCCATCTGCGTGCATGATATTTACATACCCTTCGTCATTACAAAGGAAGTCTGGATATATTTTGCAAAATGCATGGGCATACAATCCCTGATCCAACTTTTGAATTGCTGCATGTACTTCTTCTTTCTGAGCCGAAACACCACGTTGGGAATAGAGAGACATTTTAATTTGAGAATTTGAAAATTTGGAAATTTGAAAATTAGCGCCCTGCTTATTCTCTGGTTGCAAAGGTAAGGGTTGAAAGGGGGATTTGGGAATTGGGGATAGTATATCTGTGATTTTAAAGCCTTGAGGCATGGGGCTTGCGGCTTGTAGCTAAAATCGCAGATTTCACTACCTTCGTTCCTTTATGAAAGTACATCGTGAACTGGCAGGTTCTTTACCGGAATTCAAGAATGCCGTAGTTACCATCGGCACATTCGATGGTGTACATAAAGGGCATCAACAAATACTTAAACAATTAAAAGAAGAAGCTTCGGCTATTGACGGGGAAACCGTAATCATCACTTTTCATCCCCATCCGCGAAAAATTGTTTCCTCTGTTCCTGGCGATGTAAAACTTTTGAACACCCTTACGGAAAAAAGAATTTTACTTGAAAAAGCTGGTATCGACCATCTGGTTGTTGTGCCATTCGACCACCATTTTGCCAACCAGTCTGCAGAAGAATATATTACCGACTTCCTCTACAAATATTTCAAGCCCCATACCATTATTATCGGCTATGATCATCGATTTGGTAAAGGGAGAACGGGAGATTATCAATTACTTGAAAACTTTGGCAAGCAATTAGGTTTTAATGTAAAAGAAATAACTGAACAGTTACTAAATGAAATTGCGGTAAGTTCTACCCGCATTCGTAAAGCAATCATTGAAAATGATATTGCCACAGCAAATGCAGCCTTAGGCTATCCCTATTTTTTTGAGGGAATGGTAATCACCGGTAATCAATTGGGAAGAACTATCGGATACCCAACAGCTAATCTACATATTGGCACCGAAGACAAACTGATTCCAGGAAATGGGGTATACGCGGTACAAGTTGAATTGACAAATACCCCCGATACGATTTTCGGTGGCATGATGAATATCGGTCTGCGCCCAACTGTAGATGGAAAAAAAAGGGTTATTGAAGTAAATATTTTTGATTTTGATAGCGATATCTATGGTCAAACCCTACGTATTCACGTATTACAACAATTAAGAAGCGAGGTGAAATTTGATGGATTGGAAGGGTTAAAGGCACAGTTAGCAAAAGATAAATCTGCTGCTATTGAGGCATTGAGTTTAGTTCGGGAGACAGGTTTTAGGCGTTAGGTGTTAGGTGTTAGACCATAGACCATAGACCATAGACCATGGACCATGGACTAATCCCCAAAAACAAATTTACCCTACCTGTAGCGGCCACCTAGTGCATCATTTTTACTACCATTTCCTTCATTAGACCAGCATCGGACGTTCCTGCATCGTGCACGCCTACACTGCGTAGGTTATATTGATGGAGCAATAACAATACCCTTTCCACCCCTGAATATTCATATTTTCTGGCGGAACTCATATAGTCTTTGATAAAATAAGGGTTTACCCCGAGTGAGCTTGCGGCTGTTTTTTCATCCGCATTTTGCAAACCGAAGAGCATGTATACTTTGCTGAAATAATTATACAAGGCAGGGAGCACTTGTTGTATAGGCGCCGCTTTCGGATTGGCTTCGAAATATTGAATGATACGGATTGTTTTAGACAGGTCTTTTCTTCCGATTGCTTCCTGCAATTCAAAGACATTAAACTCCTTACTAATTCCTATATATTTCTCAATATCATCTTCCGTAATATTCTTTCTGGCACCCAGGTTAACTGCCAGTTTTTCGATTTCATTTTCAATTCTACTCAGGTCGTTTCCCACATGATCAACCAATAGCATCAATGCTTTCTGGTTAATGGTTAAGCCGTGCTTTTTTACTACTTCCTGCGTCCATTCTGGCAACTGGCTTTCATAAATTTTCTTTGTGGTGAGCATTTCCCCTTTTGCTTTCAGGGTTTTGGCCAATTTAGATCGACCGTCAACTTTTTTGTCTTTATAGCTTACAACAAATACCGTTGATTTGAGCGGATTTTCAATATAGGGTTCTAATTTATCAATATCTCGCATCTGCTGCGCTTCTTTCAGTATCACTACCTGTCGCTCAGCAAACATGGGATACCTTCTGCAGGCGTTTACCACAGCAGCCCAATCGGCATCTTTACCGTAGAATATGGTAAGGTTAAAACCTGCTTCTGATTCAGGCAGGATATGATGTTCGGCATAATCAACTACCTGATCTATGAAATAAGACTCCTCACCTTCCAGCCAATAAATAGGCTTAAAAGCGCCAATTTTCCATTCTTTTATGATCTTCTCCGCCGACATGGGTGCAAAGATGCTGGATGGTTAATGATTAAAAAAATGATCCGCCAGATAGTTATAAACATAGTCGATGGACCATAGTCCATAGTCCATGGTCTATGGTCCCTGAACTATGGACATCCTTACCCCTATTTCAACGGCATTCTCTGCGAGATATTGCCACTATGACCTTACGAATTCGATATTTTCTGGCTTTAGTGGTGGGTGTTGAAGAAAACGGAGAATGATATTGGCAGTAACAATTACATCCTGTTCACAATATTGTACAATACGTTTAAGGTCTTTATCCTTGTAATATACGTCCTGCACCATTGATCCATCCATATCGGTTTTGGAACTTTGTATACCCAATACGTTTGCCAGCAGGTCCAAAGACACATAGTTTTTATGATCCCCGAATTTCCACCAGTTGAGCGTATCAAACATATTGAGTTCCCATGGTTTCTTGTCTTGTATACGTAAGGAAGGAGGTAGTTCCATTCCATTGATTAAAATTCTTCGACCAATAAACGGAATATCAAATTCACGAATATTATGACCCGCAAACTGAAAGCCTGGATTGATCTCGCGCATTTTTTCACATAAAGAGGTAAAAATCTTCAGTATTTCTACTTCATCATCACCATAAATACTCTTCAATTTTAAGCGACAGTTCCCTTTTTCATCCCAATAAAAAAACGCAGTTGAAATACAAATAATACGTCCAAATTCTGCCAGAATTCCTGCTTTTTTTCGGTAAGATTCTTCTAAGGTTTCACCTTCTGGCACGGTTTTAGATATTTTGTCGCAAAACAGGGATTGCCAGTGAGAATCAAGGCTGGCAAGGGATGATTGACCGGGAACGGTTTCAATATCCAGCAAAAACAAATCCTTGAGCATGCGTAAAAAAATTTAAAATTTGTTAACCGAAAACATCAAATATGAATAGCTTCAACACTCCCGACCCAAATGCTGGTACACAGCAAAAAGACAACCGAAAAGTAATTTACGGTATTCTTATTTTAGCCCTCCTGGGCACCTGGGCCTATATCTTTTATGATAAGAGCCAGACAAAAGAAACAATTGGACAACTGGAAACCCGCATCACCAATGTAGATAGTGCCCGTAATGCAATTCAGCAGGAGTTTCTGGAAGTTTCTGCCAAAGCAGATTCTTTAACCCAAAACAATATTCAATTGCAGGGCGCTCTGGCTGACCGAGGGTCAGAAATTCAAAAACTGAAGGGTAGTATCAGCAATATTCTTAAGCGTAAAAATGCTTCAGATGCTGAATTGGCCCAGGCTAAACAAATGATTAGTGAGTTAAACGGTAAAGTCGATGGACTCTTCGCTGAAATTGAGAAGTTGCAGGGGGAGAATAAGCAGCTTACGGCTGCTAATGAACAACTCAACACTGAAAAGACCCAACTCACCTCAGACAAAGAGAACCTGCAGCAAAACCTGAGTGCCACGAAAAAAGAATTAGATGAAAAAGTAGATGTTGCCTCTACCCTGCATGCTTCGAACATTGGCATTACAGCCATTGATGTACGTAACAGCGGTAAAGAAAAAGCTACGACAACATCAAAGCGTGCTGATCTGATGCGTATTTCATTTGTACTCGACCCGAATCGAATTGCGGCTAGTGGCTCCAAAGATATTTATGTGTGTGTGACTGCACCTGATGGAAAGGTTATTACCGAAGGAACTAAATTTGTTACCCGTGAAGATGGCGAGAAAACTTATACAAGTAAAGTAACCGTAAACTATGAACAGGGCAAACCAACCCCGGTAAGTTTCGACTGGAAGCAAAGTGATAAATACCAGACTGGTAACTATAAGATTGAAATCTACAATAATGGATTTAAAATCGGAGAAGGCACTAAAACATTGAAGAAAGGCGGATTATTCAGCTAGGTTAAAATTATTGAGAGCAAGCAACAGGGGCACCGAAAGGTGCCCTTCTTTTTTTCACTACTTCGTTTATGCTTTTATTAGCCTGCGTGCCTGCTTCCTTTTTATTATCTTCATCAAAAAAACATTTCTTTTATGCGAATTAACTGGCGAATCGTTTTAGTGATCATTGCGATCATACTCGTCAGCGGAACTATTTTTTATTCTCAATATGTATCAGGAAAAATTGCTTCGGAAGAGAGAAAATATGTAACCGTATGGGTTGAAGCGCAGAGGTCTATTTTAAACACCCCCGATACCGCCAGTCTAAATCTTGCAACCTTTATTTCTTTTGAAAACAAAGAGATTCCCATAATTGAAACAACAGAAAAAGACAGCATAACCGGTAATTACAAAAATCTGGATAGTAACTTAGTGCAGGATAACCCTACCTACCTTTCCACAAAACTTAAGGAATTCCGTCGCTATAATAATAGACCGATTGTACTCGTGATCAGGGATAGTCCATATACCGCCAATCACTACTATTATGGACAGAGTAAGCTATTGAAAGAAGCGAAACTCTACCCATTGATTCAGTTGGTTATCGTTGCTTTATTTATTGCCATTGCAATCATGGCGGTGCAGTCTCATTACAAAGGTGCGCAGAACCAGCTATGGGCATCTATGGCCAGAGAAACAGCACACCAACTTGGCACACCTGTTTCTAGCCTGGAAGGATGGCTTGAGATCCTGAAACAGAATAAGGAAAACGAAAAGATAGTCCCGGAAATAACAAAAGATGTAAACCGGCTTTTGCTCATCACAGACCGTTTTGGGAAAATTGGAAGCCAGCCAAAACTGGAAGCCGGCAACCCATACGAGCAGATTGAGCAAATGATCCTCTACATGAAAAAAAGATCCGGGGCCCAGGTTCAATTTGAGTTTCATCCTGCTCCTCTTTCGCAACATCCCTTATTAAGTGCCCCTCTTTTCGATTGGGTAATTGAAAACCTGATCAAAAATGCATTGGATGCCATGGAAGGAAAGGGCGTAATTCGTATCGAATCGCAGATAACAGCAGATGGATTAATGATCGACGTTACAGATACTGGAAAAGGAATACAGACCTCGAACCTCAATAAAGTATTCAAACCAGGCTTTACCACCAAAAAAAGAGGATGGGGATTGGGGCTGCCTTTAAGCAAACGCATAATGGAAGAATACCACCAGGGCAAATTATTTGTAAAATGGAGCGAGGCCGGGAAAGGCACTTGTTTCCGGCTTATTCTGCCTCTTCCACCAAAGGCATAACAGATTCCCCAAAACAACTCATCGCAGCGTACCATTGATGTAATGATTGTGGTGTAGCTGTTTCAACATACAGGTTCGCTTCCCGACAATAGTTCAATAATTCTGTTTCCACAGAACGCAGATCTGTATTAGATGGTTGCTGTCCCAACTTATGCAAACAACTGTTCATCCTCGAAAGTTTTTCATCTGAAAGATGATCGAATGCATGTTGTTGTAATAATTGTCCGGCAGCATTCACCAATAATTGGTAAGAAGAATTTTTCATACACTTTATTTGCTGCAAGTGACTACAGTAATATCACCATAGAATGATTAAATTGTAAAGGAATTGTTACCCGATTTTTTTGTGTATAATCTGTGAATTTTGAATAACCCAATTATCTGCAATATCTGGAAGGAAGCTGATCTTCCTCATCTATTATCATACCTGCATCACCTTGACGATGAAACCAGGGAACGGTTTGCACCACATGCGTTTAACCTGGAAACTTTAATTGAACTATATCACCATCCTTCCTATAAAGGATATTTATTGATAGAACCCAAAAGTAGTTTCATCATTGGATATGCAATTACCCATCTTGGATATTTCGAACATGATCTCAGTCGGTATAGTCAGTATATGGAATTAAATAATAATTCCTCCCCTATAATGTATGCGCCTTCACTGGCATCAGAATGGAGGGGCAAAGGGGTTGGCAAAATACTTTGGCAGTCCATCGAAACAGACTTAAGACAAAAACAAATCCAACAGGTATTACTCTGGGGCGGCGTTCAGGCTCAAAATGAAATGGCTGTCAGGTATTATCATTCACTTGGCTTCAAGTCCATAGGACAGTTTGAAATGAATGGGAAAGTAAATATTGATATGGTTAAACTATTATAACCTCCAATACAGTCGAAAAAACCTAATTTGCAACTTATTTGAATTTTGCAAATCAATGGAACCGACAACTATCAAGACTTTTTATAAAGAAATTTTCGGAGGAGCCTGCCCGGAAATAGACAAAATGTTAGATGCCAATGATGGGATAGATATTGGGCATTTTAATGTTTTTGATATCAGTAAATTGCAAGCAACCTGATCCACAAAGGCTAAAATGCCTTATAACAGAAGAACTTATTATAAAATAAGTCTTATCAATGGCAGAAACAGGGTCGAATATGCAGATCGAACCGTTGAAATAGACCAGCATGCCATATTATTCGCCACGCCTAAATTACCCTATAGTTATACGCCCCTTGATTCAGATCAGAGCGGACATTTTTGTGTATTTACCCATGCTTTCATATCAAAATCAAATGCCGGTATTTTATTAGACGAACTCCCGATTTTCAAACCTGGAAGCGACTTTGTATATGAAATCTCTGCAGCCCAGGCTGCTGATTTTGAAGCTATTTACAGGAAAATGCACCTTGAAATGGGCTCGGATTATGCTTTTAAATATGATCTTTTAAGGAATTATGTGCTTGAGTTGATTCATAATGGACAAAAACTAAAACCCATTTCTTCTACAGGCAACAGTATCAATGCCTCGAGTCGTATTTCCGCGCTGTTTATCGAATTACTCGAACGACAATTTCCCATTGAAAACAATACCCAGGTTCTTGAACTAAGAACGGCAAAGGATTATGCCGACACTTTAAGTGTTCATGTTAATCACCTCAATAAAGTACTAAAAGACTTTACCGGCCGAACTACAACTGAAATCATTGGCAGCAGGATTGCCCAGGAAGCCAAATTATTATTAAGGCAAACTAATTGGAACATTTCCGAAATTGCCACAAGCCTAGGCTTTGAAGAAGTAGCCCACTTTTCCAATTTTTTTAAGAAGCACAGTAATATGTCGCCCTTGCATTATCGGGAGCAATTATTTGATATTTACAAATAATAGACTGATTCTTACAACAAGCACCCGCTGTTATGTACTCAACTTTGTGTTGTAAAAAAACAACATAAAATGACTCGTACAACAAAGATTGCCCTTGTAACCGGCGGAAGTCGCGGTTTGGGCAAAAGCATGGCCATAGAATTGGCAAAAAAAGGACTGGATGTAATCATCACTTACCAAAAACAGGTTGCAGATGCTGAGACGCTGGTAGCAGAAATTAACCAAACAGGTAGAAAAGCAGCCGCATTGCAATTAGATGTGGCGCAATCAGGTAGTTTTGATGCATTCGTTGATTCCGTTAAACATACTTTGCAAACTAATTTCCAGACGGACAAACTTGATTTCCTGGTTAATAATGCAGGATCGGGAGTGCATGCTGATTTCGGCCAAACCACAGAGGAGCAGTTTGATAGTATGATGAATATTCACCTGAAAGCGCCTTTCTTCCTTACACAAAAATTATTACCGATTATAAATGACGGCGGTGGAATTGTAAATATTTCATCAGGACTTACAAGGTTTACCTATTCAGGTTACGATGCCTATTCAACTATGAAAGGGGGTGTTGAAACACTTACAAAGTATCAGGCTAAATACCTGGGCGAAAGAAAAATCAGGGTTAACGTAGTAGCTCCTGGAGCAATTGAAACAGATTTTGGTGGTGGTGCCGTTAGAGATAATAAAGAATTGAACGACTATCTGTCTTCCATTACTTCTTTAGGTCGTGTGGGCTTACCTGATGATATAGGAACTGTAGTTGCTTTTCTTTGTACAGATGATGCAAAATGGGTTAATGCGCAGCGGATTGAAGTGGCTGGTGGTATACACATATAAATCATCGACAAGAACACCCCTATTTTGAATGGTTTCTATTTGTAACTGCAAAAAATCACCGCTTTTTGTAAGTGATCTGAAAGAGAACATAGGTATCAAAACATTACTCGAAACCTATCTTTCAGTAATAAGTATAAGTACCCCTATACGATTGGAAAAATACAAAAGGGCTCTATTGTCTAGAGCCCTTTTGTATTTTATTTTCCTTTTACTTTAATTCGTTTGTCTTTTTACCGACCCTCCGCTACTTACATTGATATTTCGTATCAGTCCATCTCCTTTGAATCGTACATAACCACCACTGCTGGCTTCGGCGGAAATTTCTTTCGTTACGGTTACCTGAACCCCACCTCCACTGCTAACATCAGCCTTGCAGTTGGTTACAGAAAAATCATAGCCGCGGAATATTCCACCGCTACTGCCATCTACAGACAAGGCATTTGCACTACCAGATATGGTAATACTACCGCCGCTGCTAACATCGGCTGTTAGTCTATCCAGACTTAAAGATTTTGCCTGAATAGATCCGCCACTGCTGGCATCAAGTCCATCCAGTTCGGTATAAGATACATACACAACCACTTTCCAATTCCTTCTTTTCTCCCAAAATCTCCAGCTATCACTATCTCTTGAAATCCTTAGTTCGCCGTTTGAAACAACCGTTTTTACCTTATCCAGCAGATCTGCATCACTTGCAGTAACGGCCAGTTCGGGCTTACTTCCCTTGGTTAGCACTACCTGTATACCAGCAGAGGTTTTAACGGCATGAAATGAACCCACGCTTCTCTTCTGCACATGTTCACCTGTTACTACTTCCTGACCAAGTGCAAAGGAAAATAACAGGGAAATTGCCAGCAGGCTTGCAAATATCTTTTTCATGAATGATTGATTTTTTAAGTGTAACGGATGGTCAGAAGAAAAGTTACAGCTTTTTAAAGTCAGTGCCGGTACTGTCCGGAGAAATTTGACTCCTACCTACTAGTCTAGCTGGAATGGAACACAGATTTTCATGATTTTCAAGATCTATCATGATAAATCTTGAAAATCATGATAAATCCATGTTCCATCCTACGCAAAAGTTGACGCCAAATTCAATTAGTTAACGTAAAACAACTGCTCCAAGGGCTGGCAGATGTACTTTTAACTGGTAGCATTTGGTCGCTTTATCAACCAGTTTTGATTTTATTGCCGGATTAAACACATCACCGGTTCCCCAGAATGATTTATCATCACTGTTAAATATTTCTTCCCACACCCCTTTCCCATTTACATATATTTCCCAATCATTTCGAACCACGGGAGTAACATTTAGTATTACCAATACATCATCTTTAGGCTTCTTCCCTTTTCGTTTATAGACCATTACAGATTCACTGCGGTGATTGAGGTCTACCCATTCGAAGCCTTCTGGAGAAAACTGATTTTCATATAATGCAGGTTCAGTGCGATAAAGTTCATTGAGCTTTTGAACGCAGCATTTCATGCCACCATGACTAACAAACTGAAGTAGTTCCCATTGCAATTCGCTTTTATAGTTCCACTCATTTGTTGCGGCGAATTCATTCCCCATGAATAATAATTTAGCACCGGGGTGCGTAAACATATAAGTATACAGTATCCGCAGGTTGGCGAATTTCTGCCATTCGTCGCCGGGCATTTTATATAACATCGGACTCTTGCCATGTACTACTTCATCATGACTAAGCGGAAGCATAAAATTTTCATCGTAGAAATACATCATACTGAATGAAAATTTATCCTGGTGGAACTGTCGGTAAATTGGATCCATCTTGAAATAATCAAGTGTATCATGCATCCACCCCATCATCCATTTCATTCCAAAGCCAAGTCCGTCTTCGAAAGTAGGTCTGCTGATTTTTGGCCAGTCTGTAGCTTCTTCTGCTATTGTTTGAATTTCCGGGAAGTCGCGGTATAATGTTTCATTCAGGTCTTTTATAAATGCGATAGCTTCCAGGTTACCATTCCCTCCAAATTCGTTGGGTTCCCATTGTCCTTTGTTACGGCTATAATCTAAACGGAGCATAGAGCTTACGGCATCTACCCTGATTCCGTCAGTATGAAAACGATCACACCAAAACCTGGCACTACTGATCAGGAAAGATTTCACTTCCCCTCTTTTATAATTAAAAATATAGGAGTTCCAATCGGGATGATAGCCCTTTCTCATATCTGCATATTCGTAAGTATGTGTGCCGTCGAACATAAATAGTCCATGGGAATCATAAGGAAAATGCGAAGGAACCCAATCGAGGATTACACCTATTTCTGCCTGGTGAAATGCATCTACCAGTGCTGCATAATCTTGCGGTGTTCCAAATCGGGATGTAGGTGCAAAATAACCAGCACCCTGGTAACCCCAGCTACCATCAAATGGATGTTCCATTACAGGCATGAATTCAACATGGGTAAAACCCATTTCTTTTACGTAGGGCACCAGTCTTTCCGCAATTTGCTGGTAGCTGTTATAAGATTCTTCGTTGTTTTTATCTGGCCTCATCCAACTGGCAAGGTGTACTTCATAAACAGACCATGGTGCATTTAAGGCATTGCTCTTTTTTCGTTTTTTCATCCAGGCTTGGTCGTTCCATTGATAATCGGTTTGCCATGTTATGGATGCCGTATCGGGTCTTTTCTCCCAGAAATGGGCATAAGGGTCGCCTTTATCCAACTTAATACCTTTGTAGCCGTGTATATGATATTTATAAGCTTCTCCTTGTTGCAAATGCGGTATAAATCCTTCCCAAATGCCTGAATTATCTAACCGTACTTTTAATGGGTGGGTTGTTTTATTCCAATCGTTAAAATAGCCTGTAACGCTTACGAAAGTGGCATTGGGTGCCCATACGGCAAAATAAGTTCCAGGAGTATCTAACACTTCAAGTTGCTTATTACCAAAAAAATCATAGAGCCTGTAATGAGTACCCATTTGAAAATTCCGGATATCTTCATCTGTAAATAGAGAGTAGTTCCATACCGTTTGACTGGTATCAACAAAATGTATTGCTTCGTATTTCTTTTTACTGTTTACAGCTTTGTCTTCTTTCCCAACTGCCTTTTCCGAAGCACCTGTAATATCATGTTTAGACATATTTTTTTTATTGCTCATAAGACATTCATAATCAAATTAGAAAAAATTAACATAAAATTTCGACTAACCCTTTAGTTATTATGATTTTTTTTATGGATTTTTCCATTTCAGGCATCTAAACCTGCAACCGAAAAAAATGAGAAAACTGACTGCATTTTTGCTTTTGCTGTGTTTTATGGCAACAAAAAAAGCATTTACACAAAACGCTTCCCTTAAAGGTACGGTTGTTGACACTACCAATAAAGTAATTCTGAAGGATGCTGTAATTACCCTGCTCGACCGTAAAGACAGCAGTCTTGTAAAATTTACCAGGGCCATATCAGACGGCTCATTTATTATGAAAGAAATAGTACCGGGTCGCTATATAGTAATGATCAGTTATCCTGGTTATGTTGAAATGATGGATACGCTGCTATTGAAATCGAATGATATGAACAACTTCAATGAGGTTGCACTTAATACCCGGGCTCATATTTTAGAGGAAGTGATCGTCAGACAAACAATTGCTCCCATTCGGTTTAAGGGAGATACTTTAATTTTTACGGCTGACAGTTTTAAAGTTAAGCCTGGCGCAACAGTGGAAGATTTATTAAAAGTATTACCCGGCTTTACGGTAAATAGTAAAGGAGAAATAACTGCACAAGGACAACAGGTTCAAAAAGTATATGTGGATGGGGAAGAATTTTTTGGGGATGATCCGACAATGGCCACGCAGAACCTAAATAAAAAAGATGTGGCACAGATACAAGTATTTGATAAAAAAACAGACCAGGCTACGTTAACAGGTATTGACGACGGAGAAAAAGAAAAAGCCATCAATATTGTATTGAAAGAGGATGCCAAAAAAGGTTATTTCGGGCGCGTAGAAGGTGGATCCGATTTAAATAAATATTACCAGGGAAAAGCTACCGCGAACAGGTTTACCAGTACCATGAAGGCTGGAGGTTATATCGGGGTTGACAGAACGGGCAGAAATTCGATGACCTGGGAGGATATGGAAAACTTTGGTGGTTTTACGCCTGTGGAAGAGAATGGCGAAACCTACCTGATGTTTGAAAATGACAGCTATAGTTTTTTCAATTCACAAGGTATTCCGGAAAATTTACAGTCGGCTTTTATGCTGAATAAGAAGTATGGCAAACTAAAGAACAATACCTCTAATAATTACAACTTTAACCGGCAGTTTATTGCAGGTAACAGTTACAATAATTCACAATACATTCTTCCCGACACGCTTTATTATTATAACCAGTTTAGCAGTAATAAAAGTACCCGATCAAAACATGGGTTCAGTACCAGAAATGAATTAAACCTTGACTCCTTTAATACCATCACTATAAATGCAAGGGCTGGCTTTACCAAAAGTAGTGGTTCTTCATTTGGCACTACAGAATACCTCTCGGAAGAAAAAATGCAGGTGAATAACAGCGAACGTACCAGTTCTACGGATGGCACCAATAACCAAACAAGTGCTGATATTTTCTATAAAAGAAAGTTGAATAAATCCGGGTCCAGGTCATTTACCCTAAATGGTGGCTTTACCAATAATACCATGGATAATATAGGTTACCTGAGAAATACGATTAACTATTTCAGTAATGGTTTACTCGATTCGACACAGGTAATAGATCAACTTAAGAGGAACAATAATAAAAGTACTTCTTATAAAGCACTTGCCAGTTATATACAACCATTGTCCAAAAAAGCTGCGCTGAACCTAAATTACTCCTTAAATGTTTCCAACAGTGAACAGGATATCAGGACATTTGAGAAAATGAATACTGGCAAATACGATTCGCTGAACACGCGTTTCAGTAACCATTTTATTTTTAAAAGCATTTCTCATCGCGGTGGAATTACCTACACCTATAATGGAAAGAAAATTTATTTCCGTGCTGGCCTTGCAATGCAGGACCTATCTCTCCGCCAAACCAATCTGATTATAGATTCTTCATACGCCAGGAATTTTTTAAACTTTTTCCCCAGTTCAAATTTCAGGTGGAAGTATTCGCAATCCGGAAGTTTCAGTCTGGGATATAGTGGTAGCACACAACAGCCACAACTCTCGCAATTGCAGCCAATTCTGAATAATACTGACCCGTTGAATTTAACCATTGGAAACCAAAACCTTAAGCCCGCTTTTACTCACTCTTTTAACTTTAGTATGAATGATTACAAAGTATTAACAAGTGCCAGTAAATCAGTTTGGGGATATATCAGTTTTACAGAAAATGCATTCAGTTCAAAAACCGTAGTAGATAATAAGGGTGTTAGAACTACTCAATCGGTGAATGTTAGTGGGAATTATAATTACTATATAAGTATTAGCTATGGAAGAAAAATAAATTTCTTAAAAATGAACTATCGACTCTCTCCCAGGATAAATGGAAGCAGGTTTAAAAGTTTCGTAAATGGGTTGGAGAATACAACCAATACGATATCAATTTCACCATCGGTGAGTATTTCAAAAAACATCGAGAAAAAACTAGATGCCTATTTGAGTTATAACCCAACTTATACCAGTTCTAATTCAACAATCAATCGAGGACAACAAACCAGGTACTGGATCCAGAATATTAATTTGGAGTTTTCTTATACAATCTTTCAAGGTTTTCAATTTAACCAAAATATTCAGGCAAACTACCGGCAAAAGCTTTCTCCCAATGACAGAAACAATAATGCTTTTATCTGGAATATTAGTCTCGAGAAAAAAATATCAAAAAAGAAAGACCTTACAGCATTATTATCTGTAAACGATTTATTGAATCAGCAGATTGGATTTAACAGAAATGTGAGCAGTAATTTTATTTCAGAAAGCACTTACGATATGGTTCGGCGTTATGCAATGTTCACGATTCGTTGGAAATTCAGCAAAAACAGAAAACAAAATGATGAAGATGAATAACAACCGCTCCTATTTTACCTGTTTTGTTATTTTATTCCTTTTCTTCAATCTAAAAGCGAATACCCAGGTACAATTTCCCAGACAGGGTAAAATTGAATTTGAAAAAAAACTCAATATCCACAAGGAAATAGAGGGTGATAGTTTTTATGACAGTTTTAAAGATAAAATCTCAAAGTTCCAGACTACATATTTCAACCTGTACTTTAAGGATGGGAAAACTTTATATGAAAAAGGCAGAGAGAATGATGAAAAGATTATGTACTGGGGAGAGGATGAAACTACAGATGATATCGTTTTTGCAGATCTCGAGAATAGCACTTTTGTAAAAAAACAAAAGGTTTTTGAGGAGACTTTTCTAATCAGCGATTCTATACGTTCTATAAAATGGCAAATTACTACTGAAACCAGGGATATCGCAGGCTTCAGTTGCAGAAAAGCAACCGGCATTATTTTAGACTCTGTATACATAGTTGCTTTCTATACTGATCAGATACCTGTAAGCGGCGGCCCACTATCCTATGCTAAATTGCCAGGAATGATATTGGGGGTAGCTATTCCGAGGATGAATGTTACCATTATGGCTACCAAACTCGAGCTAATTGAACCAAAAATCGAAAAAATGGTACCTCCAACTTCAAACCGAGCAAAAAAAACAAATTATGCTGGTGTAATAGAACAACTAAGAAAATCATCATTATCTGGCTGGGGCAGTTATGGTCGGAAATATTTGCTGAAATCACTTTTATAAAAACCTCTTTATCCTTTATTCCAACCTTCCGTCAGTTTATGACTCGTTTAATAGGATAATAAAACTTGACGCTTTTTGACTTATTAACTTTATCATTTATAAGAAGACATAATCAAATAATGAAAAATATTAACATTATTTTTCGACTAATTTATTAGTTATTATGTTTTTTTATGAAATTTCTCGTTTTAGGCATCCTTAATGCAACCGACTACAATGAAAAAACTGACTACTCTTTGCCTGGTATTGGCTATTGCGGCCTTTACAAATTCTTATGCTCAAAATAGTGGCTCTATTAAAGGCACTGTAATTGACTCTTCCAATAAGGTGAATCTGCATAATGCAGTGATTTCACTTTTAAGGCCCAAAGATTCCGTACTGGTAAAATTTGTACGTACAGATCAGCAGGGACAATTCGTATTCAACAATTTACCCTCTACAAAGTATATCATGGTGATATCTTATCCCGATTATGCAGATTTTGTAGATGAACTAGACCTCTCCTCACAACCTCAAAAAACATTTGGCAATATCTATGTATCAACCAAAGCACATTTGCTGGAAGAAGTGGTAGTAAGACAACGCCTTTCCGCTATACGGATGAAAGGCGATACAATGGTTTACAGGGCTGATAGTTTTTATGTAGGACCGAATGCTAATGTTCAGGACCTCTTGAAAAGAATGCCCGGCATTCAGGTAAACTCAAAAGGAGAAATCACCGCTCAAGGACAAAAAGTGGAAAAAGTATTGGTTGACGGTGAGGAATTTTTTAGTGATGACCCTGCAGTGGTAACCCAAAACCTGCGTGCAGATGCGGTTGAAAATGTGCAGGTATTCGATAAAAAAAGTGATCAGGCTGTTTTCACAGGGATTGATGACGGACAAACCCAAAAGACCCTTAACCTACAATTGAAAGAAGATAAGAAAAAAGGCTTCTTTGGAAAAGTAGAAGCGGGTTCAGATTTTGACCATTACAGGTATGGTAAAGCAATGCTCAACGCATTTAAAGGCAAAAGAAAAATTGCCGCATATATTACCAACGACAATACCAAATTTGAGTCGCTCAACTGGAATGAAAGAAGTAACTATGGATCTGGCATGGGTGATAACATGCAGATTATGGAAGATGGTGGTATCATGATTTCTGGTAGCGGTGGTGATGACTTCTCTTACGGACAAGGCTTACCTACTTCCACAACGGGAGGTTTATTATTCACCAATAAATGGAACCAGGATAAACACAATATCAATACCTCCTACCAGTACAATAACCTGAATGTAAAAGGTAAGACCCAAACCATTACTCAAAACATTTTACCTGATACAACTTTCGTGAATTCACAAAACCAGGATTTTGTGAGTGATAGAAGGAGAAACAGGATTACCAGTAAATACGATTTAAGAATAGATTCTACCAGCACCTTAAAGATGTCGTTAACGGGCTCTATTGTAAGCAATAGAAATGCCAATAACTTTTTAAGCAAGGCCATCAGCGAAGAGGGTCAAATTATTAACCAGTCTGACAGAACAACCACCAATGATGGTGAAGACAGGAACCTGTTGGGTTCATTACAATGGCAAAAACGTTTGAAGAAAAAAGGCCGAACCATTTCTTTCAGTGGTGATTTCAATGTAATGAATAAAAAGAATGATGGATTCTTATTTGCCAAGAATGATTTCTATAATAAAACTGGTTCTCTGGTACGTCAAGATAACCTTGATCAGTTAAAAACCAATAAAGAAGCATTATCTGGTGTAAACGGAAGATTATCGTATACCGAACCACTTTGGAAAAACACTTTCATGGAGTTAAACTATCGTTTTGCGTTTAACAGAAACGATGCGGAAAGGAAAACGCTGGAGAAAACTGGTCCGGGTGGTAAATATGAAAACCTCATCGACACACTCAGTAACCACTTTATTTATAACAATAATAACCATACAGGTGGTTTTACCATTCGACTGAATGAGAAGAAGTTCAGTATTGCTGGTGGTGCATCTTTAGGAGTTTCTAAATTCAACCTGGAAGATGTAAACAAGGGTAATAACAGAAGTATCCAGTTCACTAATTTCTTACCAGTTGCTAATATCATATTCAACCCTAAAAAACAAAGGAGAATTAATATCGGTTATAATGGTACTACCCGCAACCCTACATTGCAACAGATACAACCATTTGTTGACAACATCGACCCACTTAATATTACCATTGGCAATCCAAACCTTAAACAGGAATTCAGACATAATTTCAATGTCAGCTTTAGTGATTATAAAGTATTGAAAAGCAGAAATATTTACCTCAGTGCCAATTTCAGCACAACCAATAACGCTATTACTAATGCAAACTTTATAGATACATTGGGTAGAAGAATCAACCAATCTATTAACGTAAACGGAAATTACAATGGTTCTATGTGGAGCAGTTATGGATTTGAAATATTCCCTTCGTATAATTTAAATTTTGGCCTTTCTCCACAGATTTCCAGGTTTGTAAACGTGGTAAACGGATTGGAAAATGTGAGCAAAAACAACTCACTGGGGATTACTCTAGGTATTAACCACTGGTCTGAAAAGAAATTTAATTTCTATATCAACTTTGATGCCCGTTATAATAATTCAAGCTCTTCTATCAGACCAAATGCATCAACTAAATATTGGTCTTATTCATCATGGGCAGATTTAACGCTTAAACTACCTGCTAAATTTGTTTTCAATACATCAGCTCAACTTACGATGTATCAAAAAACAACGGTTTTTGCTGGCAACAGCAATGTATATTTAGTAAATAGCTCCTTAACCAAGACCCTTGGCAAAAGCGATCAGTTTGAGATGAAACTGGCTATTAACGATATTTTCAACCAGAACCAGAATATCCAGCGTAATATCAGTACCAACTTTATTACCGAAACCGTTCGCCAGAATATCCAGCGTTTCTGGATGTTTACCCTTGCTTATAATTTCAGTAAAAACGGAAAACCAAACAACGGATTTTAATGCCTAATAATCAGATTATGAAAAATATATTCCTAGCATTATTGCTTATCACTACTACAGCCGGATTTAGTCAAACCAGGTTTATTAGCTCAGGCCGGGTAGAATTTGAAAGAAAATACAACCAACACAGCCAGTTTGAAGGTGAAGGCGAAGGCCCCTGGATTGCTGAAATGAAAAAAATGTACCCGAAGATGGTGACAGATTATTATGAACTGAGGTTTAATAATGAGAAGTCTGTTTACCGACTGCTAAAAGAAAACCCCGATAATAAATACCTGTGGATGGGTAAAACTTCTGAGTCAGATGTAACAATCAAAGACATCAACAAAGGAACCATTTCCATGCAAAGAGATGTATTTGAACAAACCTATTTGATTCAAGATAGTTTGCGCCAGCTTGAGTGGCGCATTACCGAAGAAACCCGCAATATTGCAGGCTTTGATTGCAAAAAAGCCGTTACAAAAATTTGCGACTCTGTTTATGTAGTCGCATTTTATACCGCCCAGATTTTAGTTAATAGTGGCCCTGAAAGTTTTAGCGGCCTACCGGGAATGATCCTCGGCCTCGCTGTTCCTAGACTACACACAACCTGGTTTGCTACTAAAGTTGAATTAGTTGATCCAACTCCAGCCCAGCTTTCTCCTTCACAAAAAGGAAAAAAGGCAAGCTGGACACAATTATCAACTGATTTAAACAAAGCAATGAAGGATTGGGGAACAGGTGCGGCACGAATTTTGTGGTCTTCTCAACTATAAAACCAAACTGGGCGGCATTTGCCCGCATGTGAGATGGAAGCTATACTGGGAAGTCCGGGGGTTTACCTGGTTGGATAGTTTTGGGGGTAATTACTACCAGCCACAAACTCACGGACTTTCCTTATTTTTTTCAGAAGTATAGCTTAAACAGATTTCAAGCGCAACTTACAAGTGTTGTGCGTCTGAATCAATCGATGTAAAAATCAGACTTAACTCAATTTTATTTATTTCTTTTTAGTGCATCAAGTTCAGATCTAAGCTGGTTAAGTTCAGCACGTAGTTCTGTAATAGAAGCTACTAATACAGGAATCAGTCCTTCCATCGATACTTCTTTTACATGTGCCTGTTTGAATAAATTCTTTCCGGCGGAATAAGATATTGACCTACTTTTTACCAATTGAGGGAAAACAGTTTCTACATTTTCAACATTAAAACCAAACTGCCGACCTGCAGGTAGTTTTAAGGAGCGGTTGTACTCACTTTTAAATTCAAATAATTGTGGTTTTAACTTTACAAGCTGACCGGTAGCATCATTAACGGGTCTTATATACTTTTTTAATTCGGTATCGTTCAAGTCCTGTGCCAATAATGATTGGCTAATTCCACAGGCAAATAGTGCGGCATAGATAAATTTCAGGGTAGGCTTCATAATATGGCATTTTAGAAGGTCATCGAATACTGCAAAGAAACAGTATTAGGATTCCTTTTTTCTAAAATTCCTGTGAAATATAATATCCCGCCCGAAAACTACATTACATCAGTTATTTAGCTTTAAGCCATTCTGGGGAACTATCCGTTGGGGTATTAATAACAATATGAATTCCGTTTGGTGTAACAAATTTTATCGCCATCATGGATAAATGAGATTCATAAGGTCCTTCGAAAGAAATCTGCTGGCTCTTAAACCTATTTACTACTGCCTGAAGATCATCAGTAATAAAACTAATTCGAACTGTTCCGTCTGGTAAGTGATTGGCTACATTAAAATCTACCCCTTGATTCCCTGTATCAAAAACCGTTAAGGTGTTTTCAGATAGCTTAATCGGAAGCCCTAAGGCGGAAGCCAGCATTTCACTTATACCTATAGGGTTATTTGCACCTAATTCAATCTCATGAAGTCGCATTGCTTATTGTTTTGGTGATTCTAGTGGTGGCTGCTTTTTTACGCCCATCATCCCCCCCATCATTATTAATGCAGTGAGTATGATAACCTGGATGATTAGGGAATTATTAATCAATGGTATTTTATCGGCAGGGGCAAAAGATAAGAATAATAAGATGCTGATCAAACCTCGAGGGGCAATAAACAGAAGCGGAAACAAAGAAAGACCAGACAACTTTAATTGTAAAGCCCTTGTGCCAAAGATCACCACTACTACAATGCCTGCCCATAACAAGGTATCAGTATTCAGCAGTTCAGCTGTTTCGATTAAGTACCCAAATACCAGGAAGAAAAAAGTTCGTATCACAAAAGCCGCTTCTGCTGCAATTTCTTTGAACTTGTGGACTTCTTTATTGAGATCATCCGGTTTTAGTTTCGCAATCCATTTGTTTTGCTTTAATTCATCCAGGTTACCTACAAAAATTCCGAATAACAATATGAATAATAGGGATGGCAGGTGATAATGCTTGGAAATAATATAGATCAGAATCACCATCACCATAATAGGGATGAATTTGATATGGTGTTGAATTCGGCCAAGCAGGTAGGATAAGCCAACAGAAGCAAGAAATGAAACCACCAGTATCAACAATAATTGCCAGCCAAAATGAAGGAATGCCGCACCGTTGATTACTTCGTTGAGGGCTACAAAATTAAAAATAATGACTCCCACTATATCAGACAGACTACTTTCATAAGTTACAAATTCTCGGTTATAAGTATTCAGGTTACGGGCACTCGGAATGGCTATGGCACTGCTGATAATAGCAAATGGCAACATATTCACCAGTGATTGTTTAAATGGATAACCTTCAAAATAATTAAAGAGCCAGGCTAATATTAATCCTCCAATAATTAAAGGGAAAAAGGAAACGATAGTGGCTTTTCTAATAAGTGGAAGCTTTGATCTATTGATCTCCAGCTCAAGCGACCCTTCGAGCACGATTAATATAAGTCCTACAGTGCCTAACAATGGAAGTAAGGAAGAAAGATCCGGCACTTCGATGGAAAAGAATACAGTTAATTGCTTTAATACCCATCCAAGAAGCAACAATAGAATAACCGTTGGAATCCTCGTTTTAGCAGAGCTAATATCGAATAGATAAGCCATCAGTATTAATACGCACAGGGTAAGAATAATGGATGTAGTCATGCTAATTGCAATATAAGTTGCGTTAGCCGTTTTTCATAATATTCAGCTTCAATAACCAACAATTAACAGAATAACTACTTATGTAGTCGAGGCTGTTATTTTTTCATTTGAATAATGGCAAAGCCCTGGGCCGGAATGCTTAATCCATCCTTATAAACTTTTTGTGTAAGCACATCGACCCCTGAAGTAAACCCTTTTGTTCTTTCCTTATAATCAGCAAAACTCACTTGCTGTGTATTGTTTCCTGTATTCAACACACACATCACGGTTTGTTGGTCCGTGTAACGAAAATAAACATACAGTCCGTTTACAGGCAGAAATTGCATTGTTTTACCTGTAGTTAGTGCAGCAGATTGTTTCCTGAACAATGCAAGTTTTTGTACAAATTCAAATGCTTCCTGCTCCTGCTCGTTTCGCCCTTCTTTTTCAAATTTATTTTTCACATCCCCTTCAAATCCTCCTGGAAAATCTAATCTTACCATTGCATCACTAGGGTCTTTATAGTTCTTCATCAATATCTCCGTTCCGTAATAAATCTGCGGTATACCTCTTAAGGTGAGCAACAGGCCTATTCCCTGTTTATACTTTTGCAAATTTTCACCAGCAACAGAATAAAAGCGATCCATATCGTGGTTATCGAGGAAGATGCAGTTATTGAGGGGTTGTTGGTATAAAATATCCTGAGCCAGCGTCATGTATAATTTATTCACGCCCTCTGTCCACCCAAAGGGCTGATTAACCGAGGCAATCATTGCACTGTTTAAAGGAAAGTCTGTAACACCTCCGGCATTATGCTTAAAGGGAACATTCATATTGTTCCGGGTAAAATAAGCACTCCCGGTTACGGTATTGGCCCATGCTTCTCCAAATACGGTTAATGAAGGATACTCGCGTAATAGTGCGTTATTGATATTATTCAGGAAAGATTCATCACAGTATTTATAGGTATCTACTCTCCAACCATCTACCCCAAACTCTTCTGTGCTCCAAATGGCATGTTGTATCAAAAAATTTGCAACAAAGGGATTTCGCTGATTAACGTCGGGTAAGTGTGGCACAAACCATCCATCCAGCATTTGTTTTTTATCTTTTGCACTCGAGTAAGCACCGAAAATGGCTTCATCTCTATGATTAGAACCGGTATACTGATCCCATCTGTTGAGCCAATTGGGTGAAGGAGGATCTTGGGCTATCCAACTGGTTGCGCCGATATGGTTATATACTGCATCCTGAATCAATTTCATCCCACGTTTATGCAAATCATCTGATAATGCGCGATAAGCGCTGTTACCACCTAATCGGGGATCTACTTTATAATGATCGGTAAACCAATACCCATGATAGCCACTCATCATCCCTGCATTCTCTTTATAAAGTGGCATATTGTTTTCAACAACAGGTGTCATCCACAAGGTTGTAACACCCAGATTAGAAAGATAATCGAGGTGGTTTTGCACTCCTTTTAAATCGCCACCATGCCTGAGCAGCACATTATTCCTATCTACTTCAGTATCTAACAGATTATCAATTTTATCGTTTGATTTATCGCCGTTACTAAAGCGATCAGGCATTATGAGGTAGATAAAATCCTTCGATGTAACGCCCCTTGCGAATAATGTGCCTCTACCATTTCTCCGAGGTTTAATCTCCCAAGACAATTTTATGGTTTCACTACCTTTTCTAACGCCCACTATCTCAACTTTTCCCGGTTTCGCATCTTTAGAAATGGCAATATCAAGGCCAACATATTTTCCATTACTGAATCGGTGAGACCTCAATTTTTGTACCCCAGGATAATTAATCGTAAACTTATATTTCCAAAAAGCAGTATCCTCAGTTTTTAATATTAATTGCACATTATTGTATTGCATATTTGCAAACCAGTGGGTGGGATAAATGGTTACATGCTGTGCATTTAGATTACACATAATAACCATTAGCAATGCAATAGAAAGAATCTTTTTCATGCGGAAAAATACTAAAACAATGAAGAAAAACTAAGAATTTACTTTTTGCTGTTTTATATGAATTGCACCTGCATCATAAACAAACAATACACTAACTGCGGCACATAACATGAAAAAGCCAGCGAGAACAATAGCATAAATTGGTTGCCCATTATAAATATGCTTTACAATCCAGCCACCTCCTACTCCATTAACAATTTGTGGAAGTGTAATGAAAAAGTTGAATATCCCCATATAAATACCCAATTTCCCTGCAGGTATAGACCCGGATAATATTACATAGGGCATCGCAAGTATACTGCCCCAGGCAAGACCAACACCAACCATGGAGAATTTCAACATTGCAGGATCTTTGATAAAATAGATGGAGATTAGTCCTACCCCACCTGCAATCAATGAAAAAGCATGGGTACCTTTTCTACCTAAGAATTTGGCTACCAAAGGAATAAAAAGGGCATATATGGCTGCTACCAGATTATAAGTACCAAATGCAGAACTTACCGCATTGCCGGCACTATTGTAGGCTACAGATCTTGTATCATCAGGCGACAAACCAAATACGTGTGTGGCAACAGCATCAGTTGTGAATACCCACATACTAAACAATGCGAACCAGGAAAAGAACTGCACCAATCCCAGTTGTTTCATGGTTTTGGGCATTTTTTTAAAGTCTTTGAATATTTCCCCAAGGCCTGCTTTTTGAGAAGCTTCATCGGGTTTGCCGTGGTATTGTTCGTATTGGGCAGGAGGATATTCTTTGGAAAAGAAAACGGTTACCAGTATGGCGAAAATAAATACTGCGGCTCCTATATAGAATGCATATTTCACGTTATCTGCAACACCAGATTCGCCTGCGTCTTGTGAAAATCCAGCTTTAGCCAGTAAGGAAGGTAATTCCGAACCAACAACCGCCCCTACGCCAATCAGAAAAGTTTGAATTGCAAAACCGCTGGTTCTTTGTGTGTCAGGTAAATTATCCGCAACCAAAGCCCTGAACGGTTCCATGGCAACATTAAATGAAGCGTCCATGATCATTACGATTCCCGCACCAATCCATAAGGCGGGTATTAATCCCGACATTGATCCGGCATTAGGAAGAAAAACAAGTGCTGCGGATGAAAGAAGTGCGCCTACCAGAAAATAGGGTTTTCTTCTTCCGATTCTGTTCCAGGTTCGATCGCTATAATGACCAATAAGTGGTTGAACAATCATGCCCATTAATGGTGCTACGATCCAAAACATGGGTAACTGATCAACGTCCGCTCCAAAAGATCTTAGTATCCTACTCGTATTACCATTTTGAAGCGCAAAGCCAAATTGAACCCCCAAAAAGCCAAAGCTCATAAAGCATATTTGGGAAAGGGTTAAACGGGGCTTTGGCACCAAACCTTTAGCGGTTGATGTTGGTGAGGCAGAACTGGCCATAACAATCGTTTTAATGTGTAATAATTACATTATTTAAATGTAAACCATTTTCACCAAGGTCAAATTACTATTCAACCAAAATATAGCTGGTTATTTATTTCCTGAGCTTATTGGCTAAATAAAATTTAGATCACAAAACCATCTGGTAGAATTGCCAGTTTTTTCACTACCACAATTCCATCTTTCACTGTATATAATGCATGATCGGTATTGGTAAGATGATTTCCTCCGTTTATCCTTACATCATTACCAATTCTACAATTTTTATCGATGATAGCATCTTTAATATAGCATCTTTCGCCAATTCCAATTTTAGGTAACCCCTTTGAAGTATTTAGTGCCATTTCCTCGATGGTTTCATAATAATCGTTACCCATTAGATAACTGTTTACTACAGTGGTACCATGACCAATTCTTGATCTTATACCAACCACACTTTGTTCTATTCGGCTCGCATGAATTATCGAGCCTTCTGCGATAATAGTTTTCTCCAGGGTTGTTCCGCTAATTTTAGCTGGAGGTAGCATCCTCGCCCTGCTGTATACTGTTTTCGTATTATCAAATAAATTGAAAGGAGGAATCTCCTGAGTAAGGGCCAGGTTGGCTTCATAGAAAGAATAGATGTTTCCGATATCTGTCCAATAGCCATCATATTGAAAACTGACCACCTTATAATTCTGAATAGAATCAGGGATGATTTCTTTTCCGAAATCTGTGGCGTTAGGGTGCACTTCACTTAGCAAATGATACAATGCTTTTTTGCTGAAAATATAAATACCCATCGATGCCAGGTAATTTCTTCCCGATAATTGCATTTCTGCGCCGGTATCACTTACCCAATCTGGTAGTAGTTCCTTTTTGGGTTTTTCAATAAAGGAAGTGATATAATTTTCTTCGTTGGCTTTTAAAATTCCGAATTCAGGAGCGTCTCTTTCATTTACAGGAATTGTTGCAATAGAGATATCCGCACCTTTTGTTTTATGCATTTCTAGCATTTCACTGAAATCCATCTGATATAACTGATCACCGCTCAGTATTAGAATATATTCAAAATCCATGTTGGATATATGCCTCAACGATTGCCGCACTGCATCTGCAGTGCCTTGGTACCAACCTGGGTTATCGGGAGTTTGTTCTGCCGCAAGAATATCCACAAATCCTGTACTGAAGGCACTAAAATGATAGGTGTTTTTAATGTGCTTATTCAATGACGCAGAATTAAACTGCGTTAACACAAACATTCGGTTAATATTACTATTGATACAGTTACTGATCGGAATATCTACCAACCTGTATTTACCTGCAATTGGCACCGCTGGTTTTGAACGACTTGCTGTTAAAGGATACAGACGTGTACCAGCTCCGCCACCGAGGATTACCGCTAACACTGATTTTGAAATACTATTCATATAGCTTGTTGTTTGTGTTTTAAATTGTTCAATCGCAGATCGTAGATGTCAGATTTATTGTAACACCTACACAAATAAATTATTTAAGGCTTTTATATACATTTATATACTCGTCTACTGTATTCTCCCAGCTATGGTCTATCTCCATCATCAACTTCCGCATTTTTGTCATTTGTGCGCTATCTCCATAAACAGACACAGCTCTGCTGATTGAATAAACCACATCTCCTGCAGTGGCTTGATTAAAACGGATACCAAAACCATCCGGATCGCCCATATCTACCACCGTATCTTGCAAACCACCCGTGCTTCTCACGATTGGCACGGTACCATATCGCATGGCATACATCTGGTTAAGTCCACAAGGCTCTACCCTGCTTGGCATTAATAGAAAATCGGCACCGGCATACATCAGGTGGCTAAGGGATTCATCGTAACCTATTACTACGCCAAAAACACCTTTATAAGGGTCCGCCATTTGCTGAAATTCCCATTCTACGGTGGTTTCACCACTTCCCAACACTAAAAAGCTGGCTTGTCCCTGCGTTTGTGCTATTGCTTCCCGAATAGCATAAGGTAAAATATCTGCTGCTTTTTCACCTACCAATCTTCCGATGAAAACAAATAATGGTTTTTCGATATCAAAGCCAAAGCGCTCGCATAAAATGGCTTTATTTTTTTCTTTTCCTGCTGCAGACGTTTTTGTGGTGTAATGATGTTCAAGGTATTTATCGGTGGCGGGGTTCCACACTTCGTTATCAATTCCATTCAATATCCCTACACATTTGCCCCTTTCGTATTCAAACAGCTTTTCGAGGCCATTTGAATTTGACCTGAGCTCATCCATATAACTCCAGCTTACAGTAGTAACTTTTGCTGCACATTTTATACCAGATGCCAGGGGATTAATAGATTCGTTCCAATCGAGCATTCCCCTTTTCCAAAGATCCCATCTGGGAATATATTTGCTTTTATCCCACCCCATCCAGCCCTGGTATTGGGCATTATGAATAGTAAGTACAGTAGGTATATGCTTTAACCGGTTATAATCATAACAATACTGCATCATAAAGGGTATTAGTCCTGTATGATAATCGTGGCAATGAATAATATCCGGCTGATGCTCCCAATGAACCAACCAGTTTACAAAGGCAATCTGAAATGCGATAAATCTTTCAGCATCATCTTCATACCCATAAATTTTCTGTCTGTCGAGTAATCCGTTTATGTCTATCAGGTATAGATCATACCCTAACTTATTAGACTTTTCTTTTATTACCGTATACTCAAAAAACCAGTTCCCAAGGTTCGATTGTCCTTTGAAGTCGACCGTCCATTCATTGTCGTATAAAAACTTAGTTCTGTACATGGGCATTACCACTTTGGCAATATCCCCGGCTTTTACCTGATATTTAGGAAGTGCCCCTACTACATCACCCAATCCACCGGCTTTAGCTACCGGGTAACATTCGGCACTTACATGAATAATCTCCATGAATCGTTATTTAGCTGATTTGCTTTCAAGTTAGGAAGTAATGGTACTGTCAAATTCTACTTTAAAATTTTTCGGGCTAGATTTTCTCCTGTATTTTACACTCCACTTAAAACGACCGATTGATATGAACCAACCTAAACAACCAACCAATACAAGTGCGCTTGCCACACTGGTAATTGTATTTTTCTTTTGGGGATTTATTGCTGCTTCCAATAGTATCCTCATCCCATTCTGTAAAACACATTTTCAGCTTAACCAGTTTCAGTCCCAATTAATTGGCTCCGCCTTCTATGGCGCATATTTTATTGGTTCTTTGATTTTGTTTATCTCTTCCAATGTTTTAGGATATGATATTCTAAACAAAATCGGATATAAAAAAGGAATCATTTATGGTTTATGGATTTCAGTGGTGGGCGCTTTATTAATTATACCATCAGCCAATGCCAATTCCTTTCCAGCTTTACTTGGCTCTTTCTTTATAGTTGCACTAGGCTTTTCCTTACAGCAAACCTCGGCACAACCCTTTGCCATATCATTAGGCGATGCCTCCACTGGTGCACACAGGCTCAACCTTGCTGGTGGGGTGAATTCATTGGGAACCACTTTAGGACCAATCATTGTTAGTTTCTTCCTCTTTGGTTCAATTGGAGGTGACCATGCAGAGGTAACTGTTACCAATATCAATATACTTTATATGATCGTTGCAGGTGTATTTGCACTTGTGGCCCTGTTTTTTGCCTTCTCCAAATTACCTGATGGCAAGAATGATGAAAAATTTGAAAAAGCCAATAAAGCGGCTGCTTCATTAACCATCATGACACTATTAATTGGAGCCATCATTGTTGTAGGACAATTAACCGATGTTCCAAAGCTTACTTTATTGTTAATCGCCCTTGTTTCGGTAGTAGGTATTCTTTTTTACTCGAATGCAAGCGCCATTAAAAATAATACCGGTTGGGGTGCCATGAAATACCAGCAACTGATCTATGGCATGCTGGGTATTTTTGTTTATGTAGGAGTTGAAGTTACCATCGATAATAACTTTGGCGCCTTATTGAAAACCCCTGGATACCTCACTGAACTGGGGCTTGATGAGAGTAAGATCTCAAAATACATCTCCCTCTATTGGGGAAGTCTGATGATTGGCCGTTGGACGGGTGCCATCAGTGTATTTAATTTATCAGGGTCTATGAAGAGAATTATGACCATCATTGTTCCATTTGTAGCATTTCTTATTGTATTAGGAGTTAACTCCTTATATGGCAGTGATATTAAGGATTTATGGGGTTATAGCATTTGTATTGTATTTGCCCTCATCGCCTTCTTTTATGGTCAGGAAAAACCTGCCAAAACATTGCTGGCAGTTTCTGCTTTAGCTACAATTGCTATGCTTGTTGGTGTATTTACTACAGGTATCATATCAGTATATGCTTTAATGGCTGGTGGATTATGCTGCTCTGTTATGTGGCCATGTATTTTCTCACTTGGTGTTGGCGGACTAGGAAAATATACCAGTCAGGGTTCGGCTTTCCTGATTATGATGATCCTTGGTGGGGCCATTATTCCACCTTTACAAGGTGCTATTGGTGATATTGAATCAGTAGGTATGCACCAATCTTATTTACTTGCAGCCGCATCATTTGCATTCCTTGGGTTCCTTGCTATTAAACTCAAAAAAGTATTAAAGGCACAAGGATTAGATTTTGATGCACAAGTAAGCAGTGGTCATTAATTTTGTGGAAGATAAATTTGAGTTGATATGGCTAGTAATGTGACATCTTTAGAGCCACTCGCAATTGGCATTGATATTGGTGGTACAGGTACCAAATTTGGTATCGTAGACCGCGTAGGGAATGTTTTATTCTCCAGTGAAATGTCTACACGATCGCACTCCGAAGTAGAACCATTTATAGATGAATTATATACCCACCTTGCGGATCTTATTGTAAAAGCAGGTGGAATTGGAAGAATGAAAGGAATTGGCGTAGGTGCACCTAATGGAAACTTTTATACAGGCACTATTGAATATGCTCCCAATCTTACCTGGAAGGGCATTATTCCGCTTGCAAAATTGATTGAAGATAAATTCAAATTACCCGTTACCCTTACCAACGACGCCAATGCAGCCGCCATTGGTGAAATGATGTATGGCGCAGCCAAGGGTATGAATGATTTTATCATGATTACATTGGGCACCGGTGTGGGGAGTGGAATTGTTGCCAATGGCAAACTTGTTTATGGTCACGATGGCTTTGCTGGTGAATTAGGTCATACCATCATTATTCCCGAAGGGCGCTACCACGATGGTACAGGCAAAAAAGGATCACTTGAAAGTTATGCATCAGCAACAGGTGTAAGGTTAACTACTATAGAAATCCTGGAAACAAGTGACCGACCAAGTCTATTACGCAGTATTCCCAAAGAAGAACTTGATTCAAAAAAAGTTTACGATGCAGCAATGCAAGGCGATGAATTAGCGAAAGAAATATTTGAATATACAGGTAAAATCCTGGGACTAGCACTAGCCAATTTCGTGATGTTCTCCAGTCCGGAGGCCATTGTTTTATTCGGTGGCCTAACTAAGGCCGGAGACCTGATACTTAAACCAACCCGCGAAAGCATGGAAGACAATCTTATTCAGGTATTTCAGAATAAGGTTAAAATACTGGTTAGCCATCTTAAAGAATCTGATGCAGCCATTCTGGGGGCATCAGCACTGGTTTGGGAGAAAAATTGATTTTGAGAGCTATGGACTATGGACCATGGACCATGGTCCATAGTCCATAGCTCCTTTTTTCTTCCAATATTTAGCGATGCTTATTGCTGACTATAAAAACTGCGGGAACTGGTCTTTGTCCGGTTTTATCACTCGGTTTTATGGTTTCCTTTCCATTGATCAACAGGCAACTGCTGCCTCCTCCATCAAGATTAAGGGCCTCGTAACAACCGATATTTTTAAGTAGTGCTGCTGTTTGTTTTAAGCTTGCCCCTTCGGCTTTCCCTGGGAAACGCCCTTCTATAGCTAAAAATATCAGCTTCCCATCCAGGGTATACCCCATCGCAGACCTGGGATGCTTGTCATCAATTGCTTTACCGGCAAATTTAATTTCCTGGTTATTGGTAATATTTATTTCCCCATTTTGAAGCAATACCGGACCACCACCAACAGCAGTTTGCATTTTCCATTTTTTAAAATCTCCTTTTTGTAACATAACTGCTGCGGAAGGATCGGCAATACTGTCTTTGAATGGATGAATGGCTGTCTGACTTGCATAAGCCATTGATAAAGCCGTATCAGTATAGAGCCAGGCAATATCTGCCTTTCTGTTTTTGCTGATACCTATTGCACTGCCAAATGGATGGCGATAGGTTAAGGTATCTTTTCCTTTACCCGGGAGTGAATGTTGGTGATAAGAAAGCAGTTGATTATTGCGAATAACAACATTCAGGTTGCTGTTGTGAACGAATTCGAAAAATGTGGTGTTCATTACCAGCAGTGGTTGTTTATTGCGTTCAAAGTATTCAGTTGGTGTGTAACGCTTCCCCAGTCCAGTATCTGTGGTTAAGTAAAGTTTTTTATCGCTCAGGTCTACGCTAACATAAAAAGCGATATTTGGTTTCCCATCTAACGAATCGGTTGTTTTATAAACATGTACTGATGAGGGTAAGGGCTGAAACAATGCATCTACATTTGTCCATGTAACTTGTCCGAAAGAAATATTTATCATCCCGAAAAAAATCAGGATTCCGAGAAGTGGTGTTTTTATCATATTGAATGGAGGCATCTTGAATGCAGGTAAATATAAATGCAAACGCCGGAAAAATTCCGGCGTTTGCATTTATTTATTGGGCAATCAATTGAGCTTTTTCTTCTTTCCATTTATTTATTCCCCATCCTTTTATCACATGCTTTTCACTGTGGTAAGAGGAACGAACCAAAGGACCGCTTTCTACATAATCAAAACCCAACTCATACCCGATTTCTCTTAGTTCAGCGAATTCATCCGGGTGAACAAATCTTTGAACCGCAAGATGCTTTTTTGTAGGTTGAAGGTATTGACCAAGTGTAAGCACATCACAACCTACATTAACCAGGTCTTTCATGCTTTGAATAACTTCTTCTTTGGTTTCACCCAAACCTAACATCATACCGGTTTTAGTGCGCATGCCGCCTTCTTTTAATAAACGAAGCACTTCAAGACTTCTATGGTATTTGGCCTGCACCCTAACCTGTTTTGTTAAGCGTTCAACGGTTTCCATATTATGGCTCACTACTTCCGGGGCTGCGTCAATAATGCGTTGTACCTGATCAGCATTGCCTTTGAAATCTGGAATTAAAGTTTCAAGCGTAGTATCTGGGTTCAGGCTTTTAACCGCCTTAATGGTATTGTACCATATGATAGATCCGCCGTCTTTTAGTTCATCCCTGTCAACACTGGTTAGCACCGCGTGTTTTACTTTCATAAGGTGAATTGCTTCAGCCACACGCTGCGGCTCATCCCAATCTACTGGTTCAGGTCTACCGGTGGCTACTGCACAAAAGCCACAGCTACGGGTACAAACATTCCCCAATATCATAAAAGTGGCCGTTCCTTCTCCCCAGCACTCGCCCATATTCGGACAATTCCCACTTTCACAAATGGTATGCAGTTTATGGGTATCAACCAGTCCACGAACATGTTTATAACTCTCTCCAATGGGTAATTTAACCCGAAGCCAGGAGGGTTTTTGTATTTTGGAACTAACCGGATCTATTTTGGAAACAACTGGTAATTCTTGCATCTGACGCCTTTTTTTAGTCCTCACTCAGTAAAATCAATAGAAAAACACTTACAGTAAGAGTCCTTGCCTGTTCAATTAAACTACAGACTAACGGTCTTTCCGACTTTCGGACTCTCTCCTGCAAAAATAAGTCACTTTCGCTTACCAAACGTGAGGGCTACATAGGCGTTGAAAAAGAGGTTTTTCTCCTTATTCAGCAATAATATGGGCATTTTTTGGGAATAAAACTCCGCATTTAGCCCTACTTCCAGGGCAGATAATACTTCATTATACCGTCCATAGTCGAATCGAAGAGCCGTTCTTACATGGGCTCCGGGAACAAATTTGATTTCGCCAAAACCCTTGGTCAGAGAGCCTCTTCCCAGAATTATAGTCGGATCGAGGAACAGATTATCATTGTTATCGTATTTAATCTGCTCTTGTTTATTGGTATTGGGATTTTGGATTTCGATATAATAAGGCTTCAATAACCCAGCAGTTAAACCTCCGCCATAGATCGCAGAAACGGCTACTCCATTTTTATTTCCTTTTCCGCCAATGAGTCTTTGTTGACCAAAACCTAGTTTAAGGTTATAAAAATTATTCCGTTTTCCGTAAACATAGCTTGATACAATCAGGAAGCCACCGGATGCACTGATCGTTGGTACTTTTTCTTCTTTGGGGTGCTTATGCTCTCCAAACTCCAGCCACCACAGATTGGTTTTAGTAACTGTTTTATATTTTCCATGTTCGTAGAACATGCCCCATCCATCGGTATTAAATTTAAAGCTGAAAGACCCCTGCTTATTAAAAACCAGGGCACCCTCTTCTTCCTGTTTGATCATTTGATTGATCTTTTCCTTTCTCTCGGCTTTTTTCCTGGCCTTATCTAGTTGAGCCGGTGTTTGAGATTTCTGCTGTGCGGAAACCGCCATTGACCCAAAGAGACTAACAATAATAAATAGCTTCTTCACTTCCATTAGATTTGTTACTTGTAAATTTATAGCAAAATTGACGCAATGACTTCACAAATTATTTATAAAGGTGAGTTACGAACAGTCGCAACCCATCTTCAGAGTGGAACCAGTATTGAAACCGATGCCCCTACCGATAACCAGGGTAAAGGTGAACGATTTTCACCTACCGACCTGGTAGCTACCGCACTTAGTGCCTGCATGGTAACTACAATGGCCATCAAAGCCAGAACTATGAATATCGATCTGGACGGAACCCGTATTGATACCACAAAAATCATGTTAAGCGATCCTCGCAGAATCGGTAAAATCATAGCCCATGTTTATTTTCCAGCTACCCTTCAATTAGACGATAAAACCAAAGAAATCCTGGAAAGAACTGCCCGAACCTGTCCGGTTGAGAGAAGTCTTCACCCCGATCTCGAACTGGACATGGCATTTTATTGGTAAGCCAGCTTAACAGCGGTTCCACCAATGCCTTTGTGCAGTCAACAAATGATTCAAAGCCGAAGTAGTTTGTTGCCTATGGCACAATCCAGACAACGCTTATTAACACAATATTGCGTATTCAGCTCGATCAGTGATTGCGAATCAAGTGCACATCGGTTATGTATACCAGCCGTTTGCCAATACCTGGTAATCCTGTTTTGCTCTGGTTCTAATGTATAGAGCCACTGCAAAGCCCTGTCCTTATAAACCTGTTGTTCCATAGCCAGACCATAGCTAAACACCATGGGTATCGCTACATTGATCAACAGGTGAAGGGTCATTTGTTGTCCAAGCCATTTCATTGATGGTGTGGTTGACTCATCAAACCTGTAATGACTTGTCCAATACTGACTTGCTTTTACGTGAAAAAGTTGCATGAGGTTGTCTGTAGTAACCGAATCCCTCAGTTTGGAGAAAATACTTTCATGTTGGTGTATAAATGCTGCCAACTGCGACAAACGAAGGGTTGGAAAGGATGCGGGTCGCATACGTAAAAAAGCAGGTTGACCAGCAGGTGGAACTAAATGGTATTTACGTTGTAAGTGGAGATAGGTTCTAAACAATTGCTGAGGATATGCATCTTTTCGTTTTTTAAGTAAAAGATGTGCCTGTCCAAAGAGTAGTGCCTCAAGTTCCTCTACTGAATTTCTATGCCTTTGAATGATGGTATATGGTATACTTCTGGCAAGTTGTTCAAAAAAACATGCGTTGGTTTTTGAACCAAATCCCATGGCAAGTTGTCGCCAAAACACTTCATCCCAATGATTATCTGTTTCCGTTAAAAAGTTATTGATGATTAGCGATTTTCTTTCCATTCGTTCTATCGCTATCCGCTCTTTCCAGGCATACCAGGTTAATTCATTAACCGCTGGCAAAAAATGATGGCAGGCTACCTTGGAAGACATTTCCATCATTTGTTCATAACGATCCAATAATGCCCCTTTTACCCTCCCATCTAAAACAAGTGTTGGAATAGCTTGTCCAAATTGATCAAGTACCACTATATCTGCATCCCATACCACATGCAAAATGACTCCTGTATAATTTGGATCACTATCATGTTGGTGTTTATACCATTCAGATGCTCTGATATGTAATTCGATATTACCTACCCAAATGGTATTATCCAACTGGATTCGAGCAGCAGAAAAATCGGGGCCTTGGTGATGGTTAAGAAATCCGGGGTGTATTATTTTTATATTTTCTCCGGATACAAGTTGTAACTGATGTTTGTTATAATGCTGGTGTTGCCAGATAAACTGTAATAAGCGCTCATTCATATTCCAATAGTTTTAAGCAAACTACTGGCAAATGGATTGCGGGATATACCTGATTATTTGTTGATCATAATTGTTGCAAAGCCTTAACTACCCTGCTTACTGGTAAGCCCATTACATTGTAGAAATCACCGTTGATAGATTGAATGCCAATCACGCCTATCCATTCCTGAATTGCATAGGCACCAGCTTTATCGTAGGGTTGGTATTTATCTACATAAAAAGCAATCTGATCTTCAGTTAAAATATTAAAAGTAACTGAGGTAATATCAGCAAAAGCGTTTTCTGATTCACCTGAAAGAATTACTACACCTGTTATTACACGATGTGTTTGTCCGGATAATTTTTTTAAAGTTTCTATAGCCTGATCTCTGTCTGCAGGTTTACCAATGATTTCATTATTTAAAACAACTACAGTATCTGCTGCCAAAATGGTGCGTTCTGCATATTCACCATGGTAGGCATCCTGTAAGTATTTATGAACAGTCTTCGCCTTTTCCCTGGCTATAAAAACAGGCACTTCTTCAATTTCAAGAGATTCGGGATAAGATTCATCTGTTGATTTAACGACCACTTCAAAAGGAACTTCAGCCCACTCCAAAAGCATTTTTCTACGCGGAGATTGGGAAGCCAGGATGATTGATTTCATTTTGATCTCTATTTTTGGGGTCCATAGACCATGGTCCATGGACTATCGACTATGGTCTCATTGATAAATCCGGAAAAACACCATCGATAATATTCCTGTAAGCATTACAATTTTTATCATGGTACTAAGCTTATGAAAATCTGCAGGTGTTGTTGCTTTGAACAACCTGACCAATATCCAGATAAGTGGGACAATGATCGCCAGTAAACAATATAATGCACTATGCCACCATCCAAGGGGTAAAACATATAACTGAAGTATGATTAATACAGCAATTAAAACAACGAGCCAGATTGCCACGAAAATTTTTGCAGCTTGTACTCCCCAAACGATGGGCAAAGTTTTGCATCCATACTTTCTGTCGCCCTCCATATCTTCTACATCTTTCACCACTTCCCTAACCAGGGAAATTATAAAAGCAAAAGATGCGTATAAGATGGTTAACCTGAAAAATCGGATTTCGTTATGCCCAACCGACATAAGTGATTTTATCTGAAGTGGCTGCTTAGCTAAAAAAAGAATTAATATCACCCAGGCCGTCAGCAAGGAGATAACAATATTTCCTATAAGTAATTGTTTCTTAAAATTGGTAGAATAAAACCAAAGCAATACAACACTTCCAATATTTGCCAGAACCATGTGCCAGTATAATGATACTGGCAAGGCCATCACTGTAAAAAACAGTCCGAGTAAGCTTAAAAGCATGTGCCAGAAAATCACCCATCTGCGGTTGATTACTACATTTACCACTACTTTATCGGGTTTGTTTACCTGATCAATATTAAGGTCGAAATAATCATTGATGATATTTCCTGCAGCAGCAATGAGTACAGATGCGATAACGATATAAGAGAATTGAAATAAATAGACCCCTTCGGCAGCACCATAGATACGTGCATAGATACAGTACTCAAACAATATTTGTGTGAGCATGATAAATAACAAGTTGGGCCAGCGCACCAACTGAAAAAAAGCAGCTACTAATTTCAATAACAAAATTTATGGTACAAGATAAGTAATGCCTAGAATGTGCCACATCAAGAAAACATTATTTTGCTCTAACCGATGTGTCTTCGTTCCAATCTCCTCGAAGCTTCATCACTTTTTCAATCACATCCCTTACACAACCTTCTCCTCCTTTTAAATGAGATATGTAAATGGCCTTGTCCTTTATTTCCTGAACGGCATCTGACGGACAACAGGGAAGTCCGGCAATTTGAATTACATCAAGATCAGGTATATCATCCCCCATAAAAAGAATCTCCTCGGTCCTAATACTTTCTTTTTGCATGTACTCTTGCAAAACTTCTCTTTTTTGGTGGGTCTTCATCCAAACTTCAGTTACCCCCAGTTTATTCAACCTATCTTTTACTTCAGGAGAATCACCGCCAGAAATCACCAGTACACGGTATCCTTTTTTTATGGCCAGTTGCAAAGCATAGCCATCTTTAATATTCATCCGCCGTGCCATTAGTCCATCAGGAAGCACCAATAAAGTACCATCGGTCATTACACCGTCTACGTCGAATACAAAAGTGGTTATATGGCGAAATGCTTCTAACATGCAGACCAGTTTATTTTTGGTTATCTCTCCACTCATATACCCAGGCACTCTGGATCATTTCCAGATGACCCTCATTACTCTCTTCACGCTTTCCATCGAAATTGGGTATTTCAAGTATCCATTCCAATAAATCAGTAAATCGGATTCTGTATATCTTACTTTCAGTAAACTCATCACCAAAACGCTCATAGAGTTTCATCGCAATGTCTTCATGATCTGCCCAGTGAATGGGGGGTTCGAAATGGTTCATATTTTAATTTGAAAATTTGAAAATTTGGAAATTTGAAAATGAGGGATCTTGGATTTTTGAAAATACTTTTTGAAACTGAAACAATGCTATTTGCATAAGCTTTCATCATTTTCAAATTTTCAAATTCCCAAATTTTCAAATTATCTACTCTCCCAAAAACTGTGTTTGGTCTGGTAAAAGCACTTCTACTTCTCCTTCTCCATCAAGCAGTACGCACTGGCAACCTAATCTTGAATTAAGTCTGGGATTTACCGCACGGTCAATAAAATCCTCTTCTTTATCACTCAGTTCTTCCAGATAATCCATACCCTTTTCAACATATAAATGGCAGGTGCTGCAGGCGCAAACAGCTCCGCAATTGTGGTGTAATTCAATGCCGTTATCTAAACATACTTCGAGTAAGCTCTGATCGGGTTCAATGGCCGTTAAAGTAACCGGCTCCAGGTCTTTCTGTTCAAACTTAACTTTAATCGTGTACATAATATATGCCGTTTGGACTGCAAAAGTATTTCAAAACCGTCTCTTTACCACCATCAATATGAGGTTTTGCTTCCGGAAGGCGGAATTTCAAGGAATGGGCTATCTGGGAAATTTTTCCCTGATGCTGGCTGTAATTGCATCATAAAGCTTTAAAAGAGATTGTTCATTGGTCAACAATTGCCTGTGTTTTTCAATTGTATCAGCATCTCCCCTGAATGCAGGTCCCGCTTGTATATTTCCCGGATATTGGGTTTGTATTTGCCTGGTCACGGATTCGATTATGGGGTAAAAGATGGAAAAATCAATGGAATTAGCCGTACAATAGTCCGATGCCAGGTGGTACAAATGATTGGTGAAATTAGAAACTATAGCAGCTACCAGGTGCATTTTCCGCCTGGTTAAATTATCGGCTATAGTAACCCTCTTAGACAGAGAATAGGCTAACACTTTCAGTTTTGCCTTTGTCTCCTCATCACTTCCATCCAATACCATGGTGCAATCATCGAGGGTTTTCATAGAAGTACGCATCATTTTCATAGGCCAGAGAACACCAAATTTGGGGGCAGCGCCAGCTAATACTTCTATAGCGACTGTGCCTCCATTATGTATCAGTATTCCATTTTCAAGGTTAAGTTGTTTAGCAAGGTCGGCTATGGCATGGTCACTTACTGCCAACACATACAAATCGGCGTTTTCGGGTATTGCAGACAAGTTATTATAACATTCAGCACCTAATTCTTTCGCCAGCATTTCCGCTTTCGAAGCATCTCTGTTCCATATACCTAAAATAACATGACCGGCTGCTTTTAGTGATCTTCCCAACACATGTGCAACATTCCCGGCCCCTATCAGAACTACGTCCATATCTTTATATTATGAAGATGAAATTAGGACAAAGAGTTGTGATTGGTTATTACAAAACAAAACTTCGCGCCCTGGGATTGGCATCACCGAGAATGGCTGCAGAACAGGCTTTTAAAATATTCTGCACCCCCTACAGCAAAGGGGTAAAACAAAAAGAACCGCTGGTCTTTCATAAAGCGATAAATCATAGCGTTCAGTTTGAGGGATTGAATATTCGAGGTTTTCAATGGAAACCAGAGCATTATAATGGCAAAAAAGTGTTGATTGTACACGGTTTCAGCAGCTACAGTTATAAGTTTGAGCAATACATCCAACCATTGTTGAAAGAGGGATTTGAAGTACTTGCCTTCGACGCGCCTGCACATGGACTAAGTGAAGGAAACATGATTAATGCCCTTATTTATATGCGATTTTTGAAAAAGATTGACATGGAATTCGGGGACATCCATGGATTTATCGCCCATTCCCTCGGCGGACTAGCTACTTCTCTACTTGCGGAAGATTTCCAGCATCTTGAAAATCGAAAATTTGCCCTGATTGCTCCGCCACTGAAACCAGATCTGCAGTACGGGGGTTTTATCAACTCTTTAAAATTTACCCGGCTGTGCAGACGGAATTTGAACAATTGATCCAATCGATGACCGGAAAACAAATGGACCATTTCTCCATCAAAAGGGTTGTTGAGCAAATAAACCCACCCATTTTATGGATTCATGATAAGGAAGACCGGATTTGCCCATATGCCGATACCATTCCTGTACAATCGATGCAACATCCACATATTCAATTTCATATCACTAATGGACTCGGACACAATAAAATCTACCACGATAAGGGGGTAATCCAATTAATTATTAATTTTTTGACACAGTCATAAGATTGTCATTTTGCAATTGTTCTAAATAATTGATTATCAATGCCATGACAATCAATTTGTACAAAAAAAGGCCTTATTCTTAACCCCGGGTTTATACGGAGTATTACTGCCTTAATTGGCGAACATTTTTTGTGTTTTCGACGTTTCGACTAATATTGCAGGGTAGCATACCATTTTTTTGCAACATATATATAGGTATAAATGCGATAAATAAGTGTGTATACAAACAACCAAAAGGCTGTTAAAACAGCAAGAAAAAGGTAGATGGCAAAAAACTTATTAATAGTAGAGTCGCCGGCAAAAGCCAAAACAATTGAAAAGATCCTCGGGAAAGATTTCGAGGTAAAGAGTTGTTATGGGCATATCAGAGACCTGGACAAAGGCGATATGGGTATTGATGTAAACAACCAATATCAACCCCGTTATATTGTACCGGAAGATAAAGAAAGGGTGGTAAAAGAACTTCGCCAATTGGCCAAAAAAGCAGATGAAGTATGGCTGGCATCGGATGAGGACCGTGAAGGAGAAAGCATTAGCTGGCACCTGGCTGAGGTATTGGGGTTGGACCCAAAAACCACCAAAAGAATTGTGTTTCATGAAATTACCGCCCCTGCTATAAAAAAAGCCGTAGAACAACCAAGGCTTATCAATATGAACCTGGTTAACGCTCAACAAGCCAGAAGGGTATTAGACAGGCTGGTAGGCTTTGAACTTAGTCCGGTTTTATGGCGCAAAATAGGCATGCAACGCAGTCTTAGTGCCGGCAGGGTACAAAGTGTTGCTGTTAGATTAATCGTAGAACGTGAAAGGGAAATAAACCAGTTTGTTCCTGAAAGCAGTTATAAAGTAGAAGCCATTTTTGCGGCAAAAGATATTAATAACAGAGATGTATCTTTTAAAGCAGAGGGCCCCTCTAAACTAAATACCCGTGAATCTGCGGAAACCTTTCTGAACGGATGTAAAAACGCTGTTTACACGGTTAATGAGGTTACAGTAAAACCTGCCAAACGCTCTCCTGCTGCTCCTTTCACCACTTCTACCCTACAACAGGAAGCCTCGCGTAAGCTGGGTTATGGGGTTAGCAAAACCATGTTACTGGCACAGAAACTTTATGAAAGTGGTAAGATCACTTATATGCGTACAGACAGCATCAACCTGAGTGATACTGCCATGGCCGATATAAGAAAAGAGATAGATAACAGCTACGGTACTGATTATTACCAACCCAGGAAATACAAGAATAAAAACGAAAACGCACAGGAAGCACACGAAGCTATCCGTCCGACTTATATGAATAACCGGACAGTGGCAGATGAAGATACCCGTAGGTTATATGAACTAATTTGGAGAAGAACCATCGCCTCTCAAATGAGTGATGCTGAGTTTGAAAAAACAGTAGCAAAAATCGATGTGTCTACCAATAAAGAAACCCTGAGTGCAACAGGTGAAGTAATGAAGTTTGATGGTTTCCTGAAAGTATACCTCGAAGGAAAAGATGATGATGAGGATGAAGACAATGAAGGCATGTTGCCTCCGTTGGTTGCCGGACAATTGCTTGATTTTAGGGAAATGACGGCTACAGAAAAATTTTCGCGCCCAGCCCCAAGGTATACAGAAGCCTCATTGGTAAAGAAGCTGGAGGAATTGGGTATTGGCAGACCTTCAACTTATGCTCCTACTATTTCTACTATTATCAAACGTAACTATGTTGAGAAGAGAGATAAGGAAGGAACAAAGAGACAAGTAAATATTCTCAGGCTGAGTAAGCAACAGGAAATTGCTAAGGAAATACATACCGAAAATACGGGCGCAGAAAAAGCCAAACTGTTTCCCACCGACCTTGGTATGGTTGTGACTGATTTTCTTAAACAATACTTCAGCAAAGTGATGGATTTTGGCTTCACTGCGCGAATTGAAGAAGAGTTTGATGAAATTGCCGGAGGAAAAACTAAGTGGAGCAGCATGATAGACCAGTTCTATAAGCCATTCCATGAAAATATTGAACACACACTAGAAAATGCGGAAAGGGCAAAAGGTGAGAGAGAATTAGGTGTTGATGAAGCCAGCGGCAAGAAAGTTATAGCACGTATGGGTAGATATGGCCCAATGGTGCAAATAGGTCAGGCAGAAGATGAAGAAAAGCCAAGATTTGCCAAATTAAAAGCAGATCAGAGTATTGAAACCATTACCATGGAAGAAGCCATGGAACTCTTTGCCTTACCAAGGGTGCTAGGCATGTATGAAGACCAGGAACTATCTGTTAACGTAGGAAGGTTTGGTCCATATATAAAACTGGGTGATCAATTCATCTCCATTCCAAAAGGGGAAGACTTACACACCATTGAGCTCGACAGGGCAATTGAACTTCTGCATGAAAAACAACAGGCAGATGCTCCTGTAGCCTTTTATAATGAAATGCCTGTAACAAAAGGGAAAGGAAGATTCGGTCCGTTTATTAAATGGAACGATATGTATATCAATATTCCCAGAGCCTATAATTTCGACGAGCTTTCTCAAAAGGATATCAATGAACTGATTGAGAAAAAAATGGAGAAAGAGGCTAACCGCTTTATCAAGCAATGGCCAACTGAAAAGATCAATATCGAAAATGGCAGATGGGGACCATTCATTCGCTTCAATAAAAAAATGTTGAAGATGGGAAGAAAGGCAGATGGTACAAAATATACTGCAGAGGAATTAGCAGATGTTGATTTGGAAGAGATCAAAAAAATGATTGAAGAGCAGGTTCCAAATGCATTTGCCAAGAAAACCAAAGCCACGGCTGCCAAAAAAGCTCCGGCCAAAAAAGCTGCAAAGAAAGCCGCTCCAAAAAAGAAGTAACCACTTTCGGATACTAAGTAATAAAAAGCCCCATACCAATAAGTATGGGGCTTTTTTATGACGAATAATATTGTTTGTTTAAACTGGTCTACCCATTTGTCTTAAGAAGCGAACATGTGCTACCACAGCCTTACGCATGGTTGGGTATTCGATGTACTGCAATTGATATTCTCTGCAAACATTTCTAACAATTTCACTGATGGCAGGATAGTGCACATGTGAAATCTTAGGAAAAAGATGGTGCTCAATCTGGAAGTTTAGTCCACCAACCAGCCAGCTAACCAACTTATTTTTAGTCGCAAAGTTTGCAGTTGTTTTAATCTGGTGTGCTGCAAATTCATCCGGCAGTTTATTGGTTTCGATATCTGCTACAGGGAACTCAGTATGTTCTACAGTATGCGCCAGTTGGAACACGATGCTTAATACAAAGCCTGCGAAAAAGCTCATTACAACAAATCCAATTATCCAATACAGCCAACCTACGGTAAGTATTGGGAGGAGTATAAATACAATTGCGTGATATACTTTAACGCCCCAAAATTCCACATGATCATTCAGGCTCATTTTCTTCAAAGGAACAGAACCGATTTTACGGGAGAAATATTTTCTGTAATCCGCAAAGAATATCCAAAATACATAAAGGAGCATGTATAATACCCAGAAATAAAGATGCTGAAACTTATGCAGTTTATAATACTTCTGTGTGGGAGCCATACGCATCAATAATCCAACTTCAATATCATCATCTACCCCATCCACATTGGTAAAACTGTGGTGAATCATGTTATGCTTCATGTTCCACATAAAATGATTTGCGCCTAGCATACTGATGGATGATGCAGCTATCCTGTTCATCCACTTGTTATTGCTAAAGCTACCATGACTACCATCGTGCATAACATTAAAACCGATGGCTGCAACCAGACCACCAAGTACAACGCATTCGAAAATGGCGAGGTACCAAACTGGTGTGAAAAAAATTAAATGCAGGTATACCGTGATAAAAGCAATAACCATGATGATTGCTTTTGTAAAAAGTTTTGGATTACCTGTAGATGCGATTCCTCGTTCATCAAAATATTGCTGTACTCTTTTTTTTAATTCAGTGTGCAATGATTGTTTTACAGAGGGGAATTTGGGAGTAGAAACCTGTGACATGAATAAATACTTGAAATGATCCTACAAAGTAACGCTAATTATGGTTCACTTGCTTGTTAAAACCCTGAATTTTACCTTAAGAGTTGAAATTAACGACAAAACCATGACTATAGTATTTACTATAATTTGAATATTTCCACAGCACTGAATAACTTCTTATTGACAAATACATCAATTTTATTTTAGTTTGATAAGAAATAAGGCTGCTTATCAGGTCTTTACCCAATCACATGCAGGAAACCAAGGAAATACATGCATTATTTACCCTGATCGATGATCCGGATGAAGAGGTTTATTCCACTATTTCAGAACGTATCCTGGGATACGGCAAAGGAATTATCCCCAATCTGGAGCATTTGTGGGAAAACACCCCAAGTGAAGACATACAGGAAAGAATTGAGATGATTATTCACAGGCTGCATTTCTGCGACCTTACGAATGATTTCAGTGAATGGAACAATAGCGCCTACCACGACCTTTTATTCGGGGCATTATTGGTTTCTAAATACCAGTATCCTGATCTACAAACGGCCCCTGTTATTCATGAAATTGAAAAGATCAGGAGAAATGTATGGCTCGAACTAAACAGCTTTCTTACGCCACTTGAACAGGCGAATGTTCTATCAAGTATTCTGTACAACTATTACAACCTTAAAGGTGGTGAAGTAAATTATACAAAGCCGGATGAGTTTTTTCTGCATAAAGTTCTTGAATCAAAAAAGGGGAACGCAGTTTCGAATGCCCTTATTTACCAGATACTTTGTGACCAGTTAGAAATCAATGCCCGAATCATCAATATCCCCAAACAGTGCATATTGGCATTCTATCATTCAGATTATGATGATGCTTTATATCCGGGGCATCCGCAAGACAAAATTCATTTTTTTGTAGATGGTACTACAGGACAGGCTTTTTCACACGCAGATATTGAAAATTATTTCAAGCGTATTTCTGTTCCGCCTGTAGCTTCTTATTTTAAGCCACTCACGCACAAA
>CAZTCS010000004.1:0-944 GCA_964611995.1 uncultured Sediminibacterium sp. | reverse complement strand
TTCAACTTTTGCTGGAAGAATTGGCGAAATGCTTCGACAGTCCAACCAATGCTTACAAGCATCGCGAACTAATGCAGCTTGCCGGTTCACTGGAAGTATAGTTCGTTTAAAACTATACTTCCCGACCAACCTTACTGGTTACACCAGTTGAGCATCTAGGGTAATATCCATATTATAGGCTTTACTAACAGGGCAGTTTGCTTTTGCGTCTGCTGCACATGCATCAAATTGTTCTGCAGTAATTCCAGGCACTTTGGCTTTAAGCACCAAATGAGAGCTTGTAATAGTTCCATCTTCGAGTGTAATGGTGCATTGGGTTTCTATTGTGTCTGGTGTAAAACCGGCAGCTCCTAATACAAAACTTAACTTCATGGTAAAGCAACCGGCATGTGCCGCAGCCATCAATTCTTCAGGATTGGTCCCTACCCCTTCTGCAAACCTTGAATTAAAAGAGTATTGTGTTTGATTGAGTGTAGTGCTTTGAGTAGTCAGGTGTCCGTTGCCTTCTTTTCCTGATCCATTCCAAACAGCGGTTGCATTGCGTTTCATGGTAATTAATTTTAAATTTGAAAAAATAAAAGATTTATGATTAGTTGGGATGATTTTGAAAAAGTTGATATCCGAAGCGGAACCATTCTTGAAGTTACTGATTTTCCCAAAGCTAAAAAACCAGCCTATCAGTTGAAAATAGATTTTGGTCCATTAGGTATCAAACAATCATCTGCTCAAATTACCCGGCATTACGAAAAATCCACCCTTATCGGAAAACAGGTATTAGCCGTTGTAAATTTCCCGGTTAAACAAATCGCCAACTTCTTCAGTGAATGCCTTGTTTTAGGCGTGTATGACAGCGAAGGAGAGGTAATCTTATTGCAACCGGAAAGGATGGTTGAAAATGGACAAAGAGTGGGGTAGTACTTTAGCTGCGAGCTTCTAGCCAGTAC
>CAZTCS010000003.1:56443-85516 GCA_964611995.1 uncultured Sediminibacterium sp. | reverse complement strand
GTTTTTAGTTCCGCATTTGCATTGAAAGGGCTCCATGTGTTCATCCAGAAAACTGGCGTAGTCGAGGGTTAGTTCTTCTCCTTTTTGTATGGGTTTGATGGCTTTTACGTTAAGGCCATCGTAAGCAGTATTTGGTGTACAACTATGGTTTTGGGGAGCCCATGCTGCAGGATCATTATCCCACAGCAAAAATACTTCATTACTCAGGGGGTAGGCATATCTTCTGAAAATTTCTTTTTCAACATCGTTCCAATTTTGCTCTACATGGCGGCGGGTTACAATGCGTTGGGAGAGCTCTTCACCTTTGAAGACCAATTCATTACACATTATATCCCTGCTCGCATAAATACCGTATCCGGCAACTGCATTTCCTTTGATCTGGTAGTTTTTTTGCATGCGTAAGTGCCTGGCAATTCCTTCCTGCACTATATGTTTTAAAAATCCTGCTTGCCCTATACCATCATATTGCAGTATATAATCGGCAGATCCTTCATACCCATCTGTATAAAAAACAGAACAGGTGAAATTAATTTCCAGAAAGAATAATTCGCCTTTTTCATTCATCCTGAAATCAAGTCGCGCATAACCAACTCCATTGAATCCTTTAAAAATTCTTTGTGCAGCTTCTTTGAGTTGTTGATTGATATGTGCATCAGTACACGGAATATTAGCAGAAGGATGTAATGCCGATGTTTTTAATGCATAAGTTTTGAAAGTATATCCTTCAGGAAAAATAAACTCTACCGGATTGAATGTTGTTGCTGTTTGACCATCATCATTTGCAGCAATCAATATAGTAAACTCTCTTCCTGCTATATACTGTTCAACCAATAATTGCGGATACGCTGGAAGCAATGAATTTATTTTTTGCTTGAGCGCAGTTTCATCATACACAAGCGATGCATGGTCAATACCTAAGCTATCGCCAGCCTTAGCAGGTTTTACAAATAATGGGAAGCCAAGTTCAGTTGCCTTTGATATATCTGTTGAAGCATCAACCAGCATATAGGCCGGTGTTTTAATACCTTCGCTATAAGCCAGGTATTTCATCATTTCTTTGGATGGATCGTATAACTGTGTATTTGGTCCGGTATAAGGAAGTCCCAGCAACTCAAGTGTGTAAATAACATCAATAGAAGGTACTTCCCATTCAAGATAGCCTTCACATAGGTTTATAAAAATATCATAGCCTTTTTGTTGAACTGCTTTCAACTGCTTATAAGTAGTAAGCTTATTTAAAAAGATATGGTCAACTACTGCACCAGGAAGCAGCTTACTCAGGTTACGCGGTGGATCATAGGTTTTATAGTCAACATCGGTTGTTGAATAATCTGGTTGCAGCACCGCAATCTTCATTCCTTGCGCCCAATTTTTGTCAAATTCTTTCCCTTGTTTTTCCATTTCCTTAGCTGACTGATGAACTGCGAAGCACTTCTGTTGATTTATGTTGTTGTTTGGTATGTCTATCCACTGCTTCTCCTATTATTTCCATAATAAGATCTCCAAAGCTTTGGTGATTTACTTTCAGAATGGCACCAATAGATGTATAGTCTTCATCTTCACTCAAACCACATTGCGCATTAACTTCCAATACATACAATTTGCCAGTATGTATATCCTGTCGAATATCTATTCGTGTATAGCCTGTTCCCTTCACAGAGAGAAATGCATCAAGACTTAATTTCTTCAATGCATCCTGCAATTCGGCGGGGGCTTCTCTGTATTCATAAAAATGTTCATCACCGGGCATTGGTGTTTCTTCCTCATAAATTTCCCAGAGACGATCGAATGAAAGAAATTTTTCTTTCGCGGGTAATGATGCATGAAATACTCTTTCAACAGCTTTGTATACCGTACACTGTTGCGGAGATGTCCAGGACCCAACGACCATGGTTGTATATTCAGGCCCTTCAATAAAAGATTCAGCGATGAGCCCATCAGCGGCAAGGTTCCATCCTCTATACCCATTGAACATCGCATTAACCTGTGTAGCTAAAGCAGTTTCATCTTCAACAACATTTCTAATACCCACACCCATACTACCGCCAGATACCGATGGTTTAACTATCAGTGGTACACCTAATTGCTCCATTAGATTAGCTGGAATTTCAGTTGGTTTATAAATTGCGGCCCATGGTGCAGTAGGTAGTTTAGCAGCATCAAAAGCTTTTTTCATGGGTATTTTAGAAGTGGTAACCGTATAAAAATAAGCATCGGCACCAGTGTAAATTAGTCCTGAAGCATCCAGCATACGTACTACTGATATACCTGGCGTACCATTAATTTCATCACCATCACAAAGGTTTAGTACAACAGGTGTAATATCACCCGCTTCTTTTTCAGCCAGTATTTTTGTTATGATTGATGCATAGTTATCGAGTGTAACCGGTTGCCATTGCCAGTTTATATTTAATGCTTCAAATATCCTGGTATATTCCGCTATGCTCTGTGTAAAATCGTAATAATAATCCAGGTTAGGATCATTTGTCTGCAGATAAGGGGCAAGTACCCAAACGCGCATTTTACTTATTTGTGCCGAACTTAACTTGTAACTGTACATGCGAATGAATAACTATCTGTTTTGAATTTGCATCTGAATAAATTTTGTCAGGCGATAGCCATTTAGTTGCTCATCTTTTAATGAAGCAGCTCCACCAATGGTTCCCAAACAGGCTGCAGTACCACAATTACAAGCAAATGGTGATGCCATTTGCCATTCAGTAGACGGATAAAAAAATACCATTTCATCATCTGGCTGAATTGGCTTTAATGCAATTAGCTCCATAGTATCTGTGTCAAAAAAAACATTGGGGTCACAACTATGATTCGTGTATTGTAAACATTCGGGTGATAAAGAAATATGTTTTTGTGAACCTGTTTGTAAAGTAAGATAATTCGGTGTAGTAAAAGTTTCAATCGCAGTAAAAGGACAGATGATATCTCCTGCATCAAAGAATGCCGTTGCATGCAAAGAGAATTGTCCAGTTGCAGGATTTCTAAACACTTTTGCAAACTCCGTTTTTGCAATTGTTGGTACTTCCGGAATTACCAGTGGTAAGGGTATCATTAGGCCTCAGGATTAACTCTTTAAAGTACAAAATACTATAGCACCGATAGGGATATAGAAAAGGTAATAGTTCACATTTAGCTGGGAATTATGCACAATTAGTTTTAAGCTGCAAGCTTCAAGCCAGTACTGTTCGGGGAAATTTGGCTTCAAGCTACAAGCCGCAAGCTGCAAGCCTTGATCGATGCTTATTTTAGGCTTTCTGCATTAATGGAATAAATAAAGGGGTATAATTTAAAATGAGCTGGTTAATGAAATAGTTGATTTCCGCTAATGCACTATCCGCTTTTAATAGAACGCAGATTTTCATGATTTTCAAGATTTATCATGATATATCTTGAAAATCATGAAAATCCGTGTTCCATCATACGCACAATTGGTTGCGGGTCCATGGACCCCAGATTGGTAACTGTACGAAATCCATTATTTTCAATCCACTAAATATGCTCTTATGGAAATCCTTACCCCTGATGAAGCGTTCGAAGCACTTCAATTAACACTTCCGCCTGCACCTGCACCACTTGGCGTTTATAAACCTTGTTTGATTGATGGCAATCACCTTTATCTTTCTGGTCATGGTACTTTGCAGAATGATGGAAGCTGGATAGTTGGTATCGTTGGATTGGATATGGACAAAGAAGCGGGCAAACTTGCTGCCAGACAGGTTGGACTCGCCATGTTTGCTACCATCAGGCAATCATTGGGTAGCTTCAATAAAATAAAAAGGGTTATCAAGGTATTAGGGATGGTTAATGCCGTACAGGGATTTGCAGACCACCCGTATGTAATCAACGGATGCAGTGAATTATTTGCTGCTGTATGGGGGCCAGATAATGGTGTTGGTGTAAGAAGTGCAGTGGGAATGAGTTCACTACCCGGAAATATTCCCGTTGAAATTGAAGCCATTTTTGAATTACACAACTGAACCTAATCATATTCCCATGCTTTCAACATCAAACTGGTATGCACTGCAGGATGCAGATAAAATAGATACACCAGCATTATTGGTTTACCCAGATCGGGTTGAACAAAATATTTTGGCAGCGATTGCCATGACAGGCAACCCTGACAGACTAAGACCACATATTAAAACACATAAAACAAAAGAAGTAACCGCTTTACTGATGAAGCATGGCGTACATCAATTTAAATGCGCCACCATTGCCGAAGCAGAACTGCTTGGTATGTCTGGTGCAAAAGATGTATTGCTTGCCTATCAGCCACTTGGACCAAAACTGGATCGCTTTATTTCGTTAATGCAATATTATAAGGATACCGTTTATGCCTGTCTTACAGATAATATTACTGCCGCAACTACCATGGCAAAAAAAGCGACGGAACATAAAATTGTAATTCCGGTTTATATCGATTTAAACATTGGTATGAACAGAACTGGTATTGCACCTGAATCTGCTTTAGAGCTGGTTGCATTTTGCCTTCAACAACCTGGTCTTAAACTTATTGGGTTACACGCATATGATGGTCATTTGCGTAATCCTGATCCTGAAAAAAGAAAACAGGAATGTGATGAAGGATTTAAAAGAGTTACGGATTTACAAGCACAGATCTATCAACAATACCAACTTAACTTACCCATTATTGCAGGAGGTAGTCCAAGCTTCCCCATACATGCTAAAAGAAATGAAGTAGTATGCAGTCCGGGAACATTTGTGTATTGGGATTATGGTTATGGTAATACATTTCCCGAACAACCTTTTGTGCCCGCAGCAATTGTAATGACTCGTATTGTTTCTTTACCGGCACCTGGTATTATCTGTACTGATCTTGGACACAAATCCATCGCTGCAGAAAATACCATTGATAAACGGGTTTATTTTCTAAATGCAACTGACCTTGTTCCTGTTTCCCAAAGTGAAGAACACCTGGTTCTAAAAACAAGTTCCGATCATACCTATCAGCCGGGTGATATATTATATGGATTGCCTTATCATATTTGTCCAACCTGTGCATTGTATGAAAGAGCTTATGCAGTAGAAAACCGGCAGGTGAGTAGCGAATGGATGATTATCGGGCGAAACAGGAAAATAACATTTTGATATAAGAGGCTATTTACGAGATATACTCCAGTACTGTCCGGGGGAAATCGGCTGCAAGCTACAAGCCACAGGCTGCAGGCCTTTATTTGTGCTTGTTATAAGCTTTATGCTTTTGATGGAATAAATTAAGGAGGTTGCGAATTGTATGATTTAAAATGAGCTGGTTAATAAAATGTTAGATTGTTACTAATGCACTACCTGTAATTAATAGAACACGGATTTTCATGATTTTCATGATTTATCATGACAGATCTTGAAAATCATGAAAATCTGTGTTCCATCATACGCACACCTATAGCTCGCGGTCAAATAAGCAATTGATAATCAATATTTTATTGCATTAAACTGTGTTCTGGCATCCTATTTGCCTATATATAGATACAAAACAATGCAACATGAAAAAGATTATCATCATTCTGGGAATTGTATTTAGTGTGTTTATAGTTCAGAAGTCTGAAGCACAGATACGCATCAATGCGAACATTAATATTGGTACACAACCATTATGGGGTCCGGTGGGGTATGATTATGTAGATTATTATTATCTGCCCGACATGGATGTTTATTACTATGTGCCTGAACGCAGGTTTGTTTACCTCGATGCCGGCCGTTGGATTTTTGCCGCATCATTACCAACTCGATTTGGCAAGGTTAATTTATATGCAACACCTAAAATTGTTATCAACGAACCTAAACCTTATTTAAGGGCCGATGTATATCGTGTTAAATACAAAGGATGGAAAGGCCCAAAACAAATTGTAATTCGCGATAGCGATGATGAACGTTACAGAAACCACCCGGGTAGAGCGGTTGGACATAGTAAAGGTAACGGAAGAGGTAAAGGAAAAGGAAAGGGGTAACGTTTATACTTTAGTTAGGGGTGCTGGGTACTAGGTACTAGGTGTTAGGCGTTAGGTATTAGGTGTTAGGTCTTGGCTTTTAAAACTAATTCCTAATACCTAACTCCTAACACCTAGTACCCAGCACCCCTTATTCATTATTAGTCCAACGTTTCTCTTTCTTTTTTGGTAGTATTTCTACCAACCGCGTAGTGTGGTTTCAGCTCTCTGTAAATCTGGGTAAATTGTTCACTGCCAGATAATGCGGCATTTTTTGAATTATGGAAATATGCCCTTGTTTGTTTTAGTATTTCGTTACCAAGCAATAATTTGGCGTCTTCCATTTTGGTTCTTACCTCATCCAGCTCACTGATGAGTTCATTGTATTGCTTGTATAACTGAACATAATTATTACAGGTATTTACGTCTACATAAGAAGGAACCGTTCCCGGGTTCTTACGCATGTAAAGCACTGCTTTTTCAACGAATTCTTTTTTCTTATCGTTCAGTTTAAACATACTCCTGCGTTCAGTAGGTTTCAGCTTTATGTTCTGCGGCAACATATTTCTCAATGCGGCGATATGCTGTCTGAACGACATCAATTCTGAACCCACAAAACTTCTGAAAGAGGCCATAACAGGTTATTTATTCCTATAACGCTGTTATGAAATAGAAAATTGCTCAATAAAAAATTTTTAATCAGCCTTTCCTGTTAATAAGGTAGGCCCCACCAATTAACATTGCCACTCCCAGTAGTTTACCCCAATTTATCGGACTCTGGCGAAATCCGAAGAGCCCAAAATGGTCAAAAAGCAGGGCAAAGAGAAGCTGTCCGGCAATTACAAGTGCAAATACATTGGCTGAACCTATTTGTTGTACAGAATAGATAATTACGGTAACAAAAAAAGCACCGAGTAGTCCACCAGTGAATTTGTACCATTCTATTTGTTGTAATTGCTGTGTACCTGGTAGTGGTTGTTTTGTGATGGCAATAATTAAAGCCAGTGCGATGGTACCAACAAGAAAGGAGATAAAAGCGGCTACCCACTGGTTATTCACTGCTACTTTTAACTGGCTATTTACACCAGCCTGGGTTGTAATGGTTAATCCTGCCATTAATGGTAAGATATAAACAAGGTATTTCATCTTAAAGCTAATTAGCGCTGTTGATTGCTGTTCGATCCCTGAGGGCCAGATCTTCTTTTGCCCTGGTATCGTCTGTTTGGACCAGATGTTCTTGGTGCCCTTGGCGAATAGGCCGGGGTAGGACCGAACTCTTCCGGAACATTTCCTTTTGGTACTGGTTCGCCTAATAGTGATTCTATCGCGGCCATTTTATTTTGCTCTTTTTCGCCAACCAGTGTAAACGCGGTGCCGGTGCTGGCTGCGCGGGCTGTTCGTCCGATACGGTGAACATAATCTTCCCCATCATTGGGTACATCGTAATTTATAACCAGGTCAATATCTTCAATATCAATTCCACGGCTAAGGATATCGGTTGCTACGAGTATGTTTAATTTTTTGTTGCGGAAATCCTGTAATACCTGTTCCCGCTTTTGCTGATCGAGGTCTGAATGAATTTCTTCTGCAGAGAGTTTAGCCTTCTTAAGTTCAGCCGTAAGTTGCTTTACATTTTGCTTCTTTGAACAAAAGACAATTACATTCAGAAACTTTTTACTGCTCAGCATATCTTTTATAATCGGCACTTTTTGTGCCTCATAAACGATAAATGCTTTTTGTACAATCTTCTCTGGTGGTTTTGATATAGCAATATTTATTTCAACAGGTTCATGTAATATCTTTCTGGCCAGCTCGCGCATTTTCTGCGGCATGGTTGCCGAAAAAAGCAGGTTCTGACGCTCTTTAGGCAGAAAGGAAATGATTTTCATGATATCATCATTAAAACCCATATCCAACATACGATCTGCCTCATCCAATACAAGGTATTTGAGTCCTTTCAGTTTTACATAACCCATGTTCAGGTGAGCGATCATTCTACCTGGGGTACAAACTACAATATCAACTCCCTGTGTTAATGCCTTTTTTTCACTGTTGAATGAATTACCATCACCGCCACCATACACCGCAATAGAACTCACATCGGTAAAATAAGAAAGGCCTTCTAGTCCTTCAGCAATTTGAATGGCAAGTTCCCTGGTTGGAACAATGATCATGGCATTGATATCATTCACTGCATGTGGAACCGTTAATAACCTATGAATCAGTGGTAATAAGAAGGCGGCAGTTTTACCTGTGCCGGTTTGTGCGGATGCAATTATATCTTTCCCTTCGAGTATAGGAACCATCACCTGTTGTTGCACCGGTGTGGCCGTTTCATATCCCATTGCGTCTATACCATCCAGTATGCGTTGATCCAGTCCTAAGTCTGTAAACTTCAAAATAGTTGAATTATGATTTGAGCGTTGCAGGTAAAGGTACTACGAAAAAACTGCCTCACTTCAACAAATCTCTCTGAAAGCACCCACTACCTGCATAAACATTCGGGTAGCCTGTGCTTTCAGAGAGGATGAAAAATAACACAACTCCTTAGAGATGTATTTTAATGCCGCCGTTTGTTACAAATCCATCAACCGGTGCGTATATATCTTTAAATACGGGATTGTTGATGGAACCCGTATAAATAGGGCCGAATTTCGTCTGCCTTGTATCGCTGAGGTTTTCAAAATTGATAAACAGTGAAAATCTTTCCCATAATTTTTCCGCCATCAATCCAAATATCCAGTACGATTTCCCCTTTGTTCCATCGCTCAATTGTTGTGGACTGAAGAAATAAGCTTCCAGTCCAATTTTCAGTTGCTCTTCTTTCTCATACATCAATACATTATTCAACCGATGTCTGGCAGTAAGCGGAAACCAGCTTTTGATACTGTTATAGTTGGTATTTACATCTGCATAGGTATACCCGATAAATAACTTAAGGTCGTTATAAGTAAATCGCAGATTGGTTTCCATTCCCTTGGTGTCCATATATCCGTTAGCATTTTTAAACTCCTGCATGCCCATGCCGTTTGTTGTTAATACCAATGGCTTATTCAACCGGGTATAAAAAAACAATTGATTGATGGCCAATCCAACTTCACCGATATGAGTACGGAAATTGATATCGAAATTGGTTCCAACCGATCTTTCGTTTACTGTGCTGTTTTCATTGATGGGTAGTATGCCCTGATACTGTACTTGCTCGGATGCTTCATTAAACAAGGTCGGTGTTTTATAACCAAACCCACTTCCCAGCCTTAAAGTAAGGTTTGATGCAGGTTTCAGCATTATTGAAACACGGGGCATCCACTCAAAACCAAACTGTTTAACCTGGTCGCCCCTTAAACCGGTTTCAATGGAGAAACGAGAGGAGGGTGTCCAGTTATGTTGCAGAAATACACCCAGTGTATTGTACGTATAATTACGTAGTGGATTATTCCCTTGTTGGGCTTCTGTGAATTTATCCGTAATCAGGTTGGCGCCAATTACCCAATCTGTTTTATCCGTTTTGGTAGTATAAGTTGCTTCAGAAAAAGTAGATTGTTGTAATCCATTGAATGAATATCCTGGTACCTGAATAAAACGTTTAAACCTGCTATAGCTATTCTTAAAATTAAGCTGTCCATTGTCGCCCAGCTTTTGTGTTAATTGCGCCTGTGTGGTAAAGCGATCCGTATTGTTCTGTTCAAAATAACCGGGCGTACCATTCTTGATATAATTCATACTTCCACCTGTTCTGTCTTCGGAGATATAACTAAAACCAATATTGGCCGATGTTCGTTCACCATAAAAAAACAGCCTTGGATTAATGGTGTATCGTTCAAATTTCGGGATGGCAGTTAATCCGGAATTGGCTGGATCGTATGGCAGCGCTGTATTACGTGAACCAAAAACAGTAATGCCCGTTTTTTCAAAACGCTGGCTATAAAAACCACTAAGATCTAATCCACCTGCAGTTGTTCCATTGGCCATAAAACTTAATGCGCGTTTTTCTTCCGGTGTTTTAGATACCAGGTTTACAAGCCCTGCAATAGCCCCTGCGCCATATAAAGTAGACGCAGCGCCTTTAATCACTTCAATCTGTTTCAGATCGAGGGGTGCTATCTGCATTAAACTGAGTCCACCAGAAAAACCAGCATAGAGCGGAAATCCATCTCTTAATACCTGTGTATACCTTCCATCCAACCCTTGTATGCGGATACTGGAGTTATAAGAAGTTGCTGAAGTTTGCTGTGTTTGTATGCCTGTACTTTCATTGAGTAACATGCGAATATCACCTGGTTTCATGTTACCTTTTTCGGTGAGTTCCTCTCCCGAAATAGTTTCTACCCTTGTAGGAATATCACCAATACTTCTACTAATCCTTGTTGCAGTTACAATTACTTCTTCCTCCTCCTCTTCAGATGCTTCCAACCAAACTATTGTTTCATTTGGTTGAGGGACACTGATATTAATTTCCTGTTCTTCCATGCCAACATAGGTCAGCTTCAAAACATAATTTCCCGATGGGATATTGGTAAATAAAACATTTCCTGAACTGTCGGATATTACGGTTTGCTTTAAAGATATAATGGTAACCGATGCACCTACCAGTGCTGTACTGTCTTGCTTGTCTTTAACCGATAACTTGATTGTATGCTGTGCGTTTACAAACGTAAATACGCATAAGAGCATACACAATGAAAGTATATGTTTCATAATTTTTTGCAGAATGAATAAAAAATAGAGAGACTACCGAAACCTGTTAAACGGCTTTCGGAGGCTGAAGCAACTGGTCTTTAAAGGAAGAACTATGCCAGTTTGCATTTCTTGCATAATGAACAATGGTAGATACCTGTAAAGCAGGTAATTCGTTGATTGTATTAAGTTGTGTAAATCCGTTACAATTACCACAGGTTACAAAGGGAGAACAATTGTCTCCACTTTCTTCTTCCTGGTGTTCACTCATAGCAATATTTGTTTCATCACACTCACTGTATCCACAGCAGGGAGTAAATACAGCAGTAAGTGTGATGAGCAATAGTATGGCAGTAACGCATTTTTTCATGCAGCTAAAACGGGATTTATAATTTTTCGTAGAGTGTTCTCAACTTTTCTCTTGTCATTATTTTTTCCCAGTCTTTACCCAGTGCATTTTCCCAAAGTGGCTTCATGCCCAGTGAAACATTGATCATGGTATCGAACTGCTCATCGGTAAGTCCTTTACAAATCCCTTGTGGTATTTCAATATGGTTCTTCTCCACCATGTATTTGAATTCTTTTACACCAGCAGGATAATATTCTTCCAGGTGATTCATCACAATACAGTTACCAATACCATGTTTGGTACCTAATAAATAACTAAGCCCATAACTTACTGCATGTGCCACGCCCACCTGTGAATAAGCAATACTCATGCCTCCTGCATAGGAAGCCATCATCAACTGATCATCACTTTCATCATCCCAGTGGTCTTTGTCTACAAATACTTTCTGGCAAAGCTGAAGCGCTTTTTCGCCGTAGCTCTTACTGAACTCATTCAGGTATGTGCCTTCGAGGCTTTCTATACAATGTATATAACAATCCATGCCGGTATAAAAACGCTGATTTACCGGCGCATTTTGGGTTAATTCCGGATCAAGAACGATTTGATCAAAAGGAGTGAAATCGCTGTTCATCCCCAATTTTCTGGTTGGGCCTGTTAAAACGGTGGTGCGGCTTACTTCTGCACCTGTACCACTGAGTGTCGGGATACCTGCTTTATATACGCCTGGAAATTTCACCAGATCCCAACCCTGGTAATCGGCCGATGAGCCTGGGTTATTCATCATCAGTGAAACTGCTTTGGCCAGGTCCATGGTAGAACCTCCACCGATACCAATTACACCACTAATGGTTCCAAATTTCTCTTTTAAGCTATTTGCCAGTGCATCAACCTGTGTGGTTTTGGGTTCATAGGTAACATCTGCAAAGATTATTTCGTCTTTCCCACGCAGCGGCACACGATCTGCGAGGGGCTTCCCTTCGAAAAAATGGTCTACAAGGAATATCATCGGTGCATCACCCTTTCTTCTGGGTGCAAGAATATCGTCTAACTGGTTAAAAGCACCACGTCCAAACACTACGTAATCAACCATTTTAAAGTTCCGGAAACTCATGATCGTTTATTTAATAAAATAATGCAAACATAGTCAGAAGGATTTACTTCCCGAAAAGCAAAGCGAAAGGATTTTCCCGGGAAATAAACCAGCAAGGTTTTTTCTTTCTATTTCAAGGTTTAATGTATTTTACTGCTTCAAAGCATTGATTAGCATACATGTTTGTACTGTTGCAGCAAATACTAACCGGTCCACTGCTCAAAGGTTCAATCGGCAGAGACTTTCTAACTTTCATGAGTCCGGAGAATCTATTGATTGGCGTTCAGATAATGGCCGTAGGTATTTTGGTGATTATCGTGCTTATTTATGCCCAGCTCATGGTTAAAAAAAGGATGCATTTTCATGTAACACGCATCCGAAATAATATTGAGGTTTGGATCAGCCAGATTATTCTGGAAGAATCGGTTGATGGCATTGAGATACCTAAAAAATTTTATCGCTTACTCGACGATCCAAAAGCCCGTCAGGTGGCCATTGATGAACTTGCCAATTGTAAAAAGAATTTCTCCGGACTGGTAGCTGAAAACATTGTAAGCCTGTATAATAAACTGGGCCTAAATGATGATTCGCTGAACAAAATGAATAATAAGCGAAAATGGTATGTGAAGGCTAAAGGTATACAGGAGCTTTATTTAATGGACCAGAAAAAGCTGTTGACAAAAATTTATCGGGAAACCAACAGTACAAATGAGTTTGTTCGTTCTGAGGCACAAATTGCCATTTTATATCTAACCGGATTCAAAGGTCTTCGTTTCCTTGATGTAATATCTTACCCATTAACCCTCTGGCAGCAGATTAAACTACTGGAGCAATTGAGGTTGTTTGGTAAGAAGGAAGACCTGTCTGACAAGATTCCGCGCTGGCTTCTTTCAAAGAATGATACCGTTGTTATTTTTGCTTTGAGACTTGCCGCAGAATACCAACAATTTGCGGTTAAAAATGCAATACTTGGCTGCCTGGTACACCCTTCTCCGGCTGTTCGTACACGGGCTATAAAAACCTTGATCGTACTCGCAGATGAGCAAACGCCTTTTGTTTTGACCGGATATTATTCAAAAGAAACCTTAGAAAACCAGGTACATATTTTAGATAGCCTAACTATTATGGCTACTGATGATCAGCAATCATTTTTAGAGAAGTTATTAGACGCATCGGATAATATCATCAAACTAAAAGCCGCCATCGTACTTGCTAATAATTGTACGGATGGAATGACTATACTTGAAAAAAGAGCCTTACTAGAACCCGAACCTTTTCAGCGAATACTAGGCCATGTTAAAACTGTTAAATGAACTGGATTTTAATAAAAGATATATTATTTGACATACTTACCTACGGAATATTTATTTATTCCACGCTGCTGCTATTATCCTATATAGCCATAGCGATATTTTCAATTGGTGAAACACGCAAGTATGTAAATAAAAATAGTTTTACTGATTATCGGATACTGGCTTCTTCTGTACATTCTCCTTCCGTTAGTATTCTGGCGCCTGCGTACAACGAAGGCATGACCATCATAGATAACGTACGCTCACTCTTATCTATTTACTATACAAACCTTGAATTGATTGTTATCAATGACGGTAGTAAGGACGATTGTTTGCAAAAATTGATTTCAGCTTATGAACTCGAGAAAGTGGACTATTTCGTTGACTATAAAATAAAAACCAAAGAGGTACGGGGTGTTTATAAAAGTCGCAATCCTATTTACCAAAAATTATTGGTAGTAGATAAAGTTAACGGAGGAAAAGCCGATGCACTTAATGTAGGTATTAATATCTCTTCCAATAAATACCTGGTTTGTATTGATGTTGATTGTATACTGGAGCAGGATGCATTATTGAAAATGATCAAACCCTTTCTGGAAGAATCTGGTGATAAAGTAATTGCTTCCGGAGGAGTGGTTAGAATTGCCAATTCCTGTGTTATTGAAGATGGTAAACTCGTGAAAGTAAAACTGGCTTCCGACTACCTACCACGGATGCAGATACTTGAATATATCCGCGCTTTTATTTTGGGTAGAATGGCATGGAGCAGGTTAAACGGATTGATGCTGATTTCTGGTGCGTTTGGGGCTTTTGATAAAGAGATTGCGATTAAATGTGGTGGATACGACCCTAATACAGTGGGGGAAGACATGGAGTTGGTGGTGAGAATGCGGCGATATATGGAAGAGCGTAATGAGAAATACAGGGTAACTTATATTCCTGATCCATTATGCTGGACAGAAGCACCCAGTAGCTTCGATATACTGGGTCGTCAAAGAAACAGGTGGACCAGAGGTACTATTGAAACACTCAAGTTTCACAAAAAAATGTTCTTCAACAGAAAATATGGTTTATTGGGAATGTTGAGTTATCCCTACTGGTTTTTCTTTGAAATGTGTGCCCCTGTAATTGAGTTTTTCGGTTTTGTTTGCTTCTTTATTTTCGCGGCATTTGGATTAATGGATTGGGGTTTCTTTTTCGCCTACCTACTTTTTATTATTTCCTTTGGTTATCTCTATTCTGCCTTCGCCATTTTAATGGAAGTAATTACTTACAACCAATATAAACGGCGAACGGATATCTTGATACTTATATTAACCGCAGTTACCGAGCCATTCTATTTTCATCCATTTGTGGTATGGAGCGCTATCAAAGGTTATTTTGATTATTTCAGAAAGAAAAAGAGCTGGGGTGAAATGACCCGACAAGGTTTTGCAAAAAAGACAGCCGATAATACCCCTGTGCCAATAGAAGAAGTTCCTGTAGTTGTTGTACCTGAGCCAGTAATTATTGAGGAGCCAGCTGATCAACCAAAGCTTTCTTTTTATAAAAGAATCATCGATCCATTTATTTCCAAAATACCCGGTGTATTATTTGAATCTTTCCGCTACTATGTAGCACATGTATTGGTATTGTTGTTCCTGTTTATTGTTGCAAGATGGATAGAGTTAGGACTCGATATTTATGCACATGGGAAATCTGAACATTTTGATCGGATCGTATTGTATGGAATGGCAAAAGACAGTGCTTTTGCTACTTTAATTACTATCTGGGGATATATACCATTTACCTTATTGTTTATCATTAGAAAAAAAGTTGCACATATTGGCTTTATAGTATTTGGATCTTTTCTTATGCTTACGCAGCTCTTGCTGTCGCAATACTTTGTAAGTTCCCTTGTTCCATTAGGAGCTGACCTCTGGAGTTATTCATGGGCAGATATTGAGCAAACTGTTGGCTCTTCCGGTAGTGTTTCAGTTTATTCTATTTTATTGATTATCGGTTGTTGCATTTTTTATCTGGTAAGCCTGATTAAATTACCGCGTCTCCTGATTCCGAATGATGGCATTGTGGTTTTCTTTATCCTCATTACCTCCATTGCAGGCATCAGGGATATTACGAAGATTACCAATAATATGCAGCCTGGTCAGGAATTCAGTAATAATCTCTCACTGAATAAATCCTATCATTTTTATAAAGCATCTTTCGATCATTTTTTCCCTTCTGCAACAAGCCTGGATATTTATAGTGATGATTATTTTGCTAGCGAAACGCTTGAAAACATACAACTCGATAAAAATTTTCCCTTCCTGCATAATTCAGACAGCAGCGCGAATGTGTTGGCTCCTTTTTTCAATAATGCTGATTCAACCCCACCGAATATTGTAATTCTATTGGTTGAGGGCTTGGGTCGTGCATTCAGTAACCGAAATGCATACCTGGGAAACTTTACTCCTTTTCTGGACTCTCTTTCAACCAAGAGTTTATACTGGGAAAATTTCCTGAGTACGAGTGGCAGAAGTTTTGCGGGCTTGCCTTCTATCTTAGGCTCACTCCCATTTGCAGAAACAGGGTTCAATGAACTGGAAGATGAAATGCCTAAACACAATTCACTGGTTAATCTTTTAAACCATAATGGATATAATACTTTCTTTTATTATGGTGGTGATGCTTCATTCGACAATATGTCTGGATTTTTAAACAAAACCGGCATTAAACATATCTACGATGAAAAAACCTTCCCGGCCAAAGGTTATCAAAAATTACCTGCATCATCCTCTGGTTTCAGTTGGGGTTACGATGATGCTTCTTTGTTAAAATATGTACTTACTGATACCGATACAATTACACCTTCCTTAAAAATTATTTTCACTGTTGCTACGCATAATCCATTCCTGATAAACAATGAATCGTTTTATATAAACCGTTTTGAGCAACGAATGCAGGAGCTTAATTTTTCTGAGGATAAAAAGAAGCAGTACCGGAATTATTCAAAACAATACGCTAGTATTTTATACGTAGACCAGGCTATTGAACAATTTATTAAAGCATATAGTAAGAGGGCCGATTTTGCAAATACAGTGTTCCTGATAACAGGCGATCACCGTATGCCTGAAATACCGATGAGTACAAAATTAGACCGATACCATGTGCCTTTGCTTATTTACTCACCAATGCTAAATACCAGCAGAAAATTTTCTTCTATTTCCAGTCATTTTGATATTGCACCAACTTTATCTGCATGGCTGAAATATAGTCATCGCCTTGATATGCCTTCTATTGGTGCATGGATAGGTAATGGCATTGATACCGCTGCAGGATTCAGGAATATTCACGCTATTCCATTAAAACAAACCAAGCCCGATTTAAATGATTTTGTACGTGGAAACTATATGCTGAACGGAGATAATTTATTCAAAATCTCCCCTGAAATGGACCTTGAACCAGATAATAATCCGGAACAAACCATGATCCTCAAATCGGCATTCAACAGGTTTAAACAGATGAATAAGGATTTTATGAAGAGTGGTCGTCTAATGCCAGACAGCCTTGTTATAAAATTTGGCGGTCACTAAAAACTAGTGCAAGGATCGGTAATAATCATTTAGAATAGTGGTAAGAAGTGGACGGTAAAGTCTCCAGAAAAAGCTTTTCCGTTCAAGTGGTTCTCCTCTTGTGTACATCAACCATTTAAAATAACCCACACCTTTAAAATAGGAAGAATTAAGCGAAACCGGATTGTCACAAAAGTCGGCTGAAAAGTAAAAAAAGCGATAGTCCTTTGCCAGATGGGCAGTTATAGCAGGAAATCGATTGGGTATATTATACTTTGCCAGTTCTTTTGCTCCATGGGTATTTACACTTATATCAAAATTCGAAAACACTTCGTTTTGTTTATAATCGACGCTAATAATGTCGAACCAAAAAGAGTATTTAATACTTTCCGGAATACCGTAATGGGCAGCTCTCTTTTTTGTTGAATAGATAAAAGGTAAAGCTCTTTTAAGATGCGTTTCATTTTCCAGGATCACTACCTGATCATTTCCTGCATGAATAAAGGCGATGCCACTTTTTTTAAATGGCCATTGATTATTATGTGTTCGTTGATAATTTTTAATCAGCCATTGGGGTAGTTCCTTGTTAATAGTGGTATCAAAAGTTTCGAAATACCTGCCAATCCATCCCGACCATTTCATCCCAAACATTTCTTCAAACTGTCTTCTGATGCTTGTATCTGTAGGCGATCCAATTGAGTTAAACTCTGTTATGATAAGCTTTCTTTTTGCTTTCATAATTTTTAAAAACATTAAATCCTGCTTACTCATTCCGCCGTAAACCAGTCCAGACCTATCTTTTATGTCGCCCACTTTAAGCCATTCATTTCTATATACCCCATAAGCGTCTGTTATATATGCCGCATCTGCCTTATTACTAAGGTCAGCGAGTTGAGCAGAATCAAACCTTTCTAATCCTTTTAACTTGTATTTCTGTTTTTCCATCGGAAAAAAGCCAAAATAATCAAGGTCTGGGTCGTATGGTTCAGATTTAGTCTTGGTAAATTTTTCCTGGTTCAAAACCCAATGCAGGGATATATGTTCCTGTCCGGGATATTGAATAACTGTTTTATCAACAATAGCGATTAGTAATTTTCTGTTGGGTGTGAGATACCAAACCAACATCATCAGGAAGGGGAGCAGAAAAAAAGAGAGCACAAGCATGCCTCTCCATGATATCGATATGCGTTTTGTATTTTTCTTTAGAACCTTCTCAGCCATGCAACACTGATTTGATATTGATTGCCGATTGTTTTCGGTAGGTATTCCTGGTTAAACCACCCCCCGTCGATCGTAAATACATTAAATCGTGCTACTTTCTTTTTAAATATAATGCCTGCTTTGTAAGAAATAAGTTTGGTATTTCCGTTGATTTGAATGGCATTAAATCGATCATCGGGAGAAATACCATATCCTACATTAAAACCCAGCATATCATCTGCGCTTGCATAATAATATCGTGCAGAAATATTATACGAAGAGGAAACGGTGCTGGTGAAGTTACTTGGAGTAATATAGGTTCTGGCCCCAAACAACCAGCTTTTATAATATTTGCCTAGATAGCCGGTATATACCCAGGTGGGTGACCCGGTAAATTTTAAATAACGAACCCCTAGCTCCGCTTCATAACTTTTTGGAAGATTGGCATATAATGAAAATCCGCCTCTCCATTGCGGAAATACACCTACCTGATCAGAATAACCTAATCCAACATAACTATAAAATGTATTAGATATTCTTGGATAAGCTTCCAGTTCGTATTGGTATCCGTTTGTTTTAAAACGGTTTGCATAAGTTATTCTACCGGTAATAGAACCGATCCCTGTATTTCTTCCATAATCTACACTAACCAGGTGCCAGGGATCTGCAAACTGTTTATCAAAAGTTACAAAATCGTAGCTGACCCCTATTTTATTCTTAGCGGCATTTTCACGAATGCGATTAGCCAGAGCCCTGGCTTCTGTATTATTTTTATTCAATGTTACCAGTTCCTGCACGGCCTTATCTGCATCTATATACCTGCGCATGGCATTTAAAGCCCTGGCTTTCTTCAATAGTAAACTTTCAGATTTGGGGTTATGTGAAAGACCCTCCTCAGCAACACTTAAAGACTTCTGGTAATCGTCTTTCCAGAATGTCATGTCTGCATAGGCATTACAGGCATCTTCGTAACCTGGTGTTTGTTTTAACACCGTTTCAAAACAAATTTTTGCGCTATCGTAGTTTCTGGTCCAGGTATAAATTCTTCCTAGAAATACACGCAGATCGGCATAATTCGGACTAATCGAGAGGGCCTTGTATAAATAGGTTTTGGCTTGGGGGTAATTATCTTCGTCGAAAGCTGCTTTTTTGGCCGCAATCAATAAACCATCAGAACTCGTTGTATCGACCTGAGAAATAGCTTTTTCAGCTGTAATAAACAGGATTGAAAAACAACAGTATTTAAAGATTGTTGATAATCGCATAGCTTACTGACTAAGTTATCTTTGATCAGGATTTTCCGGAACGGGCCATCAGTCTTTTAACCCGGATGGATAGTTCGTTCAGGCTAAACGGTTTTGTTATATAATCATCGGCCCCGAGTTCAAATGCCTCCATTACAACTTTTTCCTGCTCCATCGCAGATAAGATGATGATGGGTATTTGTTTATCGGTTTTTTGTTTAAGCATGGCCGTAATCTCTAATCCGGATGCGTAAGGCATCATTATATCAGAAATTACCAGATCAGGATTAAGTGCTTCTATCTGTGAAATGGCTTCTCTACCATCATGTGTTGTAATTACTTCATAGCCTTCTTTCTTAAGCTTAAGTTCAATTGTTTTCAACAACATGGGTTCATCTTCAGCTACAAGAATTTTCATATTCAGTCGGGATAATTTGGATATTGAATTTAAAAGTACGTGTTTTCTCCTATTGCCCCATGATATGTTGTTTTTCTTCCATCAACTGGGCCTGCATTTTATCAAAAAGCTGACTCACTTCTTTAATTTTTTCTTCGATCGTATCTGTATGTTTCTTTTCCCTGGCATCAGCTTCAATTTTACCCAGTAATTCTGATATCCTGGATGCCTGAAGCATTGCCAGCGCTCCTTTTAGTTTATGGGCCAGCTTATAAATATCATCATACTGTTCAGTGGTTCCGATAGCCTGCAACTCTTTTATCTGATTCGGTGTGTTTTCAAGGAAAAGGTTTAAAACATCCAACAAAGAATCTTTATCATCTAATCCTTCCAATAAGGAAAGATCATACAATTTTTCTCCGCTCATTATGGTTGTATTTGGGTTGTTCGATACTTTCTTTGGTGAAAGTAGTTTTAATAATCTTTTATACAAATCATCAAATTCAAATGGTTTGAGCATAAACTCATCCATTCCCACCTGATCTGCCTTTTCCTGATCGCCTTTCAGGGCAGTTGCCGTCATGGCAATAATGGGTGTTTTAAGTTGTAAGGTCTTTCTGATATATTCGGTGGCTTCATAACCATCCATTACCGGCATCTGAATATCCATGATAATCAGATCATACTTGTCTAACGCTTTTTCAACGAGATCAATCGCCATTTGCCCATTATTTGCAATGTCGACCACACCACCCACTTTTTTGAGCACATAACTCACCAGCTTCTGGTTAACTTCATTATCTTCTACCACCAGGAAATTTTTGCCCTTTAACAAGAGCGACTCATCTTCGGTTTCTTCGGCTGATTCTTTGGCAATTATTTCATAAGGAAGTTTAACTGAGAAGATAGAGCCGCCACCAGGTATATTGGTTACGGTAATAGTTCCATGTTGTAATTCAACCAAACCTTTACATATGGCCAGGCCTAAGCCGGCACCGCCATAATTTCTCGCAATATCCGGACCTGCTTGTGTAAACGCATCAAAAATAATTGCTCTTTTATCGTCTGGTATTCCAATCCCGGTATCAGCTACCGTAAAAAGGAATTCGGCTTTTGTTCCTTGTTGATTTAGCTGTTCAACCGTTAATTTAACCTGACCTGCTACAGTAAATTTTATTGCGTTGCCGATAATATTAACCAGCACCTGGTTCAACCGGTATGGATCTCCCGTTACTGATTCTGGCAGCCCAGGCTCACACTCAACCAGCAATTGTAATTCTTTACGGTTGGTTTCATGTTCAAACTGAGCCTTAATACCATTAATCACTTCACGAATACTAAAAGCAGTCTTATCGATGGTAACCCTACCGGCTTTTATTTTCGAGAAGTCGAGGATATCATTTACTATCACCAGCAGGTTATTCACCGAACGTTTGATCATTCCGGTAAATTCTTTCTGCTGCTCATCGAGCTGGGTCTGCATGAGCAGGTTTGTCATTCCTTGTATTCCATTCATAGGAGTTCTTATTTCATGGCTCATATTGGCCAGAAATTGCTCCTGCATTTGCTTTGCTTCTTCCGCATTCTTTCTCGCTTCAATAAGTTTTTGCTGGTAGAGTACCCTGTCTGTTATATCTGTTGCAATACCACTGATGCCAAAGATTTTCTTTTTATGATCCATCAGTGGAAATTTGATCACCAGCAAATTTTTTCTTCCTTCCGGACCATAGATCCACTCTTCTGATTCTACCGGTTTTCTTGTGCTGAACACTTCATCATCTAAGCGTTTGTAATGATCTGCTGTTTCTTTTTCACTAAAATCATAATCTGTTTTATTGATCACCATTTCATCTGTAACACCCATTACTTCCCGGAATCTCCTGTTGATCATAATGTATTTGCCATCAAGGTTCTTGATAAAAATCAGGGAAGTCGTATTCTCCATGATTGATTCAAGTCTTAACTGGTTTTCCTTTCTTCTTTGTTCTGATTCTTTTAACTCGAGTTCTATTTTTTTCTTTTCGGTAATATCTTTTACCATGCACTGATAGCCGGTTACAATATTATCCTTAATGAGCAGTTGCGCCGTTTGTTCTACCCATTTCTGCTGGCCACTTTTTGTTCTGGTAATAAATTCTAATGTGGTTGAAGGAATTCTTTGTTGAAACTGGTTGGTATAATGGTTAAATACCTGTTGCAACCAGGATGGGTGCAATAGAAATGAAAAATCTTTTCCAATTAATTCCTCTACAGTATATCCCGTAAGTTCTCCCACTTGTTTATTGGCAAAAGTTATTGTTCCGTTCACATCGGTTGTATACAATACCACGCTGGCATTTTCGATGATGTTCCTGTACTTTTCATCACTGTATCCAACACTTTCTTCTGCTTTTTTACGAAGGGCCAAATCTCTATTCAGTTGTATAATTAATATCAGTACAACCATAAACGCAATTACACCACCAATTAAAGAAGTGTACCCGATACTTGAATAAGTTCTTTCATTGATTGTACCCCGGGTTATCAGCAGTGTTTCAGCTTCTGCGGTAATATCATCCAGTATTTTATAGATTGATTGCGCAATCATGGTGCCTTCTCCACCATATCCTATTCTATCAGATATTTCTGTGGGCGATTGGTTACCCTGAAGCACACCCAATTGAAATGCATTTTTATTAGCAACCAATTGTTTAAGTGTAGAAAGCTGGTCGATTGAAAAAGCGGTGTCTCCTTTAAACCTTGTTTCCAGTTGTTGTATCAGTTGTGTTGCTTCTGCTTGTATATGGAGCACTTGTGGTTTCCAGGCAGTATCTTTCGAAAGCATATAATCTTTCGTGGAAGATTCAGCCTGTGCAATAACCGATTTAAGCTGTGATACTTCTTTCAGTATAGAATAAGTATGCGAAAGCCAGTAACCGGTTTTAGTAAGGTTTTGCTGTTGTTGGTATAGCACCCCACCCAAACATACCAGGGTAAGAATTGAGAAGAAAAATAACCAGCGAACCCTGCCATACATTTTAGGTGCTTTGCTCTTTTGGGAAGTACTCATGCGTCAATCAGTTTGGGTAAAAACCGGGGTTCTGTAAAGATAGGTTTTGCCCGCCACTGTTGTATGCATTTGAATGCATTTATCAACCCAATAAAGCTGCAGCTCTTTCCAGGTCTTCAGGAGTATCTATTTCTACTCCCATATAATCTGTTATGACCATTTTAATAGAAACCCCATTTTCAAGATAGCGTAAACATTCAATTTTTTCAGCCGATTCAAGGGGAGTCATGGCCCATGCAGTAAAATTCAATAGTGCCTGCTTCCTGAATGCGTAAACACCAATATGTTCATAATAGGTAATGGGTGTTGATGTGCTTCTTGGGTAGGGTATCACACTTCTTGAGAACATTAAAGCATTATTGCGATTGTCAATTGCCACTTTTACATAGTTCGGGTCTTCGATAAACTTTTGTTCTTTCAATACCTGCATTAAAGAAGCGACCTGCACCTGTTTACCATTTTCACCTTCAAAAACCTGTAATAATTGCGCCAATGGCTCCCTTTTAACAAAGGGTTCATCGCCCTGCACGTTTACAACAATATCTATATCGAGGTCAGCCACCGCTTCTGCTATCCGGTCACTACCGCTTTCATGCGAACGCTGGCTCATAATAGCTTTACCGCCATTATTACTTATTTCCTGGAAAATAACCTCACTATCCGTTACCACATACACTTCATTAAACAAACCAGTTGCAACCGTATTATCATAAGTGTGTCGTATCACAGACTTATCACCCAGTTGTTGCATGAGTTTTGCAGGAAATCTTGTGGCAGCATATCGCGCAGGTATAAAAGCAGCAATTTTCATGAATCAAATTTCAGCAAAGATGAGCAATCGGAAGGAAAATGAATATTGAATGTTGAATATCGAATATCCAATATCCAAGTAAAGCAGTATCCTACTTCAATATTCGACATTCGATATTCAATATTCATCTGTTTTCTATCTATCGGTCTTAACGGTATTATCGAACGGTATTTTCAGTTGATAGCCAAGTTTGCCGTCGGTGCTGTCGTCGAGTACATCTAGTCCGTAGCGTAGTTTTTCTACGGGAGTATAATTGAATGTGCCGAACAGGCGATCCCATATGGAGAATATATTACCATAATTTGAGTCGGTTTGGGGTCGCATATAATGGTGGTGTACCTTATGCATATCAGGCGATACGATTACCCAGCTAATAGCCTTATCGAGCCAAAGAGGTAAGCGGATATTTGCATGATTGAATTGCGATAATACTGCACTCAAACTCTGGTATAACATCACCAGCCACATAGGAGCCCCGCAAACAACTACCCCGATCGTGGTAAAAACAGCACGAAACACACTTTCACCCGGATGGTGCCGGTTAGCAGTAGTGGTATCTACATGTGTATCCGCATGGTGTACCATATGAAACTTCCACATCCATTTTACCTTGTGTTCAATAAAATGAATGAACCATGCGCCTACCAGATCCAGTAACATAAGCCCACCAATAAGGAAAATCCATTGCGGCATTTCAATCCACTGCAGTATTCCTGTTTTATTTGCTACTGCCCAGTCGCTCGATTGTACAATAACCAGGGCAAAAGCAAAATTGATGACAATGGTAGTTAGGGTAAAGAATATATTAATGGAAGCATGTTTCCATTTATTATAACTGAATTTGAATAAAGGAATAGCTCCTTCGATGATCCAGAAAAAAGTAATGCCCCCAGCAAGAATCAATGCCCTGTGCAAACTGGGAATGGTACTGAAATATTGAATAATAGAGTCGATCATATATGGGGTGCAATTGTTGGTTCAAGTTAGTGAATGTTGGGGGAAGTTGGAAAGACCGGGAGTCCGAAAGTCCGGTGTCGGAAAGATTAATCTCTTATCGAGGACCCTCAAAACTTTACGCCAAATCCTCCCGTCTTCCGGACTTTGGACTTTTCTCCCCAAAAAAACAACCCCAGAAATTACTCCGGGGTCCTAAAAATCATCAAAATCAAAAATCCTAGTTATTCAGCATCAGCGGCATAACCAGCATGAGCAGGTCTTCGCCTTCGGCTTGTTCGGTAGGCTTGATCAATCCCGCTTTGGTTGGGGTAGAAAGTTCCATTTTTACATCTTCCGTATCTGCTGCGTTCAGCATTTCAATCAGGAATTTAGCGTTGAAAGCTATCTGCAGATCTTCTCCATCATATTGACAGCTCATTCTTTCATTTCCTTCAAAGCTGAAGTCGATGTCTTGCGCAGCCATTTGTAATTCGCTTCCAGTAATATTTAAAGCAACCTGGTTGGTGCTCTTATTACTAAATACGTTTACACGACGAAGGGCATTCTGGAAGTCGGCTTTATTTACGATCAGTTTATAAGGATTATCTGTTGGAATTACCACTTTATAATCCGGGAAACGCGCATCAATAAGGCGACAAATCATTTGGGTAGACCCATGATTTACAAAAAGATGGTTACTGTTATAACTAACAGTAATTGCATCGTCGTTATCCGGCAAGGCATTCTTTAACAGATTCAACGGTTTTTTTGGAACAATAAAGGAATCCGTTTTAGTAGCTTTTGCATCTGTGCGCTTGTATTTAACCAGCCTGTGTGCATCGGTTGCAACAAACTGAACCCCATCTTTAGATAGTTCAAAGAAAACACCCGTCATAGCCGGACGCAGATCATCGTTACTAACAGCAAACAGTGTTTTATTGATGGCGGTAAGCAACCCACCGCTGGTCATTTCAAAACCTGTTGTATCATCGGCAGCGGGTTCTTTGGGGAAATTATCGGGGTTCTCACCCATTACCTTGTATTTACCATTATCGCTGGTGATTTCAATAGCGAAATTTTTGTCGATATTAAACGTAAGTGGTTGATCTGCAATGTTTTTTAAAGAATCCATCAGGATTTTGGCTGGAATACAAACCTTGCCATTTACTTTACTTTCAACATCCATCTGAACACGCATAACGGTTTCCAGATCGGTAGCAACTACATTCAGTTTTTTATCCTGTATTTCAAATAGAAAATCCTCCAGAATAGGTAACACCGTATTCGCATTAATCACACCGCTGATCTGCTGCAGGTGTTTTAAGAGAGAAGAGGAAGAAACAATAAATTTCATTCTGTGGAATTTAGGTTTGCAACAAACCTAATGCAAATTGTTAATATTCCGCTACCTAAATTGAAGGTACCGGGTACTAAAAAATGGGCAATGTTAATCAGTTGTGAATTGGCTTAGGGAATTGAGCCAATGGTTTCCAGTAATTCCTGGTAACGCATGCGTGTAATAGGCTTTACTATATAATCTGTAACGGTGGTAAACTCGCGTGAGCGGCGTATATCGGCATCATCTACCGAAGAACTTACCACATAGAGCGACATGGTTTTCGGCAGGTCTTTGTTGAGTTTCTCATACTCTTCCAGAAATTCCCAACCATTCATCACCGGCATATTGATGTCTAGAAAAATCACATCGGGTAAATTCGCTGCATCCTTACTATTTTCACTGGTGAAAAAAGCGAGTGCCTCACTACCGTCATAGAATGATTGTATGGTTCTGGCCATACCGGTAGCTTCCAGCATTTTTCGTGCGGTGAATTGATAGATCTTATCATCATCAATCAAACAAACTGCATGCTGAATAAGGTTCATGTAACGAGTTCTCGGTTTCTAACAAATATAACTAATAAAAACACAATTTATTGTACGCATGGCCCTTCGAAACAAGCTTACACCCGAACAGGCATGGCAAAAAATAAAACATTATTGTGCCTACCAGGAGCGATGCCACTTTGAGGTTAGGGAAAAGCTATATGGCTATGGTTTGCCCAAAACAGCTGTTGAAACCTTGATAAGCCGCTTAATTGAAGAAGATTACCTGAATGAAGCCCGTTTTGCCGCACAATTTGCTGGTGGACATTTCCGGTTAAAGAAATGGGGGCGGGTTAAAATTGTATATGAATTAAAGCAAAAAAGGATCAGCACCGCCAACATTAAATCTGCCTTAAAAGAAATAGATGAGGATGATTATCGGGCCATTTTACAAAAACTAGCCCGAACCAAATGGCTTACCCTAAATAAGGAAACCCCTATTTCCCGCCGTTCAAAAACCAGCCAATACCTGTTACAAAAGGGCTATGAGCAGGAACTGATCAAAGAAGCGGTGGGAATGATGAAAATAGAATAATGAATATCCAATATCCAACTTCGAAGTTGGACATTGAATATTGGATATTCATCATTAATTAGGTTTATCTTAGACGCAGAAACTACTTCCCCCCTAATGAGGTTTTTTTTAACGATTGCCAGCTCGTTAGTGTTTATATGCAGTAATGCGCAGCAAAAATTTATTCCCCGAAAAGCGTTTACTGTAACCACAGAAAACGATGCATACCTGTTTCAGATAAAGGATGCCTATTATACCAATGGCATTAAATTAAACTACCGTATTGCCGATACAGCTACCAGGGTTAAACGAATTCATTCCTTTGAATTAGGACAGAAAATATTTACCCCCTTATCCAAAAAGGCAGAAACTACACATGAAATAGACCGGCCATATTGTGGTTATTTATACGCAGATTATCGTTCCATCAGCAGTTATCGGAATGATGCTTTATTACAATGGGGTGTAACATTGGGTCTGGTAGGAAAAGCATCTCTTGGTGAGGCCCTGCAGAATGGCTATCATAGCTTACTGAATTTTAAAAAATTTGAAGGATGGAAATACCAGGTGCCGAATGCACTGGGCATTGATCTTACGGCTTCCTATGCACAAACCCTGTTCAAGCTTGGACAGGTATTCAAAATGGTGCCGGTTGCTTCGGCAAGTTTGGGTACACAATTTACCAACGCAAAACTGGGTGCTCTTTTTTGTATTGGTTCCTATGAAAGCAATCATAGTTCCACGCTTTTTAATACAAGGATGAGCAGCGGTTATGCAGCTCCAAAAAAGAAAATGGAATTGTTCCTCTACGTTCACCCCTCTGTACAGACGCAGATATATAATGCAAGTTTACAGGGTGGATTGTTCACCAATAAAAACAGCGCCGTACTTACTACCCCGGAAACATGGGTTTTTGAGCAGGAATGGGGTATTTGTTATGCCCAAAAACGCTTTAATACCAAAATTGCCTTTATACACCAATCTAAAGAAACCGCCGGCCAGCTTAACGCACAAAGCTATGGATCGATTCAGATGGGGGTGTTAATCTTTTAGAACAGAGGAATATCGAATATCCAATGTCCAAATAGTTTATTTCTGTGCTACTGATCCTATAACTATAAAAGAATAATTTATTAATCCCTCACTGGAAGAAACCCTTTTTCTCCCAAAGATTTTATGACTCCTCGTAACAGGTAATTATTATCGAACCTTAGTACATATTTTCTTGTGCCCTCTCTTTCTGGAACCAGCATTTTTTTGTCTATTAGTTTTCGTATCTGTCGTGAAACTTCCGAATTGGGCTTTCCAGGGAAAAAATCTTTTACATCAGCTGCCTGTATAAGTTGTTTTTCTGTCACTTTTTTCAAAATCTCCGATTCGGCCGGTGTAATATATTTCCGTTCTAAAGAATGAGAAATGGTAGGTGATAAAATTTCTTTTTTTAAATATTCATAATCGGACAACCTATCTATCTTTTCAATTTCTTCTTTTAGACCAGTCAACACATATTCAACCCATTTAGTAATGCCATCATCAGTTCCTTTGTCTGCTTCTGCCAGATAATTATAATAATCATTACGATTACTACAGAAAACTGCTGTTGGATTAATAATTCTTCCAATGTTGACATTAAAACCCGTTTTAACAAGCATTGCATAAGTAAACAGTCTAACAGTTCGCCCATTCCCATTTCCAAAAGGGTGTATCCACACAAAGCGGTGATGAGCAATCGCTGCCTTTAATAAATCGTATTTAGGACTATCCTCCTTATTAATAAAATCAAACAACTCATCCATATAATCATTCACTTTCAACCAATCTGGGGGCTGATGCTCGGATTTGTTGATTTTAATATTGGTTTTCCGATATTCACCTGGTGTAATGTCGCCCTCACCGTTTGGTGGTATAGGAAGTGTATCAACAATCATTTTATGCATCTCGCTAATGAATGCTCGATTAAAGGGTTGTTTCAAAACATTGTTTTCAATAAACTCCATCGCTTTTTCAATGTTCTGTATCTCTTTAATGCTTGGGGGTACGTTCTTAACATCGGTAAGTTTGGTTTCAAAGTATTCCGCAATAGTTGTGTTATTACCTTCAATTCTCGCAGATC